>NZ_LR134201.1:1274251-1592814 GCF_900635955.1 Cedecea lapagei
GGCGCTGTGATGGGCCGCCTCCTGCTGAGCTAAATCTATCTTCCAGCCGCCATTCTCTGCCGTTAAGTCGGTCACCCGGTGTCCATAATGAATCTTCAACCCTTGCTGTTCGGCCAGCGCCAGAGCGCCGGCGGTAAGCTGTGCCGGGTAGAGCCAGCCGCCCAGCGGATAGCTGATGCCACCGCACCGCGTGTCCACGCCACAGGTTTCCGCTACCGTTTCAGCATCGACGGCCTTCGCCAGTAAGTCTGGCAAACCCAGGCCGAGCATCTGTTCGATTTTATGGGCGCTTTTGTCATCCCAGGCGAGCTGGGTAACGCCGCACCAGTCATGGTCAAACGCTATCGGAAGGGCGTCGTACAGGCGGCGGGCAAAGGTGAATGCCGCCGGGAAAAAGGTGGTTAACGCCGCATCATGCGCGGTGAGCAGCGGGTAAAGTGCCCCCTGGCGGTTGCCGGATGCGCCCTGGGCTGGGGCTTCATCTTCGCAATACAGAGTGACCTTCCAGCCTCGACGCAGCAGCGCCAGGGCGAGCAGGGCGCTGGCAATGCCGCCGCCAACAATAGCGGTTTCGCGTTCAGGCGTGCCGGGACGGGCGTACCACGGCGCGCGGGCCGGAGTTTTTACCGGCTCCTGCAGCGACCCGACAAGCATCTCACGTTTGCGGCCAAACCCTTTGCTGCGCGTGACGGTGAAGCCCGCCTCAATCAGCCCACGGCGTACAAAGCCTGCGGAGGTAAAGGTCGCCAGCGTGCTGCCGGGGCGAGCCATGCGAACCATCGTCTGGAACAGCTGCGGCGTCCACATATCCGGGTTTTTAGAGGGCGCGAAACCGTCAAGGAACCAGGCATCTACCTGCCCGTCCAGCGTGTCATCCAACTGAGATATCAGCTCGTTAATATCGCCAAACCAGAGATCCAGCGTCACGCGCCCGCCGTTCAGCAGCAGGCGGTGGCAGCCGGGCACGGGCTGCGGCCACTGTTGCTGAAGTTCGGCGGCAAAGCGGCCGAGTTCAGGCCAGTGCTGATGGGCCAGCGCCAGGTCGGGGGCGGTGAGGGGGAATTTTTCAAAACTGATAAAATGCAGCCGTTTTAAGCAGGCATCCTCACGTTTCACATAAAATTCATCGAACGCCTGCCATAAAGTCAAAAAGTTAAGGCCGGTGCCAAAACCACTTTCCGCGACCACAAAGAGCGGTCTTTCGTGGGTTGCAAAGCGTTCAGGGAGATGGTTTCCGCCGAGGAACACGTAACGCGTCTCTTCCAGTCCGTTATCGTTAGAGAAGTAAACGTCGTCAAAATCTCGGGATACAGGTGTACCTTCTTCGTTAAAACCGAGGTTGGCGGATTGTATAGGGGAATGTTTCACGTAAGTTGCTCGTCTGACAGGCAGTGGCTCGATCATAACGGTGTGAGCGGAGCGGCGCAAATTTCCGCATAATTTGGCTGATCGGACTTGTTCGGCTTACAACTGTACGCTATTGTGCCACACGAAATCCTACATAGTGCAGTGAACGAGGTATTTGAATGAAACGTGCAGTGATTACTGGCCTGGGCATTGTTTCCAGCATTGGTAATAACCAGCAGGAAGTCCTGGCATCTCTGCGAGAAGGACGCTCCGGGATCACTTTCTCGGAAGAGTTTAAAGAAGCGGGAATGCGCAGCCACATCTGGGGTAACGTCAAGCTGGATACTACCGGTTTGATTGACCGTAAAGTGGTTCGTTTCATGAACGATGCCTCTATCTATGCCTATCTTTCCATGCGTGAAGCGATTGCTGATGCTGGTCTGAGTGAAGAGCTTTACCAGAATAACCCGCGCGTTGGCCTGATCGCCGGCTCCGGCGGCTCTTCTAAAGCGCAGGTTTTCGGTGCTGACGCGATGCGTAGCCCGCGTGGCCTGAAAGCGGTAGGTCCTTACGTTGTGACCAAAGCGATGGGCTCTGCGGTTTCCGCCTGCCTCGCAACGCCGTTCAAAATCCACGGCGTAAACTACTCCATCAGCTCCGCCTGTGCGACTTCTGCGCACTGCATCGGTAACGCGGTTGAGCAGATCCAGTTGGGCAAACAGGACATCGTTTTTGCTGGCGGCGGCGAAGAGCTGGGCTGGGAAATGGCCTGTGAGTTTGATGCGATGGGCGCGCTGTCCACCAAATACAACGAAACCCCGGATAAAGCTTCCCGCACCTATGACGCAAACCGTGACGGTTTCGTTATCGCTGGCGGCGGCGGTATGGTGGTGGTAGAAGAGCTGGAACATGCACTTGCACGTGGCGCGCATATCTACGCTGAAATCGTTGGCTACGGCGCAACGTCCGATGGCGCAGACATGGTTGCTCCATCAGGCGAAGGCGCGGTGCGCTGCATGAAGATGGCGATGCACGGCGTTGATACCCCAATCGACTACCTGAACTCCCACGGTACCTCTACTCCGGTAGGCGACGTGAAAGAGCTGGGTGCGATTCGTGAAGTGTTCGCTGACCGCAGCCCGGCTATCTCCGCGACCAAAGCTATGACCGGCCACTCTCTGGGTGCGGCAGGCGTGCAGGAAGCCATCTATTCTCTGCTGATGCTGGAACACGGCTTTATCGCGCCAAGCATTAACGTGGAAGAGCTGGACGAGCAGGCTGCCGGCCTGAACATCGTCACTAAAGCCACCGATGCGACGCTGACCACCGTGATGTCCAACAGCTTCGGCTTCGGCGGCACCAACGCCACGCTGGTGATGCGCAAGCTTAACGCTTAATGACCATAATGATTCAGAATGGGGTGCCTGCGGGTGCCCCATTTTTTTGCCCATTGTTCAGCATTGACAGCCGGTTAACCGGGAGGCACTATGCATTTCCCTCCATTATCGTTTTGATAATGCGTAAGCGTTTAACGTTAACCAACGCACCCTGTATCTGAACACTCAGAGGCAAGGGCGCGGGTTAAGTAGCGCCTTGCTCTGAATTTATGGAGTAAGCAGTATGTCTTCGGTATCTGATACCTCCCTTAAAACGTCGAAATCGGCAAATACTTCGCTTTTCAGAATTACCTTTGCGGTATTTCTTACCTATATGACGGTTGGCCTGCCGCTGCCCGTGATCCCGCTTTTTGTTCACCAGCAGCTTGGCTACGGCAACATGATGGTTGGCGTGGCGGTGGGCATTCAGTTTCTTGCCACCGTTCTAACCCGAGGCTACGCCGGGCGGCTGGCCGACCAGATGGGGGCCAAACGCTCCGTCCTGCAGGGAATGTTTGCCTGCGGGCTGGCGGGTGTTGCCTATCTCTTCGCCGCATTACTGCCGGTCGAGCCGGCGGTAAAGTTTGGCCTGCTGATTGTGGGGCGGCTGATTCTTGGCTTTGGTGAAAGCCAGCTGTTGACCGGGAACCTGACCTGGGGATTAGGGCTGGTTGGCCCCGGACGTTCCGGCAAGGTGATGTCCTGGAATGGCATGGCGATTTACGGCGCGCTGGCCGCCGGGGCGCCGCTTGGCCTGATGCTCAACGGCCAGTGGGGTTTTGTTGCGCTGGGCGTGACGACCCTTGCTCTGCCGCTGATTGGCCTGCTGTTTAACGGCACCGTCAAACCAGTGCCTGCCCATAAAGGCGAGCGGCCTTCGCTGTTTACCGTCGTTGGGCTTATCTGGCAGCCGGGGCTGGGGCTGGCGCTGCAGGGCGTAGGTTTTGCGGTTATCGGCACCTTTGTTTCGCTCTATTTTGCCGCGAACGGCTGGGCGCATGCGGGCTTCACGTTAACGGCATTCGGCGGCGCGTTTGTTCTGGTGCGCGTGCTGTTCGGCTGGATGCCCGACCGCTACGGCGGCGTGCGCGTGGCGCTGTTTTCTCTTGCCGTTGAAACGGTTGGGTTGCTGCTGCTTTGGCACGCGCCTGGCGCCTGGACTGCGTTACTGGGCGCTGCGCTGACGGGCTGCGGCTGCTCGCTGATCTTTCCGGCGCTTGGCGTTGAGGTGGTTAAGCGCGTTCCACCTCAGGTTCGCGGCACCGCGCTGGGCGGCTATGCGGCATTCCAGGATATTTCATACGGCGTTACCGGGCCGCTTACCGGCATTCTGGCTACTTCCATGGGGTATTCGTCGGTGTTTATGGCGGGGGCAATTTCTGCGCTGCTGGGGATTGTCGTAACGCTGGTGGCGTTCAGAAAGTAGTTTTGCTTGTTGCCCATTTTCCCCCTCTCCTTTTGGGAGAGGGGTGAGGAAGGGATCTAGATCACCAGCCAGAGCAAAATCATCACCACGAGCAGAGCAATCAGCGCCAGACCGGGCCTCGCGCTCAGCGCTTTTATCGGTTCGACAATCGCGCTGAACATCGGGTTGTAGATTGGCTGGATATCCCGCACTTCCGCCGCGCCCGGCTGGCGTTCTGCACGCTTTAAAAATACCTGGTTAAGAATGTCCTGAACCTGGGCAGTCGTCAGCACGGTTTGTGGCGTAGCCTGGAAGCGCTGCTGGCTGTAATCCACCATCTCTTTCCACTCCTGCGGCTCAAGCGGCTGCTTGAGTGCGGCCTGAACGCTGTGCAGCGTCGGCGCAGGCTGCTGGCTAAGGGTTTGTCTTGCCTGTAGCCAGGTGGTCAGCAAAGCAAAATGCTTAGCCGGAATTAATTCGCCGGTTTTCACGCCCGAAAGTTCAAGCATCGACTGCCAGATTTGTTTGCCGGGTTCGCCCGTCGCCGCTGCCAGTTTGGTGACAAGCTGGTTCAGGCTGTTGTGTTCGGCCGGCAGGAGAGGGCGGTCGGTGGCCGGGCGCTGTTGCGGCTGAGGAATCGCAAGCTCGTTGTTTTGCAGCAGCGTCAGCACGGTTTTTAGCTGATCCTGCGTCAGCTGGCTCAGCGCCGTCTGGCCAAACTGCTGGCGAATAAAGTCGCTCACCGCCTGGCGGTTATTACCCTGCGGCAGCAAATCGCTCAGCTGCTGAATAATCTGGCGCGTCGCCAGCGTGTTTTGTGCGCTGGTAAGGCGTTGATTGAGGTTTTGCTCGGCGGCAGGGAAATGGCGAGACAGCAGCGGGGCATCGTTTTTCAGCCCCAGATCGTGTTTAAGGCCGGCCCAAACCTCGGCGCTCTGCTGCTGGCTTAGCGCAATGATCCGGGTGATCAATCGCTCCAGCACGGTACGTTGCTGGGTGGAAAGCGGCTGTTCGCCGGCGGCAGAAGGTGCGGAGGGAGGTTCCCCCGGAGGACGCGGCGTGGCGCCCTGAATGGGTTGCATTATTAAATGATCCTTAAGTACGACAAAACATTCGCGAGTAGTTCGTTATGCCCGGACGTCAGATTATGGCACACTATCCGGCCTTATCTCGACGATTAACAGACAGGTACTCAGGTGAAAATCCTCGTTGATGAAAATATGCCCTATGCCCGCGAGCTTTTCAGCCGCCTGGGTGAGGTTATTGCCGTGCCGGGGCGTCCGATTCCGGTGGATGCGTTAACGGATGCTGACGCGTTGATGGTGCGTTCGGTCACGAAAGTGAATGCCGAACTGCTGGACGGTAAAGGGATTAAATTTGTCGGGACGGCAACGGCCGGAACCGATCACGTTGATGAAGCGTATTTGCAAAGCGCCGGGGTAGCTTTCTCTGCCGCCCCAGGGTGTAACGCGATTGCCGTTGTTGAGTATGTTTTCTCGTCCTTATTAATTCTGGCAGAACGCGACGGCTTTGAGCTGAAAGATCGTACTGTCGGTATTGTCGGCGTCGGTAACGTCGGTTCCCGCCTGCAGGCTCGTCTGGAAGCCTGGGGCGTACGCACTCTGCTGTGCGATCCGCCGCGTGCCGATCGCGGCGACGAGGGCGATTTTGTGGCGCTGGAAGCGCTGGTACAGGATGCCGATATCATTACCTTCCATACGCCGCTGTTTAAATCCGGTGAGTATAAAACGCTGCACCTTGCCGACGAGGCGCTGATTAGCCGCCTCAAGCCTGGCGCTATTCTGATTAATGCCTGTCGTGGACCTGTCGTAGACAACGCCGCGCTGCTGAAGTGCCTAAAGGCCGGGCAGAAGCTGAACGTCGTGCTGGACGTCTGGGAGCCGGAGCCGGACCTCAACGTCGAACTGCTGGACAAGGTGGATATCGGCACCGCGCACATTGCGGGCTATACGCTTGAGGGCAAGGCCCGCGGAACCACGCAGGTGTTTGAAGCCTTTAGCCATTTCATCGGTCAGTCTCAGCAGGTAGCGCTGGATTCGCTGCTGCCCGCGCCGGAGTTCGGCCGTATTACGCTGGCGGGTCCGCTCGATCAGCCAACGCTCAAAAGACTGGTTCATCTGGTGTATGATGTGCGCCGCGACGACGCCCCACTGCGTAAGGTAGCCGGTCAGCCTGGCGAATTCGACAAGCTGCGTAAAAACTACCTGGAGCGCCGCGAGTGGTCATCGCTTTACGTACAGTGCGATGACGCTGCTGCAGCAAACATGCTGCAAAAGCTTGGTTTTAGTGCGATTCATCATCCGCTGAGCTAGCTTTTATCTTCTGGCTCCCTGAGGCGGCGTCTCGGGGAGCGTCTGTTCTATTTTCTGGAGTAAACCAACATGTCTGAAGGCTGGAATATTGCCATTTTAGGCGCCACCGGTGCCGTGGGCTCAGCTTTGTTTGAACTGCTTGCTGAACGTCAGTTCCCGGTTGGTGAATTGTATGCCCTGGCGCGAAGCGAGAGCGCCGGTGAAAACCTGCGTTATGAAGGCAAAACCATTATGGTGCAGGATGCGGCAGAGTTCGACTGGACTCAGGCCCAGCTGGCTTTCTTCGTTGCGGGCGTTGAAGCCTCAGCACGCTATGTGGAAGAAGCCACCAACGCCGGCTGCCTGGTTATCGACTCCAGCGGCCTGTTTTCCATGGAGCCGGACGTGCCGCTGGTGGTGCCGGACGTGAACCCGTTTGTGCTGAGCGATTACCGCAACCGTAACCTGGTTGCCGTGGCGGATAGCCTGAC
Source organism: Cedecea lapagei (assembly GCF_900635955.1). GTDB lineage: Bacteria > Pseudomonadota > Gammaproteobacteria > Enterobacterales > Enterobacteriaceae > Cedecea > Cedecea lapagei. The sequence goes on from NZ_LR134201.1 coordinate 1,281,183, forward strand.
CAGCCAACTGCTGAGCGCCTTAAAACCGCTTATCGAGCAGGGCGGTCTGTCGCGTATTCAGGTGACCAGCCTGCTGTCTGCCTCCGCGCGCGGTAAAGTCGCCGTAGACGCGTTGGCCGGCCAGAGCGCACGCCTGTTGAACGGTATTCCTGTTGATGAAGAGGATCTGTTTGGCCGCCAGCTGGCGTTCAACATGCTGCCGCTGGTGCCTGACGCCGAAGGCAGCGTGCGCGAAGAGCGGCGCCTGGTCAATGAAGCGCGTAAAGTGCTGCAGGACGACGGCCTGATGATCTCCGCAAGTCTCGTGCAGTCGCCGGTGTTCTACGGCCACGCGCAAATTGTCAACTTTGAAGCGCTGCGCCCGCTGGCGGCAGAAGAAGCACGCGATGCGTTCGCCCAGGCTGAAGATATCGAACTGTCTGAAGAGGGCGAATTCCCGACTCAGGTTGCGGATGCGTCCGGCAGCGGCCATCTTTCTATTGGCTGTGTGCACAACGATTACGGGATGCCGGAGCAGATTCAGTTCTGGTCCGTTGCCGATAACGTTCGCTTTGGCGGCGCGCTGATGGCGATAAAAACCGCTGAGAAGCTGGTGCAGGAGTATATGTACTGATGTCCGAAGTGCTCAGCGAAATTCCGCTTCATAAAATCGCGCTCGGCATTGAGTACGACGGCAGTAAATATTACGGCTGGCAACGTCAGAACGAAGTGCGTAGCGTGCAGGAAAAGCTGGAAAAAGCGCTTTCCCAGGTGGCGAATGAGCCCATTAACGTCTTTTGTGCAGGCCGCACCGATGCTGGCGTTCACGCTACCGGCCAGGTTGTGCACTTTGAAACCTCTGCCGTACGCAAGGACGCAGCCTGGACGATGGGCGTAAATACGAATTTGCCTGGTGACATCGCCGTGCGTTGGGTAAAAGATGTGCCAGCCGAATTTCATGCCCGGTTCAGCGCCACAGCTCGCCGTTATCGCTACGTGATTTATAATCATCGCCTGCGTCCGGCCGTGTTACAGCAAGGAGTAACCCATTTTCACCTGCCTCTGGATGCGGACAGAATGCACCGCGCCGCGCAGAGTCTGCTGGGAGAAAATGATTTTACTTCGTTTCGTGCTGTGCAGTGTCAGTCCCGCACCCCATGGCGCAATATGATGCACATTACGGTAAATCGCTACGGCGCATACATCGTGGTGGACATTAAGGCCAACGCTTTTGTGCATCATATGGTGCGCAATATCGTCGGCAGTCTGATGGAAGTGGGCTGCGGTAACCAGGATGAGACCTGGATGGCTGACCTGCTGGCAATGAAGGACCGAACAAAGGCCGCGGCTACCGCAAAAGCGGAAGGGCTGTACCTGGTGTCGGTAGATTACCCCGACCGCTTTGCGCTGCCGTGTCTCCCGATGGGGCCGCTTTTTTTAGCCGACTGATTGCTGCTTAAAAAAGGAAACTTTGATGGATTTCATCCGTTTTATCATTGACTTCATTTTGCATATTGACGTGCATCTGGCCGAGCTGGTGGCACAGTACGGCGTCTGGGTTTACGCTATTTTGTTCCTGATTTTGTTCTGCGAAACCGGGCTGGTGGTCACGCCGTTTTTGCCGGGGGATTCGCTGCTGTTTGTGGCGGGCGCGCTCGCCTCGCTGGAAACCAACGATCTAAACGTGCATTACATGGTCATTTTGATGGTGATTGCCGCCATCATCGGCGATGCGGTGAACTACACTATCGGGCGGCTGTTTGGCGAGAAGTTGTTCAGTAACCCGGACTCAAAAATCTTCCGCCGCAGTTATCTTGATAAAACCCACGCTTTTTACGAGCGTCACGGAGGAAAAACGATTATCCTCGCGCGCTTCGTGCCGATTGTGCGAACCTTCGCACCGTTTGTCGCCGGGATGGGCCATATGTCCTATCGCCATTTTGCGATCTATAACGTCGTCGGCGCGCTGCTGTGGGTCTTACTGTTCACCTACGCGGGCTACCTGTTTGGTAACCTGCCGGTCGTTCAGGAAAACCTGAAGCTGCTGATTGTGGCAATTATCGTGGTTTCGATTCTGCCTGGCGTGATAGAAGTCATCCGCCATAAACGCGCTGCGGCGCGGCAGTCAAAATAATACGTGGCAGCGGTTCGACCACTTTTTTATCCAAAGTCGCGGGCCGTTGTGTTTTAATGAGCACCATTTATGGTCTGGGGCAGGGAATACTGCCACAGAAACGCTGGTATCGACCAGGTTCAAGCAGAAAGGTCATCAATGAGCTGGATTGAACGAATTCTCAATAAGAGCAATATCACTCCCACCCGTAAGGCGAGCATCCCTGAAGGGGTGTGGACCAAGTGCGACAGCTGCGGTCAGGTCCTGTACCGTGCCGAGCTGGAACGCAATCTTGGCGTCTGCCCTAAGTGCGATCATCACATGCGTATGTCGGCCCGCGATCGCCTGCATAGCCTGTTTGATGAAGGCACAACGGTGGAATTGGGGAGCGAGCTTGAGCCAAAAGATTTGCTGAAGTTCCGCGACTCTAAAAAATACAAAGACCGCCTTGTCTCCGCGCAGAAAGAGACCGGCGAAAAAGACGCCCTCGTGGTGATGAAAGGCACCCTTCACGGCATGCCTGTCGTTGCCGCGGCGTTTGAGTTTTCCTTTATGGGCGGCTCCATGGGCTCTGTTGTTGGCGCGCGCTTTGTACGTGCCGTTGAGCAGGCGCTGGAAGATAACTGCCCAATGATCTGCTTCTCCGCTTCCGGCGGTGCGCGTATGCAGGAAGCGCTGATGTCGCTGATGCAGATGGCGAAAACCAGCGCCGCGCTGGCCAAAATGCAGGAGCGTGGTCTGCCTTACATCTCCGTGCTGACCGACCCAACCATGGGCGGCGTCTCTGCAAGCTTCGCGATGCTGGGTGACCTGAACATCGCCGAGCCGAAAGCGCTGATTGGCTTTGCCGGCCCACGCGTTATCGAGCAGACCGTTCGTGAGAAACTGCCGCCGGGCTTCCAGCGCAGTGAGTTCCTGATTGAAAAGGGCGCGATTGACATGATCGTTCGCCGTCCGGAAATGCGCCTGAAGCTGGCCAGCATTCTGGCGAAGTTTATGAATCTTCCGGCGCCGAACCCAGAGGCTCCGCGTGAGCCGATTGTGGTTCCGCCAGCGCCGGAACAGGGTCAAGAGGCCTGATTCGCAACTAAGGGCAGGCCAGCAGGCTCTGCCCTTTTTCTTTATGTGCATGTTAAGTGGGCATCATGGAAAAAGATCTTATCCCTCAAGCCACGTCGCCCCTGGCCACGTGGCTTTATTATCTTGAAAACCTTCACTCATCCACCATCGACATGGGCCTGGAGCGCATCAGCAAGGTTGCGCTCAAGCTGGATGCGCTGAAACCTGCGCCAACGGTCTTTACCGTGGCAGGGACCAACGGCAAGGGCACTACCTGCCGCACGCTTGAAACCACGCTGATGGCGGACGGCTACCGCGTAGGGGTTTATAGCTCGCCGCACCTGGTGCGCTACACCGAGCGCGTGCGTATTCAGGGTGAAGAATTACCGGAGGCTTTGCATACCGCTTCTTTTGCAGAGATTGAGGCCGCTCGCGGAGACATTTCCTTAACCTATTTTGAGTACGGAACGCTGTCCGCCTTGCTATTGTTTAAGCAGCAGGCGGTAGACGTTGTTATTCTTGAAGTTGGCCTTGGCGGCCGCCTTGATGCCACCAACATCGTGGATGCCGATGTTGCCGTGGTTACCAGTATCGCGCTCGATCACACCGACTGGCTTGGCCCGGATCGTGAGAGCATCGGCCGTGAAAAAGCCGGTGTCTTCCGCAGAGATCGCCCGGCGATTGTGGGCGAGCCGGATATGCCCTATACGATTGCCGATGTTGCGCAGGAAAAGGGCGCGCTGCTTCTGCGCCGTGGAGTTGACTGGGACTATGAGGTAAACGCTAACGGCTGGACGTTCCGTGACGCTCAGGGCGAGCTGCATGATTTGCCGCTGCCGCTGGTACCGCAGCCGAATGCCGCAACGGCGCTTGCTGCGTTGCGCGCAAGTAAATTGAACGTGAGTGAGAATGCGATACGCTATGGTATTGAGCATGCCACGCTGCCCGGCCGCTTCCAGATAGTGTCTCAGGCGCCTCGCGTTATTCTGGATGTCGCCCATAATCCACATGCGGCGGCTTATCTGGCCGGTCGTCTGGCGGCGCTGCCAAAACAGGGGCGCGTGCTGGCGGTGATCGGTATGCTTCATGATAAAGATATTGCCGGAACGCTTGCCTGTTTGTCGCCTCAGGTCGATAGCTGGTATTGTGCTCCGCTGGAGGGGCCACGAGGCGCAAGCGCCGACCAGCTGATGGCGCACCTTGGCCACGGCAGGGCGTTTGCCAGCGTAAAAGAGGCCTGGCACGCGGCGATAGCAGAGGCAACGGCTGATGATACCGTGCTGGTGTGTGGTTCATTCCACACGGTGGCCCATGTAATGGAAGTACTGGACGCGGGGAGAGCAGGTGGCGAGTAAGTTTCAAAACCGATTAGTCGGAACCATTATTCTGGTCGCGCTGGGCGTTATTGTGCTGCCAGGTCTGCTGGATGGGCAGAAAAAAACATTATCAGGATGAATTCGCCGCTATTCCTTTGGTGCCAAAACCTGGGGACAGCGACGAGCCAGATATGCTGCCTGCGGCAACGCAGGCTTTGCCGTCTCAGCCACCGGAAGGGGCTGCAGAAGAGGTGAGGGCCGGGGCCGCAGTGCCGCCGGGGCTGAGTAACGGCACCGCGGTGAACGAGGACGCAGGGGCCGCCAACGAAGCCGCGCCCGCCCCACGCGAGCAGCCTAAGCCGCAGCCGGTACAGGAAAAACCAAAACCGAAGCCGGTGGAAAAACCGCAGCCTAAACCTGCCGCTGATAACCAGACAGAAACGCCGCCGAAAACGGAAAAACCAGCCGACAAAGCGCCTACCGGACAAGCCTACGTGGTGCAGCTTGGCGCATTAAAAAATGCGGACAAGGTGAATGAAATTGTTGCTAAACTGCGCGGTGCCGGGTTCAAGGTTTACACCTCGCCGACTACGCCTGTGCAGGGAAAAATTACCCGTATTCTGGTTGGGCCGGATGCCTCGAAAGATAAGCTGAAGTCCTCGCTTGGCGAGCTGAATTCGCTTTCTGGCCTGAACGGCGTGGTGATGAACTACTCGCCGCGGTAGCGGCTGGTGACCCTCACCCCGGCCCTCTCCCTGGAAGGGAGAGGGGGTAACCCTCACTCCGAGCGTTTCCCTCGCCCCTCTGGGGGAGAGGGTTAGGGTGAGGGGAAAACAGGCACTTTTTTAATGGCGTTGATGCTTTTTTCAACGCCATTATTTATTTACGCGGGGGAAGGAAATCCCTACGCAAACGTTTTCTTTTTCTGTTAGAATTCGCCCCGAACTGGACGTCAGGGCAATTTATCACGAGATTTTTTCATGGTCTGGATAGATTACGCCATCATTGCGGTTATCGGTTTTTCTTGTCTGGTAAGCGTAATACGTGGGTTTGTGAAGGAAGCGTTATCGCTTGTGACCTGGGGATGTGCTTTCTTTGTCGCCAGTCATTACTACACTTATCTGTCAGTCTGGTTCACTGGCTTTGAAGAGGAACTGGTACGTAATGGGATAGCTATCGCGGTGCTGTTTATCGCGACGCTGATCGTCGGTGCGATAGTCAACTATGTGATTAGCGCGCTGGTGCAAAAAACCGGCCTGTCGGGTACAGACAGGGTGTTGGGGATCTGCTTTGGCGCCTTGCGTGGCGTACTGATCGTCTCCGCCATTCTGTTCTTCCTGGATACCTTCACCGGTTTTTCAAAAAGCGATGACTGGCAAAAGTCGCAGCTTATCCCGCAATTCAGTTTCATCATCAGATGGTTCTTTGACTATCTGCAAAGCTCGTCAAGTTTCTTGCCCCGCTAATCGTAGCGGGGGGTGTGGCTTAATGAGGAAAAGACAACATGTGCGGTATTGTCGGTATCGCCGGTTTCATGCCGGTAAACCAGTCGATTTATGATGCGCTAACGGTACTTCAGCACCGTGGCCAGGATGCCGCAGGCATCGTCACCATCGACGCTTTAAATTGCTTCCGTCTGCGTAAAGCGAATGGCCTGGTGAGCGATGTGTTTGAAGCCCGCCACATGCAGCGTCTGCAGGGGAATATGGGCATCGGCCACGTGCGTTACCCAACCGCAGGCAGTTCCAGCGCTTCCGAAGCTCAGCCTTTCTACGTGAACTCCCCTTACGGAATAACTCTGGCGCATAACGGTAACCTGACCAATGCCCACGAACTGCGTAAAAAGCTGTTTGAAGAAAAACGCCGCCACATTAACACCACTTCTGATTCTGAGATCCTGCTCAATATCTTCGCCAGCGAGCTGGATAACTTCCGCCATTACCCGCTGGAAGCCGATAATATTTTTGCCGCTATCGCCGCCACTAACCGCCAGATCCGCGGCGCTTATGCCTGCGTAGCGATGATTATCGGCCACGGCATGGTGGCCTTCCGCGACCCGAACGGCATCCGTCCGCTGGTTATCGGCAAGCGTGACCTGGGCGATGGCCGCACCGAATACATGGTGGCCTCCGAGAGCGTCGCGCTGGACACCCTGGGCTTTGAGTTCCTGCGTGATATCGCGCCGGGCGAAGCGGTCTATATCACCGAGAAAGGCCAGCTGTTTACCCGCCAGTGCGCGGATAATCCGGTCAGCAATCCGTGCCTGTTTGAGTACGTCTATTTTGCTCGCCCAGACTCGTTCATCGACAAGATCTCCGTTTACAGCGCGCGCGTGGAGATGGGGAAAAAGCTTGGCGAGAAGATTGCCCGCGAGTGGGAAGATCTTGATATCGACGTGGTCATTCCGATTCCAGAAACCTCCTGCGACATCGCGCTGGAGATCGCCCGCATTCTGGATAAACCGTACCGCCAGGGCTTTGTGAAAAACCGCTATGTTGGCCGCACCTTTATCATGCCGGGCCAGCAGCTGCGCCGTAAATCTGTGCGCCGCAAGCTGAACGCTAACCGCGCCGAATTCCGTGACAAAAACGTGCTGCTGGTGGACGATTCCATCGTGCGTGGTACCACGTCTGAGCAGATTATCGAGATGGCTCGTGAAGCCGGAGCCAAAAAGGTTTATCTGGCCTCCGCAGCACCGGAAATTCGTTTCCCTAACGTCTACGGCATCGATATGCCAAGCGCCAACGAGCTGATTGCCCACGGGCGTGAGGTGGATGAGATTCGCCAGATCATCGGCGCAGACGGCCTGATCTTCCAGGACCTGGACGATCTGATCGAAGCGGTACGCGTGGAAAACCCGGATATCACCCAGTTTGAATGCTCGGTCTTCAACGGTATCTACGTGACCAAAGACGTTGACCACAAGTACCTGCAGTATCTCGAATCCCTGCGTAACGACGACTCCAAAGCGCTGGCGCGTCAGAATGAAGTGGAAAACTTAGAGATGCACAACGAGGGCTAACGCGCCTTTGCCTCTCTCCTGAAAAGGGGAGAGGCTATTCTTGCATCCCACCCCATCTTGCGGCAAAGTCAGCCCAGATATTCTCTATGGGCAAATTCAATGAAACGACTGATCGTCGGTATTTCCGGAGCCAGTGGCGCTATTTATGGGGTGCGTTTGCTGCAAGTCTTGCAGCAGCTGCCGGAGGTAGAAAGCCACCTGGTTATGAGCAATGCGGCGCGCCAGACGCTGGCGCTGGAAACCGATTACTCGCTGCGCGATGTTCAGGCGCTGGCAGATGTCGTTCATGACTCTCGCGATATTGCCGCCAGCATCTCTTCCGGCTCGTTTAAGACCATGGGAATGGCGGTGCTGCCGTGCTCGATCAAAACGCTCTCCGGTATCGTAAACAGCTATACCGACGGGCTGCTGACCCGCGCTGCGGATGTGGTGCTCAAAGAGCGTCGCCCGCTGGTGCTCTGCATTCGTGAAACGCCGCTGCACCTGGGCCACCTGCGCCTGATGACGCAGGCCTCCGAGCTGGGAGCGGTGATCATGCCGCCGGTGCCCGCGTTTTACCATCGCCCGCAAACCGTGCAGGATATAGTCGACCAGACGGTGAACCGCGTGCTGGATCAGTTTGACCTTGAGCTGCCGGAAGATTTGTTTGTCCGTTGGGGTGGCGCATAAGGGCGCACCGACGCGGTGCATCACAAAATCATTGCCCCGTAATGGGGCAATTCTGTAACGCCGATCGCTTTTAGAAGATTTAATCCCCCAAAATCCCTTTCCTCACTCTTCCCGCTTCCCAGAACTGCTATCTTTCAAATTAGCGCAAAGTTGCAACTTTTCATTAACATAAATCGGCCACTTTTTGCCCATCAGGGAAAAGTGGCATGAGAACTGCAACTCTCCGTCTGTAAGGCATTATCACACAACAAGACATCACAAATAAGAAAGTCAAACTTGAGGGTATCGTATGAAGAAGTCGGTTCTTGCACTGTCTTTACTACTGGGCCTGTCCAGCGCAGCCAGCGTGTTTGCTGCGATTCCGCAAAACGTCCGTATTGGTACCGATGCGACCTACGCGCCCTTCTCCTCGAAAGATGCAAAGGGGGATTTTGTTGGGTTTGATATCGATCTTGGTAACGAACTTTGCAAGCGCATTCAGACTAAATGCACGTGGGTTGGCAGCGACTTTGACTCCCTGATCCCGTCCCTGAAAGCGAAGAAAATCGACGCTATCATCTCTTCTCTGTCGATCACCGAAAAACGCCAGCAGGAGATCCTCTTCTCCAACAAGCTCTACGCGGCGGACTCCCGCCTGATCGCGGCAAAAGGCTCTCCGATTCAGCCGACGCTCGAATCGCTGAAAGGCAAACACGTTGGGGTGCTGCAGGGCTCTATCCAGGAGACCTACGGCAACGCAGAATGGCGCCCGAAAGGTGTCGATGTGGTGGCCTACGCCAACCAGGATCTGATTTACTCTGATTTAGCCGCAGGGCGCCTGGATGCGGCGTTCCAGGACGAAGTGGCCGGTAGCGAAGGCTTCCTGAAACAGCCTGCCGGTAAAGACTATGCCTTCGCAGGCCCTTCCGTGAAGGACAAGAAGTACTTTGGCGACGGCACCGGCATCGGCCTGCGCAAAGATGACACCGAGCTGAAGGCCGCATTCGACAAAGCGCTGGCTGAAATGCGCAAAGACGGGACTTACGACAAATTAGCGAAAAAGTACTTCGACTTTAATGTTTACGGCGAATAAGTTTTTCCCTTAGTCTGTAGCCCGGTTATGAATATATTCTTAACCGGGCAGGATAACTATGCAGTGGTGTGGCCACGTTCCGGCCGCACCTTTATGGTGCGAAAACGTTGTATTCGCAACGTGTTGCGTATGTTTTCCCTGTTTGTAGTGGGTGTGAGCCTTAAATAACGGACAGTCTAATGAGGATAATTATGAAAAAGCTGGTTTTGTCTCTTTCTCTGGTGCTGGCGTTTTCCAGCGTAACCACAGCATTCGCTGCTATTCCGAAAAACCTGCGGATTGGCACTGACCCAACCTATGCGCCATTTGAATCCAAAAATGCTCAGGGTGAGCTGGTCGGTTTTGATATCGATCTGGCGAAAGAACTCTGTAAGCGCATCAACACCAAATGTACCTTCGTTGAAAACCCATTAGATGCGCTGATCCCATCGCTGAAAGCGAAGAAGATCGACGCCATCATGTCTTCCCTCTCTATCACCGAGAAGCGTCAGCAGGAAATCGCGTTCACCGACAAGCTGTACGCCGCTGACTCGCGCCTGGTGGTAGCGAAAGGTTCCCCGATTCAGCCAACGATTGAGTCGCTGAAAGGCAAGCGCGTAGGCGTGCTGCAGGGCACCACTCAGGAAACCTACGGCAATGAACACTGGGCGCCAAAAGGCATCGAGATTGTCTCCTATCAGGGGCAGGATTCTATCTACGCTGATTTGGCCGCCGGGCGTATCGACGCCGCATTCCAGGATGAGGTGGCCGCCAGCGAAGGCTTCCTGAAACAGCCCGTGGGCAAAGATTACCAGTTCGGCGGTCCGTCTATTAAAGACGACAAGCTGTTTGGCGTCGGGACCGGTATGGGGCTGCGCAAAGAAGATAACGAGCTGCGTGAGGCGCTGAACAAGGCCTTCGCGGAGATGCGCAAAGACGGTACCTATGAGAAGTTAGCGAAGCCGTACTTTGATTTTAATGTGTATGGTGAATAAGCCTTACCGGTGACAAAGGCCCCGCGTCAGACGGGGCCCAATAAGTAGCAGCGAACACTGAAGACAGGATACGCACCATGTTGTATGGCTTTTCTGAAGTAATTTTAAAAGGGGCTCTGGTTACGCTTGAGCTGGCGCTCGCTTCGGTGGTCCTTTCCGTGCTGATTGGGCTTGCCGGCGCTGGCGCAAAACTGTCCAAAAATCGCCCGCTGGCTTTGCTGTTCGAGGGCTATACCACGCTGATTCGCGGGGTACCGGACCTGGTGCTGATGCTGTTAATTTTCTACGGGCTGCAGATGCTGCTCAACAGCATTACCGATGCGTTGGGTATGGCGCAGTTTGATATCGATCCGATGGTGGCGGGGATTATCACCCTTGGCTTTATCTATGGCGCCTATTTTACCGAGACCTTCCGCGGTGCCTTTCTGGCAGTGCCAAAGGGCCATATTGAGGCCGCTACCGCGTTTGGTTTTACCGGCTCTCAAACCTTCCGTCGCATTCTGTTCCCGGCCATGATGCGCTATGCGCTGCCGGGGATCGGCAACAACTGGCAGGTTATCCTCAAGGCAACCGCGCTGGTTTCCCTGCTCGGCCTTGAAGATGTGGTGAAGGCCACGCAGCTTGCCGGAAAAAGCACCTGGCAGCCGTTCTACTTCGCCATTGTCGCCGGGGTTATCTACCTGGTCTTTACTACGGTTTCAAACGGGGTACTGCTCTGGCTTGAACGCCGCTATTCCGTTGGCGTGAAGAGGGCGGAGCTATGATCGATATTATTCACGACTACTGGCAGTCGCTGCTGTGGACCGACGGCTACCGCTTTACGGGCGTGGCGATTACGCTCTGGCTGCTGATTTTGTCGGTGGTGATGGGCGGAATTCTGGCGCTGTTCCTCGCCATCGGGCGAGTCTCCAGCAACAAGTTTATTGCGTTCCCCATCTGGCTATTTACCTACATTTTTCGCGGTACGCCGCTCTACGTGCAGCTGCTGGTTTTCTATTCCGGCATGTACACGCTGGAGATCGTCAAAGGTACGGAGCTGCTGAACGCTTTCTTCCGCAGCGGTCTCAACTGTACCGTGCTGGCGCTGACCCTGAACACCTGCGCCTATACCACGGAGATTTTCGCCGGCGCCATTCGCTCGGTGCCTCATGGTGATATTGAGGCGGCGCGAGCCTACGGCTTTTCAAAAGTGAAAATGTACCGCTGTATTATTTTGCCTTCCGCGCTGCGTATTGCGCTTCCGGCGTACAGCAACGAAGTGATCCTGATGCTGCACTCCACGGCGCTGGCCTTTACCGCCACGGTGCCGGATCTGCTCAAGATTGCCCGTGATATCAACTCCGCAACCTACCAGCCGTTTACCGCGTTTGGCATCGCGGCCGTGCTGTATTTGATTATCTCTTATGCGCTGATAAGCCTGTTCCGCAAAGCGGAAAAACGCTGGCTGCAGCACGTTAAACCCGCTTCGCACTGAGTGACTTCTGATGGCTGAAATTAAATTAAACGTAACGGATCTGCACAAACGCTACGGCGAACATGAAGTGCTCAAAGGGGTGTCTCTGAAGGCTAACGCCGGGGATGTTATCAGCATCATCGGTTCATCTGGCTCTGGCAAAAGTACCTTTTTGCGCTGCATTAACTTCCTCGAAAAACCGAGCGAAGGCACGATTGTGGTCAGCAACCAGAACATTAATCTGGTGCGGGATAAAGACGGCCAGCTTAAAGTGGCCGATAAAAACCAGCTGCGCCTGCTGCGCACCCGGCTGACGATGGTATTCCAGCACTTCAACCTGTGGAGCCACATGACGGTGTTGGAAAACGTGATGGAAGCGCCCATTCAGGTGCTGGGGTTGAGCAAGCAGGAGTCAAAAGAACGAGCGATTAAATATCTTGCGAAGGTCGGCATCGACGAACGTCAGTACGTCAAATATCCGGTGCATCTCTCCGGCGGCCAGCAGCAGCGTGTGTCTATAGCCCGCGCTCTGGCAATGGAGCCGGAAGTACTGCTGTTTGATGAGCCAACCTCGGCGCTTGACCCGGAGCTGGTGGGTGAAGTATTGCGCATTATGCAGAAGCTGGCGGAAGAGGGGAAAACGATGGTCGTTGTAACCCACGAGATGGACTTTGCCCGTCACGTCTCCAGCCACGTTATCTTCCTGCATCAGGGGCGCATTGAAGAGGAAGGGCCACCTGCCGAGCTGTTTGGCAGCCCGAAGAGCGCCCGCCTGCAGCAGTTCCTTTCAGGATCGCTGAAGTAATCCCTCCCCTCAGGGAATTTAGGGTTTCCCCCTCTCCCTCCTGGAGAGGGCCGGGGTGAGGGTGAAGAACGCATCACTCCTCGCCCAGCAACCTCACCGCCGTACTCTCATCCGTTACCAGGCCTGACATCCAGCGGCCGATCAATGCCGCTTTGACGGCGGTAAACTTCCGCTCTCCACCGGAGAAAGCGATGATCTTACGTGGGTTATCGCTTTGCAGCGGCACGCTGGTCAGCAGGGCATCCAGCTCGCTGTATATGCGCTGGCCGCCGTGGTCGAAGAAATGCCCCAGCATTTCACCGGCAACGCCCCGGTCGTGCAGCATTTTGACCTGCTCGTCGGTAATAAAGCCCTCGGCGTTCAGCGGGCAGCCGATATCCACCTCGCCAACGCCGAGAAACGCAACGTTGGCCGCCAGCGCTCGATCTGCCACTCGCTGGTACACTTTATGACGACACCACATGTCGCGGTCTTCTTCGCTGTCGGCATATAGCGGAGCGGGGATGAAAAAGTATTTTCCCTGCATTTTTTCCGCCATTTTGAGCGGCATATCATAGCGCGTACCCGAGTCATCACGCGCAATTGCCCCTATCATCGAAACGCAGTGGTGCTGCGGACGTTCGACCCAGGGAAGCACGTCAATTATCGAGCGCAGCGTTTTCCCCGATCCAATGCCAAAGACCTGAGGCTGCTCGTCGGCGATAAACTGCGACATCACCTCGGCACCTTCCACCGCCAGCATCTGCTGGATGGCGTCGTCGTCCAGTCCTTCAGAAGGCACCACGCGGCAGACTTCCAGACCAAAACGTTCACGGACCTGCTGCGCCAGCTTCAGGCAACGGGCGACCGGATGGGCGATTTTCACCGTCACCATTCCCTGTTCGCGGGCGGAAGAAACCAGCCGCTGGGCGACCTGCCGTGAAATCCCCAGCTCGCGGGCAATATCCTGCTGCGTCATCCCCGCCACGTAATACATCCAGGCGACTCGCGCGGCTTGTTCCTGTTTTTTCTCTTCTCTGCTCATGGCGACACCTTATGACTCTTTGAAACGCATTCTACTCTTCGCCTGCTTTGTTGGTAATTGGGCAAAAGTCATTTTTATGGGCAAATGTTGTCGATGTGAGTTTGATCTCAGAAAGAGGGCACCCGCCGCCACTAGACTACAACAAACGGGCAAATGCCCATGAAAATGACAAATGCTTAATTTGAGGTGGATTATGACGACGAAATCGGTATGGATGCATATTGGCGCGGGCTCTTTCCATCGTGCTCACCAGGCGTGGTATCTCAATCAGCTGATACAGCAGGGCGACGACGGCTGGAGTATTTCGCTGGGCAACATACGTAACGATGCCGGCGAGCTGCTGGCCCAGCTTGAGGCGCAGCGCGGCGAATACGTGCTGGAAACCGTCACTCCAAAAGGCGAGCGTACCTACGAAAAGATCTCCTCCATCCGCAAAGTGCTGCCGTGGGACAGAGAGATTACAGCCCTGGTTGAAGAGGGCGCAAAGGCATCGACCCGCGTGATTGCCTTCACCGTGACCGAAGCCGGGTATTACCTGACGCCGCAGCACGAGCTGGACGTTAATCAGGCGGACGTTAAAACCGATCTTGCAGGAGGCATTACTACGCTTTACGGCGCGCTCAGCCGCATTCTGCATCAGCGTATGAGCAACGGCGGTGAGCCGGTAACGCTGCTTAACTGCGATAACCTGCGCCACAACGGCGAACGTTTCCGCCACGGTTTCCTTTCATTCCTTAAGGCGAAGGGCGACCACGCTCTGTTCGACTGGGTGACTACCCACACCGTTTCGCCTAATACCATGGTTGACCGTATTACCCCTCGCCCTACGGCGGACATTGCCCCCCGGGTTAAAGCTGCTACCGGATTCGACGACAAAGTGCCGGTGATGGGGGAGTCCTTTATCCAGTGGGTTATCGAGGACGACTTTATCAACGGCCGCCCGCTGCTTGAGAACGCTGGCGTCGAAATGGTGAAATCCGTGCTGCCGTATGAAGAGGCAAAAATCCGTATTCTGAACGCCAGCCACAGCTGCATTGCCTGGGCGGGCACGCTAACCGGCCTGAGCTACATTGATGAAAGCACCGTGCAGCAGCCGATTAAGCAGATGGCATGGGACTACGTCACGGAGGATGTCATTCCTTCGCTGTCACCAAGCCCGCTGGATCTGACCGAGTATCGCGATGTTGTGCTGGCCCGCTTTAGCAATCCGTATATCAAAGATACTAACCAGCGCGTTGCTGCCGACGGCCTGTCCAAGATCCCTGGCTTTATCACTCCAACATTGATTGAGTGCTACCAGCGGGGTGAGGAGCCTGCGGCCACGGCGGTTCTGCCCGCGCTGTTCTTCCTGTTCCTGCAGCGCTGGGCGCAGGGCCAGCTGCCTTACCAGTACCAGGACGGAGTCATGCAGGACGATGCTATTCGTGCATTGTTCGCTTCTCATGAGCCGCTCAAGGCCTTTGTCAGCGATGAAACCTTGTTTGCCGAACTCGCACATTCCTCAGCTTTCTATGAGCTGATGGAGCGTACCGTTGCTCGCCTGGAGGCGTGGATAGCATCTCCGCAGCAGCCGCTGGCGACAGCTTAAGGAGGCGCTATGTATCTTGGAATCGATATCGGCACCTCTGAGCTAAAGGCGCTGCTCATTGACGGACAGGGCGAAATTCAGGGCTCTGCCCACGCGGCATTGACCGTTCAGCGTCCGTATCCACACTGGGCTGAACAGGATCCTGAGGCCTGGTGGCAGGCGACGCAGCAGGTCATTTCTACCCTGCGCCAGCAACTACCTGATGCCTGGGCGCAGATCCGCGCGATTGGCCTGTCCGGGCAGATGCACGGTGCGGTGCTGCTGGACGATGAGGGTAAGGTGCTGCGCCCATGCATTCTGTGGAACGACACTCGCAGCGCGCAACAATGTTCCCAGCTCACGGAAGAACATCCGGAATTTCTGACCATCAGCGGCAACCTGGTGATGCCCGGTTTTACAGCCCCGAAGCTGCGCTGGGTGGCAGAGCACGAGCCGGAAATATTTTCCCGCGTGTCCAAAATATTGCTGCCGAAAGACTACCTGCGCTGGAGGCTGAGCGGTGAGTTTGTCTCTGAGCCGTCAGACGCTGCCGGCACGCTGTGGCTGGACGTGGCGAAGCGCGACTGGTCAGATAAACTGCTGGCCGCGACCGGGCTAGCGCGCGGCCATATGCCGAGCCTGGTGGAGGGCAGTGAAGTCAGTGCCGTTTTGCACTCAGCCCTGGCAACCGAGTGGGGGCTCAGCTCCGGCGTCAAAATCGCCGGTGGCGGCGGCGATAATGCTACCTCTGCCGTTGGCGTTGGCGCGGTGAATAATGGCGACGCGTTTATTTCGCTCGGCACGTCAGGCGTTATCTTCGTGGTAAACGACGAGCTGCAAACCCGTCCTGAATCCGGCGTTCATGCCTTTTGCCACGCGTTGCCTCAGCGCTGGCACCAGATGAGCGTGATGCTTAGCGCCGCCAGCTGCCTGCGCTGGGTGTGTAATCTGCTGTCGGTTACTGAAAGCCAGCTCATGGAAGAGATGGCAGGGCTTAGCGACGAGCAGAAAAAGCATGCCCCGGTTTTCCTGCCTTATCTTTCAGGCGAGCGTACGCCCCATAACGATGCTCACGCCATGGGGAGCTTCTTTGCGTTAAACCATGAAACCAACCGCGCCTTATTAGGGTATTCGGTGATTGAGGGCGTGACCTTTGGCCTGGCGGACGGTATGGCCGTGCTGGAGACGTCCCGCAGCCAGATTACCCAATGCAGCCTGACCGGTGGAGGCGCCCGCAGCGCTATCTGGGCGCAACTGATTGCCGACGTGCTGGATGTGCCGATTGTGACGCATCCGGCCAGCTCTTCCGGCGCGCTCGGCGCAGCTCGCCTTGGCTGGCTGGCCGACGGCGGTGTGGAAGAAGTGGTTTGCCGCAAGCCTCCCGTCCAGCAGCGCTTCACGCCGCGCAAAGCCTTGCAAAACGTGCTGCAGCAGCGTTTGTCCGTGTTCCACCTGCTTTACCAACAACAAAAAGCGGCTCGTAAGCTGCTGCCCTGACTGCCTTCCCGGCGGCTTTTCCGTCGCCGGGAACCCCTGTACCCGTGAACGAGGAAGAGTGTGATGCAATCTAAACACTACTGGTTTGGTTTACCCAAACATCTGCTGTGGGGATTTATCGCCATCGCTATTTTTATGAGCGGCGATGGTTTTGAGATGGCGTTTTTGTCTAAGCACATTACCGATATGGGCTTCACGCCCGCGCAATCGGCGATGGTGTTTACTATGTACGGCCTTGCGGCAGGGCTTGCGGCATGGGCTTCCGGCGTCGTGGCTGAGCTTATCACCCCGCAAAAAGCGATGCTCATTGGCTTTGTCACCTGGGTTGTGATGCACGCATTGTTTATGACGCTTGGACTCGGGATGCACAACTACACGCTGATGCTGCTGTTCTACGGCATTCGTGGCCTGGCCTATCCGCTATTTATCTACTCCTTCATGCTGATGCTGGTGCAGGTCGTACCGCGTGAGAGGCTGGCGGCGGCGACCGGCTGGTTCTGGGCTATGTACTCTATCGGGATTGGCGTGGTGGGGAGTTATCTGCCAAGCCTGACTATCCCGGCATTTGGCGAAACGGGCACGCTGTGGATGGCCATCGCGTGGGTAATGTGCGGTGGGCTTATCGCCTTCTTCAGCCTACGCAATGTGCCGGTTGACCGCTCGCGCGTTAATCTGCCGTTGCGCGAGAAAATGACGGAGATGTCGCGGGCGGTAACCATTCTGTTTAGTAACCGGGATGTGTTTTATGCCTGCCTGATCCGCATCATCAACACGTTGTCGCTGTTTGGCTTTGCGATTGTGATGCCGCTGCTGTTTGTTGATCGCCTTGGCTTCACGATTTCTGAATGGCTGCAGATTTGGGCGGTGTTCTTCTTTGTGACCATTTTCACCAATATTTTTTGGGGCATTATGGGGGAGTACATCGGCTGGATCCGCCAGGTACGCTGGTTCGGCTGTTTAGGCATGGCGATTTCCAGCCTGACATTCTACTACCTGCCCGTGTGGGTAGGGCATAACTTCTGGGTTGCGCTGATCCCGGCGGTCATGCTCGGCACCTTCGTTGCGGCGTTTGTGCCGATGACGGCGGTGTTTCCAACGCTGGAGCCGCATCACCGTGGGGCGGCCATTTCTATTTATAACCTGTCGGCGGGGATGAGCAACTTTGTGGCGCCGGCTATCGCCTCGCTGATCCTGCCGTTCTTCGACATTGTGGGCGTGGTATGGGCCTATACCGGGCTTTATCTGTTTGCGGGCGTGCTGACGTTTATTATTAAGGTCCCGCAGCCAAAACGGCTGAAGAGGAAAACAGCCGCAGGGGAAATGAGCACCGCGGAGCAGTAAAATAAAAAGCCGGGCGTTAACCCCGGCTTCTTGCTATCAGCGAATCACATCAGCCAGCGCTTCGTCTAAGTCGAACCAGCGGAAGCCAAAGCCCGACTCTTCAAGGCGCTTAGGCAGCGCCCGCTGCCCGCCAAGGACTAACACAGAAGATTCCCCCATCAGCAGACGAATCGCCGTAGCCGGAGCGCGAAAAATAGCCGGGCGTTTAAGCGCATGGCCAAGAGCGTGGGAAAACTGCTCATTGCGAACCGGGTAAGGGGCAACCATATTAAACGGCCCGCGCAGGTCGTTATCCAGCAGCCAGAGAATGCCGTTCACCATATCGTCGATATGGATCCACGCCAGATACTGGCGGCCATTGCCTATGGGGCCGCCCAGCCCCAGCCGGAACAGCGGCAGCATTTTGGCGAGAATTCCGCCTTTTGGGGCGAGCACCACGCCGGTACGCAATAAGCAAACTCGGGTAGCTTCGCTTTGTGCGCCGCAGGCGATTTGCTCCCAGCGCGCGCAAAGCTTGTGGGTGAATTCGTTATGAGGCGGTTCATCTTCGGTAACGACCACTTCCCCGAGGTCGCCATAGTAGCCGGTGGCCGAGCCGGAAATAAACGTTTTGGGAGGCTGCTGGCTGGCCTTAAACAGCTCGACCAGCCGCTCGGTCGTTTGCCAGCGGCTCTGGCACAGGCGCTGCTTTTGCTCCTCGGTCCAGCGCTTATCGGCAATCGGCTCGCCGGCGAGGTTTATCACCGCATCAAAGGCGTCGAGATTCTGTAAGCCCTCGAATCCTTTAAGCAGCGCCACGCGTTTATCCAATCCCTTACGGGCCTTTTCCGGCGATCGCGTGATGACCGAGACTTGATGGCCCAGTTCGAGCAGACGAGTTACCAGATGGCGGCCGATCAATCCGCTGCCGCCGGTCACCAGGATTTCCATAACGTTTCTCCCAACAAAAAGCGCTTAACGCTGCCAGCTCAGGGTCATGGAGACAGAGTCGGCGTAGCGGAGCGCGTGAAGTTTATCGATCTCCACTTCAGCATATGTCACCCACGGATGAGCACATGCGATATTCAGCACATCCTGAGTTAATTTTTCCAGCAGCGAGAAGCGGTTATTCTCGACCAACTGGATAATCTCTTTGGTGACGGTGCGGTAGTTAAGCGCATCGTTGATGTCCTCGCTGGCCCTGGCTTTGCCTGCGGGGTAGTGGAGGGCGACATTAATCACGATGTCCTGTCGATTGGCTATCTCTTCTTCTTTGATGCCAATGAAAGTACGCAGGCGCAGATTTTTAATGCGAATAATGGCGTCTGGTTGCACGGATGACATTGCAGGTTCCTTATTGGTCTTTTCCCGCAACAGAATACACCAGCGCGGGAAAAAACCTGAACGATTACGCCTTCTCCGCCTGCTGATAAGCCTTCACGGTGGCCGGCCGGGTTCGTATTCTTTCAAACCAGTTACGGACGGCAGGGAAATTGGCCAGGTCAATGCGCTGACGCTCATGAGACACCACCCACGGGTAGGTCGCGATGTCTGCGATGCTGTAATCATGGCCGCCAAGCCAGGGGGCTGTTTCAAGCTGCTTATTGAGTACGCCGTACAGCCGCTGTGTTTCGACCTGGTAACGCTCAATCGCATAGGGAATGGGCTGGGGAGCAAAATGGTTGAAATGGTGGTTCTGGCCCAGCATAGGCCCAAAGCCGCCTACCTGCCAGAACAGCCACTGCAGCGTGGCGTTGCGGGCGCGCAGTTCTTTGCTGAGGAGCAACCCGGTTTTATCGGCCAGATAAAGCAGGATTTCGCCGGACTCAAAGAGGCTCAGCGGCTCGCCGCCGTCGGCCGGTTTATGGTCGACGATGGCAGGAATTTTATTGTTCGGTGAGATAGCCAGGAAAGCCGGGCGAAACTGGTCGCCTTTGCCGATATCGATGCGGTGGATTTTGTACTCCAGCCCCGCTTCTTCAAGAAAAAGGGTGATTTTATGGCCGTTTGGGGTAGGCGCATAATAAAGATCGATCATGGTCACTCCAGGGGTTAGCTCATTTTTTAAGAAACCTATCGAGTATAGGCGCTTTTATTCATGCCGCACCGGAATGGTGCGCTTTAAGCGGGTGACAAAAGGTTTTTTTCGCTCTATGTTCAATAACCTGACGCGCGAATAAATGAGGATATGATGAGCCAGCCTGCCATTACGTTGTGGACCGATAGCCACTATTTCAGCCCCTATGCGCTTTCTGTTTTTGTGGCCCTGAAAGAGAAAGGGCTTGCCTTTTCGCTGCAAACCGTCGACCTCGCCAGCGGTCAGAATTTAAAGCCGGGCTGGAAGGGCTTCGATCTCACTCGTCGCGTACCTGTGCTGGCGGTTGGGGAGTTTGTGCTCAGCGAATCCTCAGCCATCGATGAGTATCTGGAAGAGCGTTTTGCCCCACCGACGTGGGAACGTATTTATCCTCACGACATTGAAAAACGCGCCCGCGCGCGTCAGGTTCAGGCGTGGCTGCGTAGCGATCTGATGCCCATCAGGGAAGAGCGTTCGACGGCAGTGGTGTTTGCTGGCGAGCAGAAGCCCGCGCTTAGCTCTGCCGGGCAGCAGGCGGCGGAGAAGCTGCTCGCTACCGCAGAGCGATTGCTCCCGCAAGGGCAGCAGAACTTATTTGGCGAGTGGTCGATTGCCGATACCGATCTGGCGCTGATGCTCAACCGCCTGATTCTTAACGGTGACGAGGTGCCAGATCGCCTGAAAGAGTATGCCAGCTTCCAGTGGCAGCGTGCTTCGGTGCAGCTTTGGCTGGCGCTGTCGGCCAAAAACGCAGGCTGATAGCTGACAGAGAATTCGTTATCATTGGCTGACTATCATGACAGGAGCCAGGGATAAATGAAGCTGATGTTTGCCTCGGACCTTCACGGTTCGTTACCCGCAACGGAAAAAGTACTGGAACGCTTTGCGCAAAGCGGAGCGAAATGGCTGGTGATACTGGGCGATATACTGAACCACGGCCCGCGTAACGCGCTGCCTGCAGGCTACAATCCACCCGGCGTCGCGGACTCGCTTAATACCGTTGCCGAAAAAATAATCGCGGTACGAGGAAATTGCGACAGTGAAGTGGACCAGATGCTGCTCGAATTTCCCCTCACCGCGCCCTGGCAGCAGGTTCTGCTGGAACAGCAGCGGCTTTTTCTGACCCACGGCCATCTTTATCATCCGGGACACATGCCGCCATTATCCGCTGGCGATGTTCTGATTTTCGGTCATACGCATCTTCCGGTTGCAGAAAAGCACGAACAGATCTATTTGTTTAATCCAGGCTCTGTCAGCCTACCGAAGGGCGGTTTCGAAGCCAGTTACGGGATGCTGGATGATGGTGTTCTGACCGTTCGCACGCTGGAGAGTGAAGGGGTTATTGCACAGGTGAGCATTACCCCGTAACGTTGACAGGTTAATCCAATAACGCGCCGTAAGAGCGCCCCTGAATAAGGTTTCCCGATGGTGGAACAGAGTCATTTTGTCGGCACGGAATGGGTAGACATCGTTAATGAAGACAATGAGGTCATCGCACAGGCTAGCCGCGAGCAAATGCGTGCGCAGCGGCTGCGTCATCGCGCGACCTATATTGTGGTTCACGACGGTATGGGCAAAATTCTGGTACAGCGTCGTACCGAAATCAAAGACTTTATGCCCGGCATGCTTGACGCCACCGCGGGCGGTGTTGTGCAGGCGGATGAACAAATGCTGGAGTCTGCACGCCGTGAGGCGGAAGAAGAACTTGGCATTGCAGGCGTGCCGTTTGCCGAACACGGTCAGTTCTACTTTGAAGACGACAGCTGCCGCGTTTGGGGTGGCTTATTCAGCTGTGTCTCTCACGGCCCCTTTGCTCTGCAGGAAGAAGAGGTCAGCGAAGTCAGCTGGATGTCCCCTGAAGAGATTACCGCGCGCTGCGATGAATTTACCCCTGATTCACTGAAAGCGCTGGCGCTGTGGATGACACGCAACGCCAAAAATGAATCACAAAGCGAAGAGAGCGCGTAACTGTTTATCCTCACCCCGATCCTCTTCCCACAGGGAAGGGACCCGGGTGAGGAGAAATCAGCAGCTGTCCCTCATGCACAACGATGAGGCGATAGTCGGGCTGCGATCCCACTCCTCTTCGTTTATCCTCGCCAGCAGAGCACGTCCCGCCTCAATCCCAATTTTACGATGGGGTACCGCAATGGTGGTCAGCGCAGGCTGACAAACGCGGCTTACGTCGCTGTCACCAAACCCGACGATGGCTAAGTCGTCAGGGACTTTGATCCGCCGACGCTGGCACTCATACAGCGCGCCGCAGGCCAGTTCGTCGGAGACGCACACCAGCGCATCCAGCTCCGGCCAGGCCAGCAAAAATTCCGGGAGCTGTGCGGCCCCGGTGGAAAAATTCGGCGGCGCCGCAGCATTGATCACCCTGTTGGGCGACATATGGTGGCGCAGCATCGCTTTGTACCATCCATGCAGGTGCTGCTGAAAAATCCACTGCTCCTGGTTGGCGCACAGCAGGCCGATGTTCTGGTAGCCTCGATGGATAAGCATTTCCGTCAGCTCAAACATGGCTGCGACGTTATCAATGCCGATATTCATATCCAGGGGATCGGCCCGCGTGGCGCCTATCTCAAGCACTGGAATACTGGCGTGTTTAAGCCAGCCGCGCACCGTGTCGCTATGTTCAACGCTCAGCAAGATAGCCGCCGCGATATTCGACGCAAGCAGCGTTTCCAGCAGATTTTCTTCCAGCTCCAGCCGGTGCTGGGATTCCGCAAGCACTATCTGATATCCCGCCGGCTGCAGCACCTGCTGGAGGCCGGCAAACATTTCGCTGCAGCCAGATTCTGCGAGACTTGGGACCACCATCGCAATGGTGTACGAAGAGGCAGATGCCAGCGCGCTTGCCGCCAGGTTTGGCATGTAGCCCAGCTCAGAAACCGCCGCTTCGATTTTTTCACGTAATTTGTCGGAAACCTGCTCCGGAGTTCTTAGCGCTCGCGAGACGGTCATGGTACCGACTCCCGCGAGCTGCGCCACATCTGCAAGCGTCACCTTACCGGTACTACGCCGCTTTCGGGTTATGGACATTGTGATTCCTGATTCTTGACCTGAAAACGTCAGGCTGACGTTGGCCCCTGAAAAAGAAGGGGAAATATCGCTCAAGTATACGCCTGAAATCGAGGCACTTGATGCGATTTAACACAATGATTGCAATTTGATAGCGCTATCACAAAATCGAGCGATAGTTATTGGTAGCGCTATCTTTGTGATATCAATCACAGTTAAACCCGGGGCCGTTGAATAAAGTTTGCCCATCATCAACGTCGATTACGAGAGGTTATCGTGCTCAATCAATGGCTGCATCCGGGGACTATTCAGCTTCACGACGGGGCCGCGAGCTGGCAGCAGGCGCTGGAGATTAGCGCCCAGCCGCTGCTGGACGCAGGGATTATTACCCCACATTATCTGACGGCCATCCTGCAGCAGCATCAAAAGCTGGGGCCTTACTATGTGCTGGCGCCGGGTCTGGCGATGCCGCATGCGCGTCCAGAAGAGGGCGCGACCGGACCTGGGCTGTCGCTGTTAAAGTTGAAGCAGGGCGTCAGCTTCCATTCTGAAGGCAACGATCCGGTTGACGTTATTGTTATGCTGGCGGCAGCCGACAGCCACAGCCACATTGAAATGATTTCCGCGCTCGCTGAACTCTTTTCCAGCGATGAAGACATGGTATTACTGCATCAGGCCAATAACCTGGAGGAAATACAAAAAATAATTAACAGATTCTGATTTTTTAATTTAACACCCTGATTTTTTACGTTGCATTGAAAAATGCGATGCGCCCGTACTCTACTAAAAATAAGGTATTCACTATGAAGATAATGGCAATCTGCGGTTCTGGCCTGGGCAGTAGTTTTATGGTCGAAATGAATATTAAAAAGGTGCTTAAAAAACTTAATATTGAAGCAGAGGTTGAGCACTCTGATTTATCTTCCGCTACGCCGGGGGCGGCGGATGTGTTTGTGATGGCGAAAGACATTGCCGCCAGCGCAAGCCTGCCGGACAGCCAGCTGGTGGTGATCAACAACATCATCGATATCAATGAGCTGGAAAATAAGCTGCGCGCTTATTTTGCCGGCCGTTAATCATAATAATATATAGCCAAAATAATTCGAATTGCAGGCAGTCAACGCGGCCTGCATTCGAAGTATGACGGATATAAGCGGAGGCGGATATGTTTATCCTTGGCACGCTGAATTTTATTGTTGATATTCTAAAGGTCCCGGCTATTCTCGTCGGGCTGATAGCCTTAATTGGTCTGGTTGCGCAAAAGAAGTCATTTTCTGATGTGGTAAAAGGATCAATTAAAACCGTTCTGGGCTTTATTGTTCTGGGCGGCGGCGCCACCGTATTAGTGGGCTCTTTAAATCCACTGGGCGGTATGTTTGAACATGCATTTAATATCCAGGGCATTATTCCTAACAATGAGGCGATCGTTTCTATCGCGCTGGAAAAATACGGAGCATCCACGGCGCTAATCATGGCCTTTGGGATGGTGGCGAACATTATTGTGGCTCGCTTTACCCGCCTGAAGTACATCTTCCTGACCGGCCACCATACGTTCTACATGGCGTGCATGATCAGCGTCATCCTGACGGTGGCGGGCTTTGAAGGCGTGGCGCTGGTATTTACCGGCTCGCTGATCCTTGGCCTGATCATGGCGTTCTTCCCGGCCATTGCCCAGCGCTATATGCGTCGCATTACGGGCACCGATGATATCGGCTTTGGCCACTTCGGTACGCTGGGCTACGTTCTGTCCGGCTGGATCGGCAGTAAATTTGGTAAAGGCTCACGCTCTACGGAAGAGATGAACCTGCCGAAGAATCTGAGCTTCCTGCGCGACAGCTCAATCTCCATCTCTCTGACCATGATCGTCATCTATATGATCCTGGCGATTTGCGCGGGCCAGATCTATGTAGAGGAGAAGCTTAGCGGCGGTCAGAACTTCCTGGTTTACTCCATTATTCAGGCGATTACCTTTGCTGCAGGCGTGTTTATCATCCTGCAGGGTGTGCGTCTGATTCTGGCGGAAATCGTCCCGGCGTTTACCGGCTTTTCTGAGAAACTGGTGCCAAACGCTCGTCCTGCGCTGGACTGCCCGGTGGTTTACCCTTACGCGCCAAATGCGGTGCTGATTGGCTTCCTGTTCAGCTTCCTCGGCGGTCTCGCCGGGCTGTTCCTGCTGGGGCAGATGAAACTGGTGCTGATTTTGCCTGGCGTTGTCCCTCACTTCTTTACCGGTGCCACTGCCGGTGTGTTTGGTAACGCTACCGGCGGTCGCCGCGGCGCCATGGCGGGCGCTTTTGCCAACGGCCTGCTTATCACCTTCCTGCCAGTCCTGCTGCTGCCGGTCCTTGGGGCGCTTGGCTTCGCCAACACCACTTTCTCCGACGCTGACTTTGGCGTGGTGGGCATTATCCTGGGCAACCTCGCTCGCTTCCTGTCTCCTGCGGCCATTACCGCGTTGGTGGTAGCGCTGTTTGCGATGCTGGTCGGGTTTAACTATCTGGGCAAAGGAAAAGGCACTCCTGCCGTACACACTGAAGACAATACGGGAGCAAAATAATGAATGAGCTGGCAGACGTCACGCGGTTTGCGCGTGATATCCGGGTGGAGACGCTGAAAGCGCTCACCCAGCTGGGGTTCGGCCACTACGGCGGCAGCATGTCGGTGGTGGAAACGCTGGCGGTGCTGTATGGCGAGGTGATGAATATCGATCCGGGCGACCCTGACTGGGCTGAGCGTGACTACTTTGTGCTGTCGAAAGGACACGCTGGCCCAGCGCTATACAGCACGCTGGCGCTGAAAGGATATTTCCCGGTCGAGCAGTTGGCCACGCTAAACCAGAACGGCACCAGCCTGCCTAGCCACCCCGATCGCCTGAAAACCCGCGGCGTGGACGCCACCACCGGTTCACTGGGGCAGGGGATTTCGATTGCCGCCGGTATGGCGCTCTCCCACAAGCTGGCGCAGCGCCGCAACCGGGTATTCAGCATCGTCGGCGACGGCGAGCTGAACGAGGGGCAGTGCTGGGAGGCTTTCCAGTTTATTGCGCATCATCGCCTTAATAATTTGACGGTGTTTGTCGACTGGAACAAGCAGCAGCTGGACGGTGAGCTGGATGAAATTATCTGTGCATTCGATCTGGAAGAGAAGTTTAGCGCTTTCGGGTTTGACGTGGTGAAGGTGAAAGGCGATGACATTGCCGGTCTGCTGGCGGCGGTGAAGCCCGTGCGCAGCGGCGAACAGCGTCCTCTGGTGGTGATCCTCGATAGCGTTAAAGGGCAGGGCGTGCCGTATCTTGAGCAACTGGGTAACTCCCACCATCTCCGCCTGACGGAGCAGTCAAAACAGGTGCTGGAACAGGCCATAGCGCAGCTGGAGGCGGAACATGATTAAGGTAAGCCAGAGCGGCGGCCAGGACGCCGTCGAAATGCGTAAAGTCTACGCCGGGTTTATTCAGCAGCAGATTAGCGCAGATAGCGGCATTATTGCGCTGGAAGCCGACCTGATGAGTTCGATGGCGATGGACGGCGTGCAGCGAGATAACCCGCAGCACGTGATCAACTGCGGCATCATGGAAGCCAACGTGATTGGCGTGGCGGCGGGCCTGTCGTTGACCGGGCGTAAGCCGTTTGTTCATACCTTTACCGCCTTCGCCAGCCGCCGCTGCTTTGACCAGCTGTTTATGTCGCTGGATTACCAGCGGAATAACGTCAAGGTTATCGCTTCTGACGCAGGGGTCACGGCCTGCCATAACGGCGGCACCCATATGTCGTTCGAAGATATGGGCATTGTGCGTGGGCTGGCGCACTCCATCGTGCTGGAGGTGACGGACGCGGTGATGTTTAAAGACATCCTGCGTCAGCTGATTGAGCTGGAAGGGTTCTATTGGGTTCGCACTATCCGCAAGCAGGCGGCCACCGTTTATGAGGAGGGCTCGACCTTCACCATCGGCAAAGGCAATGTGCTGCGCGAAGGGACGGACATCACGCTGATAGCCAACGGGATTATGGTTGCAGAAGCGCTGAAAGCGGCTCAGCAGCTGGAGCAGGAGGGCGTCAGCGCGGCGGTAATCGACATGTTTACCCTTAAGCCTATCGACCGCATGCTGGTGAAGAATTACGCCGAGAAAACCGGGCGTATCGTCACCTGTGAAAACCACAGCATTCACAACGGGCTGGGGTCAGCGGTGGCGGAGGTGCTGGTGGAAACCTGCCCGGTGCCGATGCGCAGAGTTGGCGTGAAGGAGCGTTACGGCCAGGTCGGGACGCAGGACTTCCTGCAGCAGGAATATGGCCTGACGGCGGCAGAGATCGTGAAGGCGGCTAAGGAGCTGCTGTAGCGGTTGAAGCAATAAAAAAGGCAGCCAGTTGGCTGCCTTTTCCGATCCCAGCTTGCTTACGCCTGCTGAGCCGACTGAATCGCGGTCAGAGCGATGGTGTAGACGATATCGTCCACCAGCGCGCCACGGGACAGGTCGTTAACCGGCTTGCGCATACCCTGCAGCATTGGCCCGATGGAGATCAGGTCTGCAGAACGCTGTACCGCTTTATAGGTGGTGTTACCGGTGTTCAGGTCTGGGAAGATGAACACGGTCGCACGGCCCGCAACAGGAGAGTTTGGTGCCTTAGACTTAGCAACGTCGGCCATTACCGCAGCGTCATACTGCAGCGGACCGTCGATGACCAGGTCAGGGCGTTTTTCCTGAGCGATACGGGTAGCTTCACGCACTTTCTCAACGTCGCTACCTGCGCCGGAATTACCGGTTGAGTAGGAGAGCATGGCAACGCGCGGGTCGATACCGAAAGCGGCGGCGGAGTCAGCGGACTGAATCGCGATCTCTGCCAGCTGCTCTGCGGTTGGATCCGGGTTGATTGCGCAGTCGCCGTAAACATAAACCTGTTCAGGCAGCAGCATGAAGAACACGGAAGAGACCAGAGAGCTGCCCGGTGCCGTTTTGATCAGCTGCAGCGGTGGACGAATGGTGTTCGCGGTGGTGTGAACGGCGCCGGAAACCAGGCCGTCAACTTCGTCCTGCTCGAGCATCAGGGTGCCCAGCACGACGTTGTCTTCCAGCTGTTCGCGGGCAACCGCTTCGGTCATGCCTTTGCTCTTACGCAGCTCAACCAGACGGGCAACGTAGCTTTCGCGAACCACTTCTGGATCGACGATTTCGATGCCTGCGCCCAGCTCAACGCCCTGCGCCGCAGCAACACGGGTGATTTCATCCGGGTTACCCAGCAGCACACAGGTCGCGATACCGCGTTCAGCACAGATAGCTGCAGCTTTAACGGTACGCGGTTCGTCACCTTCCGGCAGCACAACGCGTTTACCGGCTTTACGAGCCAGTTCGGTCAGCTGGTAACGGAACGCTGGAGGAGAGAGACGACGGCTGCGCTCGGAGGTCGCGGTCAGGGATTCGATCCAGTTAGCATCGATGTGGCTTGCCACATACTCCTGCACTTTTTCAATACGCTGATGGTCGTCGGTTGGGACTTCAAGGTTGAAGCTCTGCAGGCTCAGAGAGGTCTGCCAGGTATTGGTGTCAACCATGAACAGCGGCAGACCGGTAGCGAAAGCACGCTCGCACAGCTTGCTGATGCGCGGGTCCATTTCGTAGCCGCCGGTCAGCAGGATAGCGCCGATTTCTACGCCATTCATTGCGGCCAGGCAGGCGGCAACCAGCACGTCCGGGCGGTCTGCAGAGGTGACCAGCAGAGAACCTGGGCGGAAGTGTTCCAGCATGTGCGGGATGCTGCGCGCGCAGAAGGTCACGGATTTCACGCGGCGGGTATGGATGTCACCTTCGTTTACGATGGTCGCATTCAGGTGGCGAGCCATATCGATTGCGCGGGTAGCAATCAGTTCGAAGCTCCACGGCACGCAGCCCAGCACCGGCAGCGGGCTGTCGGCAAACAGCTGCTTAGGATCGATGTTAGCGATGCTCGCTTTGCTGGAGTCGTCGAAGATCTCGGACAGGTCCGGACGGGTGCGACCCTGCTCATCAACCGGGGCGTTCAGTTTGTTAATGATAACGCCGGTGATGTTGGTGTTTTTGCTGCCGCCGAAGCTGCTGCGGGTCAGTTCGATGCGCTCTTTCAGCTGCTCCGGAGAGTCGTTGCCCAGAGACATCACGAAGACGATTTCCGCATTCAGGGTTTTGGCAATCTCGTAGTTCAGCGCCTGAGCAAACTGGTGTTTGCGCGTCGGTACCAGGCCTTCAACCAGCACCACTTCAGCATCTTTGCTGGTCGCATGGTAGTTGGCGATGATCTCTTCCATCAGCACGTCCTGCTGGTTGCTGGACAGCAGGGACTCAACGTGGCCCATGTTCAGCGGCTCGGCGGCCGGGATGGTGGAGTTCGCGCGGATGATGCTGGTGGTCTGGTCTGGCGTATCGCCGCCGGTACGCGGCTGGGCGATAGGTTTGAAGACGCTCAGGCGAACGCCTTTTTGTTCCATAGCACGGATAACGCCAAGGCTTACGCTGGTAAGGCCGACGCTGGTTCCGGTAGGGATCAGCATAATAGTACGGGACACGGTATAACCTCTTTCGTTTTCGCGAGCAGGAGCGCTCGCTCGACTCAGAAAACAACACCGCCAGCTAAGGCTGGCGGTGAGGGAATCAGGCGGTCAGGCGGGATGCATCCTGAGCGATGACCAGCTCTTCGTTGGTGGTGATAACCACCGCCGGGCGGGTGCCTTCCTTGTTGATGAAGCCAGATTTGCCGAAGCGGGCAGCCAGGTTGCGCTCGTGATCAACGTCAAAGCCCAGCACGCCCAGTTTGCCCAGCGACAGTTCACGAACCATCGCGGCGTTCTCACCGATACCGCCGGTGAAGACCACTGCGTCCAGACGGCCGTCCATCAGTGCGGTGTAGGAGCCGATGTATTTCGCCAGGCGATGGCAGTAGACGTCCATTGCACGTTTAGCGTCTTCTTTTGTCGCGTAGTTGTCTTCAACGTAGCGGCAGTCGCTGGTCACTTCGGTCAGACCCAGCAGGCCAGACTCTTTGGTCAGCATTTTGTTGATCTCTTCCACGCTCATGCCCAGGGCATCGTGCAGGTGGAAGATGATAGCCGGGTCGATGTCGCCGGAGCGGGTACCCATCACCAGGCCTTCCAGCGGGGTCAGACCCATGGAGGTATCAACGCATTTGCCGTTACGGATAGCAGAAACGGAACCGCCGTTGCCCAGGTGGCAGGTGATGATGTTCAGCTCATCAACCGGCTTGTTCAGCATTTTTGCGGCTTCCTGAGTCACATAGAAGTGGCTGGTGCCGTGTGCGCCGTAGCGACGAACGCCGTGCTCTTTGTACAGTTTGTACGGCAGAGCATAGAGGAAAGACTCTTCCGGCATGGTCTGATGGAACGCGGTGTCGAACACAGCAACGTTTTTATCAGCCAGCGCAGGGAAGGATTTCAGGGCTTCAGCGATACCGATCAGGTGGGCCGGGTTATGCAGCGGTGCAAAAGAGGCAGAATCTTTGATACCCTGAATCACGGAATCATCGATAACCACGGAGCTGGTGTATTTTTCACCGCCGTGTACGATACGGTGACCGATTGCGGTCAGCTGAGCAGACAATTCTGGTTTTTCTGCCAGAATCTTATTAACGATGAAGTTAAGAGCTTCGCTGTGAGCGGCACCTGCACCCAGAGCCGCTTCTTGTTTAGCGCCGTCCAGCTTCCATTTGATGCGGGCTTCAGGAAGGTGGAAACACTCTGCTAAACCAGAAAGGTACTCTTCACCGTTTACAGCATCGATAATTGCGAATTTCAGTGATGAGCTACCGCAGTTCAGAACCAGTACTAGCTTACTCGACATGGAAGTACCTATTTTTGATACGTGGCTAAAAAAACGTCAGTGAGTCTATCAGCGTAGCGCATGATGACGCGGACATTTATGATTAACGTCATGCCAAAAGCGTTTTTCGGCATGGCGAAGAAAATTACTCAGAGTTTATGCCATATTCCCGAAGCTGCAGGTCACGGCGATGTAAAAGAATGTTTGACAGCGTGTGGTTTCCCCACTACGGCCATCAAGGCCGGCACAGGGTAGCAGATAGAGGCTCGTAAAGACAAAATTTTTTGAACGATGTCATTTAGAGTTGCTGAGTTATAAAATTATTTTATTTTTTATATGTAGAGTTGAGGTATGAGCCATGTCGACACCCCAGAATAGCCATGTTAGCTGGTTTAGCTTGTTCGGCCGTGGGCAACACTACTCGAAGACCTGGCCGCTGGATAAGCGCCTGGCGCCGGTGTTTATTGAAAACCGTACGATCCGCGCTACCCGCTACGCCATTCGTTTTATGCCGCCGCTGGCGGTGTTTACGCTGAGCTGGCAAATCGCGCTAGGCGGCCAGCTTGGTCCTGCGGTGGCGACGGCGCTCTTTGCCTGTAGCCTGCCGATGCAGGGGCTGTGGTGGCTCGGAAAACGTTCGGTCACGCCGCTGCCGCCGTCAACCCTACAGTGGTTCTATGACGTTCGCATGAAACTTCAGGAGGCTGGCCAGGCGCTGGCGCCGGTTGAAGGCAAGCCGGATTACCAGGCGCTGGCGGACGTGCTGAAGCGCGCCTTCAAACAGCTGGATAAAACTTTCCTGGATGATTTGTAATTACCCTACGGTTGCGCATATAAAGGAAGGCACACTTTCTTACAGGTTATTCCCGTCATAACCTGTATCTTTCCATGCACCAAAGGAGTCAGGAAATGGAAATGACTAACGCGCAACGTCTGATTTTATCTAACCAATACAAGATGATGACGATGATGGACCCGGATAATGCCGAGCGCTATCGTCGTCTGCAAACCATCATCGAACGCGGCTATGGCCTGCAAATGCGCGAGCTGGATCGCGAGTTTGGCGAGCTGAAAGAAGAAACCTGCCGCGTTGTTATCGACATCATGGAGATGTATCACGCGCTGCATGTCTCCTGGACCAACCTGAAAGAGAGTCAGGACATCGACGAACGTCGCGTCACCTTTATGGGCTTTGACGCCGCCACCGAAGCCCGCTTCCTGGGCTATGTTCGCTTTATGGTGAATATTGAAGGTCGTTATACCCATTTTGACGCCGGCACCCACGGCTTTAACGCCCAAACCCCGATGTGGGAAAAATACCAACGAATGCTGAAGGTGTGGCATGCCTGCCCGCGTCAGTATCACTTAAGCGCCAACGAGATTGCGCAGATTATTAACGCCTGAGGAGAGACGCGTAGTGAAGTGTAAAGGTTTCTTGTTTGATTTGGATGGTACGCTGGTTGACTCCCTCCCTGCCGTAGAACGTGCGTGGGTAAACTGGGCAAAACGTTTTAATATTTCCCCGGAAGAGGTATTGGGCTTCATTCATGGCAAGCAGGCTATTACCTCACTGCGCCACTTCATGGCCGGTGCCTCCGAGGAAGAGATCCAGCAGGAGTTCCTCCGCCTGGAGAAGCTTGAATCTGAAGATACCGACGGTATCGTGGCTCTGCCGGGGGCTGCGGCACTGCTTGCTCATCTGAATGAAGCCGGTATTCCCTGGGCCATCGTCACTTCAGGTTCCGTGCCTGTGGCGTCGGCTCGACGTCGTGCCGGCGGGTTACCTGAGCCGGAAGTGTTCGTTACGGCTGAGCGAGTAGCGCGGGGTAAACCTGAACCTGATGCCTATCTGCTCGGCGCCCGGCTGCTTGGGCTGGAGCCGGAAGAGTGTGTGGTTGTTGAAGATGCCCCGGCCGGCGTGCTTTCCGGACTCGCTGCGGGCTGCCACGTGATTGCGGTTAATGCCCCGGCGGAGACACCACGGCTCGAGCACGTGGATTACGTCCTCACCTCCCTGACAGAGCTGCTGGTCCAGAAATTACCGGACGGCACGGTCGAAGTGTTAAGAAAACACTAATCCCATGATTTAACCCCGCATTTGCGGGGTTTTTTTATGGCATTCTCGTCTACATTCAATTCACCACTTTTCAGCCAGTCAGGGACTCGTTTTGAATTCGGAACTCATTTGGGTGTTGTCGTTGCTGGGGGTTGCCGTCCTGCTGTTCGCCACAGGAAAGATGCGTATGGACGCGGTGGCCCTGTTGGTGATTGTGGCTTTTGTCCTCAGCGGTACGTTAAGCCTGAGCGAGGCCTTTTCCGGGTTTAGCGACCCGAACGTTATCCTGATTGCCGCGCTGTTCATTATTGGCGACGGGCTGGTACGTACCGGCGTAGCCACCAAAATGGGGAGCTGGCTGGTGGACGTTGCGGGCAGCAGCGAAACCAAAATGCTGATTCTGCTGATGGTGACGGTAGCCGGGCTGGGCGCATTTATGAGCTCAACCGGCGTGGTGGCCATTTTTATTCCGGTGGTTATCAGCGTCTCAATGCGCATGAAAATCCCCCCCTCCAGACTGATGATGCCGCTCAGCTTTGCCGGGCTGATCAGCGGCATGATGACCCTCGTTGCTACACCGCCCAATCTGGTCATCAACAGTGAGCTGCTGCGCGAGGGGCTGGCGGGCTTCCAGTTCTTTAGCGTAACGCCGATTGGCCTGGCGGTGCTGGTGCTTGGCATCCTTTATATGCTGGTGGCTCGCTGTGCGCTTAAAGGGCAGGGTGAAGAGGCGGGTAAAGAGAGCTGGAAGCGCCGTTCTTTCCGCGATCTGATCAAAGAGTACCGCCTGACCGGGCGGGCGCGTCGGTTGGCTATTCGTCCCGGTTCGCCGATGGTCGGCCACCGGCTGGATGATTTGAAGCTGCGTGAGCGCTATGGTGCTAACGTCATCGGCCTTGAGCGCTGGCGCCGCTTCCGGCGTGTGATTGTCAACGTGACAGGGGGAACGGAATTCCGGGCGCGGGATGTCTTGCTGATTGATATGTCAGCCTCTGAGGTTGATTTACGTGAGTTTTGCGGCGAACAAATGCTGGAGCCTATGGTGCTGCGCGGCGAGTATTTCTCGGATCAGGCGCTCGATGTGGGCATGGCGGAAGTTTCGCTGCTGCCTGAGTCAGAGCTCACCGGGCAGACCATCAGAGAGATGGCCTTCCGAACCCGATACGGCCTTAACGTAGTCGGTTTACGGCGAGCGGGTGAAGCAATGGAAGGGCTGCTGGTCGATGAGCCCGTTCAGCTGGGCGATATTATGCTGGTGGTCGGCGACTGGAAGCTGATTAACCAGCTCTCACAGCAGAACCGCGACTTTCTTGTACTCAATCTCCCGGTGGAGGAACGAGACGCCTCGCCGGCCCATAGCCAGGCACCACATGCGATCTTCTGCCTGGCGCTGATGGTCGCGCTGATGCTGACTGACGAAATTCCTAATCCGATTGCCGCGATTATTGCCTGCCTGCTGATGGGCAAGTTCCGCTGTATTGATATGGAAAGCGCCTATAAGGCGATTCACTGGCCGAGCATTATCCTGATTGTCGGGATGATGCCTTTTGCTCTGGCGCTGCAGAAAACCGGCGGGGTGGATTTAATCGTTCAGGGGCTGATGGAGTTCGGCGGCGGGTACGGGCCTTACATCATGCTGGTTTGCCTGTTTGTGATGTGTGCGGCTATCGGACTTTTTATCTCCAATACCGCAACGGCAGTACTGATGGCACCGATAGCGCTGGCCGCCGCCAAATCGATGGGCGTTTCGCCTTATCCTTTTGCGATGATAGTGGCGATGGCGGCCTCAGCGGCGTTTATGACCCCGGTATCGTCGCCGGTGAACACGCTGGTGCTGGGGCCGGGTAACTACAAGTTTAGCGACTTCGTGAAGCTCGGCGTGCCGTTTACTATCATTGTGATGATCGTGAGCGTTGTGATGGTGCCGATGCTGTTCCCGTTCTGATAGCTCCCCTCGCCCCGAAAGGGGGAGGGGGAAGCCTTTAAAGCGGCGAATCCTGGCTGATTTCATCCAGCGAGAGCTGGAAGCTTGGCACAAAGACCTGCATAAAATAGTCCATCTCCGGGCTTTGCCGCTCGGCCAGGGTTTTCTCCAGGCGACTTTTAGCCAGCAGGAACTCGTTATTGCCTGCCGACAGCTCTTCCAGGCATTTAAGGTAAGCGCAAAGCGCATCCGCCTGCTTCACCAGCGCTTTTTCTTCTTCGCTGCAGCGGTGCTCATCAATCAGCGGCGCCCAGATATCGCGCAGCTCTTCCGGCACCATCTCAATCAGCTTCTGCTGAGCAATCTTTTCAATGGCTTTGTATTCATGCGCGATTTGCGAGTTGAAGTATTTTACCGGCGTGGGCAAATCCCCGGTCAGCACTTCGCTGGCATCGTGGTACAGCGCCAGAAGCGCAATCCTTTCAGCGTTAACGTTACTGTTAAACTTGCGATTCTTGATGGCGGCCAGCGCGTGGGCAACCATGGCGACCTGCAGACTGTGTTCGGACACATTTTCGGTGCGGACGTTGCGCATCAGCGGCCAGCGGTTAATCAGTTTCAGACGGGAGAGGTGGGCAAAGAAATGGCTCTGACTCATAACGTTCTCGCGGTGACAACTCGGTGAGATCATTGTGAGGGGAGAAGGGGGACATTGCAAATGCCCCCCGACAGGCTTACTGATGGTAGTGGCCGAGGAAACGTCCAAGTTTGGCAATCGACATTTCTAAGTCATCAACGCGCGGCAGCGTCACGATGCGCACGTGATCCGGCCACGGCCAGTTAAAGGCTGTGCCCTGAACCAGCAGGACTTTCTCCTGCAGCAGGAAGTCCAGCACCATCTTCTGGTCGTCATGGATATTAAAGCGCTTAGCGTCAATTTTCGGGAACATGTAGAGTGCGCCGCGTGGCTTGACGCAGGAGACGCCGGGGATCTCGTTGATCAACTCCCAGGCGCGGTTGCGCTGTTCGTACAGGCGACCGCCGGGCACGATAAACTCGCTGATGCTTTGGTAGCCACCCAGCGCGGTCTGAATCGCATGCTGGGCCGGAACGTTGGCGCACAGACGCATCGACGCCAGCATTTCCAGTCCTTCAATGTAGCCTTTTGCGTGCTTCTTCGGCCCGTTGAGCACCATCCAGCCCTGACGGAAACCGGCCACGCGGTAGGTTTTTGACAGACCATTAAAGGTAATCGTCAGCAGGTCTGGTGCCAGCGCCGCAATCGAGTGGTGCTCGGCGTCGTCATAAAGAATTTTGTCGTAAATCTCATCGGCGAAAATAATGAGGTTATGCTGGCGAGCGATTTCGACAATCTCAAGCAGCAACTCTTTAGAATAGACTGCGCCGGTAGGATTGTTCGGGTTGATTATCACGATGCCACGCGTGCGCGGCGTGATTTTTGCGCGGATATCGTCGAGGTCCGGGAACCAGTCGGACTCTTCATCGCAAAGATAGTGAACCGCTTTGCCGCTGGAGAGCGAGACAGCGGCAGTCCAGAGCGGGTAGTCTGGCGCTGGAACCAGCATTTCGTCGCCGCTATTCAGCAGGGCCTGCATTGACTGGACGATGAGTTCAGAAACGCCGTTACCTATATAGATGTCTTCGACGGTCACATCCCGCATTCCACGTGCCTGATAGTGCTGCATAATGGCCTTGCGGGCAGAAAACAGCCCTTTGGAGTCGCAGTATCCCTGGGCGGTTGGAAGATTGCGGATCACATCAACAAGGATTTCATCCGGCGCTTCAAAACCAAACGGCGCGGGGTTTCCAATGTTGAGCTTAAGCACTTTATTGCCTTCTTCTTCGAGGCGTTTTGCCTCTTTCAGAACCGGGCCGCGGATGTCATAACAGACATTATCAAGTTTGCTGGATTTTTCGATGGGGGACATGAAGCTTCGACCTTAGTTGTTAATGTCGCATCCTGCCGTGGAAGCGCACCGTCACAATGTACTCCTGCTGCAGCGAGATTTGAAGGTTGAGGCCTGAAGAAATGCAATTTATCTTTACAGCACAATGTATAAGCTGCGGCGCTTTTTATAAAAATCAGATAAACAAAATAACCTTTAATTTTTATTAAGTTAGTTTAATTGTCTGTCTTGCTCTTTTGGATTGATGTTATCCACTGTCTCTGGCGTCCTGGTGAGTGAGAGGTGCTACTGAAGGTGGCGGAGGCAGCAAAACATAAGAAAAAATTAATATTTCGGCCAGAACCATTACTTGATTAATGACCAGGTAGTTAAAGAGATGTATATCAAAAGTCCGGCTAATGTAATAGTTAAATACCGCTGCAATTATTAAGTGTCTTTTATTATAGCTTGCGAGCGACTTCAAAAAACGTTGCGAATAATCAACCCGGGTGAAGCAGCAAAAAAGAGAATAAGATCAGATAATTCGTAATAAGTGTTATAAAACATACTGTTTTAAGGTAAGATAGACTACGAAAAATGGTAGGTTTTTGATGCCAATGAGCGATTCAGCGCCATGTTTTAGTCGGTGCTGTTAAATATTACTATTATTATTCAACTGGTTGTATGGTTAGGCCGGTTTATGCCTTTCGTTGCGTTTCAACCCGTTAAATAATCATATAAAAGCTTATTAATTGTTGTTTCCTGACGCTGATTTACAGTATTACCCGGCGTCAAAATACCAGACTGGTACGATGAGTCGGGAAGTTGTCTCCGATCCTGACTTGAATAAATATCCCATTGGGTCATGTTTCAGATAATTGCCTCATGCCCGGGAATACAAAAATAACAAACAGAAGCGCCGCTAACGTATGACGGCCAACACTGCCGAAGACATTCGGTAAATGGAATTGCTTTATCTCTTTGATAAATCATAGCAATACAACCAGGGCAGACTCGAAAGAGCAACCTATTAGTGAATACATTATGATTAACGCAAATCGTCCGATACTGAACCTCGACCTCGATCTGCTGAGGACATTCGTTGCGGTCGCCGATCTCAATACCTTCGCCGCCGCTGCGGCCGCGGTATGCCGCACTCAATCCGCTGTCAGCCAACAGATGCAGCGCCTTGAGCAATTAGTCGGGAAAGAGCTTTTTGCACGACATGGCCGCAATAAACTGCTGACTGAACACGGAATTCAGCTGCTGGGTTACGCGCGTAAAATTCTTCGCTTCAACGATGAAGCCTGCTCCTCGCTGATGTTTAACAACCTGCAGGGATCGTTAACCCTTGGCGCATCCGACGAAACGGCGGACACCATTCTGCCGTTCCTGTTAAACCGCATCAGCTCTGTCTATCCGAAGCTGGCGCTGGATGTCCGGGTAAAGCGCAACCCGTTCATGATCGAAATGCTTAATCAGCATGAGGTCGATCTGGTGGTGACAACCTCTAACCCTTCTAACTTCGATTCTGTTGTGCTGCGAACCTCGCCAACGCTCTGGTACTGTGCCGCCGATTATGTGTTCCAGAGCGGAGAAGCGCTGCCGCTGGTGATGCTGGACGATCCCAGCCCGTACCGCGATATGATGTTAGAGCAGCTTGATGCCAGCCAGACGCCGTGGCGTATATCGTATGTTGCCTCGACGCTCGCGGCCGTGCGTGCGGCAGTAAAGGCTGGGCTGGGCGTGACGGCACGGCCGGTAGAAATGATGAGCCCGGAGCTTCGTGTCCTGGGGGCTTCAGAAGGGCTACCGGCTTTACCTGAAACCCGCTATCTGCTCTGCAGGAATCCGGAAAGCGGCAATGAGCTGGCTCAGGCGATTTTCAGCGCCCTGGTCACGCCGTCGAACCCTTACCGCTTTGCGGCAGTGGGAAGCGAAGGCGGCGATACGCTGCTGGTGGAAGGGGATTTTGAGTAACCCTTCGGCGTTTAGTTGGTAACAAAATATTAAATGTAAGAAATGGGCCATTGGTGATTTTTTTTAAGCCAATGGCCCATTTTTTATACCTAATTTTAGCCAGGGTATACCTCGTTTTATCTTTTAAAATAAAATCAATGACTTATTAGCGCCCCTCTTTTTGCGCACTTTATGTACAAAAAGTTCGCGCAGCGGCACGCTAATGTTAAAAAACGAATAACAATGTTGCTTCTTTTTGAAGTTGATTAACAAAAGCGTGTCTCAGATCAAGAAAATACTCCCTCTTGGGGGGAGGAATAGTTGAGATTTCCTGCCAAAATATAGGGGCTGTTTATTTTTTCACACGGAACGGACACGATTCACCCTTATCAAAATCTGGTCTTTATGCGGGTGTTGATGAGTTTTAACGCATTAAATGTTAATGAATTGCTGTCGGTGTAAATTAATGTGTGGATACTTTTGTTAAAGTTGACAAAAGGTTATAGAAAGGAGTAAAAAACCCCATCAATTGGCTGCCTAAGCATGATTTCCGGTAGTTATTGTACGGTTGATTGTTCCTCCCCATGAATCGATGTGGTGTTCATCTGCCAGCAAGAGCAGAGACTTTGGCGCCACTTTTGATGAGTAAGCAATGAGTATGTCAACATCCACTGAAGTTATCGCTCATCACTGGGCGTTCGCTGTCTTTCTTATCGTCGCCGTTGGCCTGTGCTGTCTGATGCTTGTCGGGGGCTGGTTCCTTGGCGGAAGAGCTAAGGCGCGGCACAAAAATACCCCCTTCGAGTCAGGTATCGACTCCGTTGGCACGGCACGTCTACGTCTCTCCGCCAAGTTTTACCTGGTCGCCATGTTCTTCGTTATCTTTGACGTGGAAGCCTTGTATCTCTATGCGTGGTCAACTTCTATCCGCGAAAGCGGCTGGATTGGCTTCGTCGAGGCCGCAATTTTCATTTTAGTGCTACTGGCTGGTCTGGTTTATCTGGTGCGCATTGGTGCGCTGGATTGGACTCCTGCGCGTTCGCGCCGTGAGAAAATCAACCCGGAAACAGACAGTCTCACTAACCGTCATACGCAGTAACAGCGAGGCTATAAGATGGACTATACGCTCACCCGCATAGACCCCAACGGTGAGAATGACCGTTATCCCCTGCAGAAGCAGGAGATCGTAACCGATCCCCTCGAACAAGAGATTAACCGCAGCGTTTACATGGGCAAGCTTGAGCATGCCATGCACGATGTGGTGAACTGGGGTCGTAAAAACTCAATCTGGCCATACAACTTTGGCCTTTCCTGCTGCTACGTAGAGATGGTGACGTCGTTTACGGCTGTGCATGACGTGGCGCGTTTCGGTGCAGAAGTTTTACGTGCCTCTCCTCGTCAGGCTGACCTGATGGTGGTGGCCGGTACCTGCTTCACCAAAATGGCTCCGGTAATCCAGCGCCTTTACGATCAGATGCTGGAGCCTAAATGGGTGATTTCCATGGGTGCCTGCGCTAACTCCGGCGGCATGTACGACATTTACTCTGTCGTTCAGGGCGTCGATAAGTTCATCCCGGTTGATGTTTACATTCCTGGCTGCCCACCGCGCCCGGAAGCGTATATGCAGGCGCTGATGCTGCTGCAGGAGTCGATTGGTAAAGAGCGTCGCCCGCTGTCGTGGGTCGTTGGCGATCAGGGCGTTTACCGCGCCAACATGCAGTCCGAGCGTGAGCGTAAGCGCGGCGAACGCATCGCGGTAACCAATCTGCGGACGCCGGACGAGATTTAATTAGCGCCTGCGCTCGGTGAACGTCTTTGTATATCAATAATATAAAAACAAAGGCACTGAACGCAGTCACCACAGAACCATTTGCAATGGTGAGAACTATGACCGATTTAACCGCGCAAGACGCCGCTATGCCAGCCTGGCAGACAAGGGATCACCTGGATGATCCGGTCATTGGCGAATTGCGTAACCGTTTTGGGCCGGATGCCTTTACCGTTCAGCCAACCCGCACCGGGGTACCCGTAGTCTGGGTTAAGCGTGAACAGTTACTGGAAGTGGTCGATTTCCTCAAGAAATCACCAAAACCCTACGTTATGCTGTTTGACCTGCATGGCATGGATGAGCGTCTACGCACACACCGCAACGGTTTACCGGCTGCGGATTTTTCCGTTTTCTACCACCTGATGTCCATTGAACGCAATCGCGATATCATGCTCAAGGTGGCGTTGTCTGAAAACGATCTGAACCTGCCGACGCTGACCAAACTCTTCCCGAACGCTAACTGGTACGAGCGTGAAACCTGGGAGATGTTTGGCATCACCTTTAATGGCCACCCGCACCTGACGCGCATCATGATGCCGCCGACCTGGGAAGGCCACCCGCTGCGTAAAGACTACCCGGCGCGAGCCACCGAATTCGATCCGTTTATCCTGACTAAACAGAAAGAAGACCTGGAGATGGAAGCGCTGACCTTCAAGCCTGAAGAGTGGGGCATGAAGCGCAGCAGCGAGCATGAAGATTTCATGTTCCTGAACCTCGGGCCAAACCACCCTTCCGCACACGGTGCTTTCCGTATCATCCTGCAGCTGGACGGCGAAGAGATCGTCGACTGCGTGCCGGATATCGGCTACCACCACCGTGGCGCTGAGAAAATGGGCGAGCGTCAGTCCTGGCACAGCTACATTCCGTATACCGACCGTATCGAGTACCTCGGCGGCTGCGTCAACGAAATGCCTTACGTGCTGGCGGTAGAAAAGCTGGCCGGTATTGTGGTACCGGAACGCGTTGAAGTTATCCGCGTTATGCTCTCCGAGCTTTTCCGCATCAACAGCCACCTGCTGTATATCTCCACCTTTATTCAGGACGTCGGCGCCATGACCCCGGTGTTCTTCGCCTTTACCGATCGTCAGAAAATTTACGATCTGGTGGAAGCGATTACCGGTTTCCGTATGCACCCGGCCTGGTTCCGTATCGGCGGCGTTGCGCACGACCTGCCGAAGGGGTGGGAGCGTCTGCTGAAAGAGTTCCTCGAGTGGATGCCGAAGCGCCTGGACTCTTATGAGAAAGCCGCGCTGCGCAACACCATCCTGAAGGGCCGTTCTCAGGGCGTTGCTGCCTATACCGCAAAAGAAGCGCTGGAGTGGGGCACCACCGGTGCTGGCCTGCGCGCCACCGGTATCGACTTCGACGTGCGTAAGGCTCGTCCTTACTCTGGCTACCAGAACTTTGACTTTGAAGTGCCGGTAGGCGGTGGTATCAGCGACTGCTACACCCGCGTGATGCTGAAAGTTGAAGAGCTTCGCCAGAGCCTGCGCATCCTTGAGCAGTGCCTGAAAAATATGCCAGCCGGCCCGTTCAAAGCGGATCACCCGCTGACTACGCCGCCGCCGAAAGAGCGCACGCTGCAGCATATCGAAACCCTGATCACTCACTTCCTGCAGGTTTCGTGGGGCCCGGTGATGCCGGCCAACGAATCCTTCCAGATGATTGAGGCAACGAAAGGGATTAACAGTTACTACCTGACCAGTGACGCTAGCACCATGAGCTACCGTACCCGTATTCGCACCCCGAGCTTTGCGCACCTGCAGCAAATTCCGGCGGCGATCCGCGGCAGCCTGGTTTCTGACCTGATTGTCTATCTGGGTAGTATCGATTTTGTAATGTCTGATGTGGATCGCTAACTATGCACGATAACCAACAAAACCAGGCTGAGGCTTTTGAGCTGAGTGCGGCAGAGCGTGAGGCGATTGAGCACGAAAAACACCATTACGAAGATGCCCGTGCGGCCTCTATCGAAGCGCTGAAAATCGTTCAGAAACAGCGCGGCTGGGTGCCGGATGGCGCTATCTACGCTATCGCTGACGTGCTGGGGATCCCGGCAAGCGACGTAGAAGGCGTGGCCACGTTTTATAGCCAAATCTTCCGCCAGCCGGTAGGCCGCCACGTGATTCGCTACTGCGACAGCGTGGTTTGCCATATCACCGGCTACCAGGGCATTCAGTCGGCGATTGAAGCCAAACTGAACATCAAACCGGGCCAGACCACGTTTGATGGTCGCTTCACCCTGCTGCCAACCTGCTGCCTGGGTAACTGCGATAAGGGGCCGACCATGATGATTGATGAGGACACTCACAGCCATCTGACGCCGGAAGCTATCCCTGATTTGCTGGAGCAGTATAAATGAAGACGATTATTCGTACTGCCGAAACCCATCCGCTGACCTGGCGTCTGCGCGATGACAAACAGCCGGTCTGGCTCGACGAATACCGTAGCAAAAACGGCTATGAAGGTGCGCGTAAGGCGCTCACCGGCATGGCCCCGGATGAGATCGTTAACGCGGTAAAAGACGCTGGCCTGAAAGGGCGTGGCGGCGCGGGCTTCTCCACCGGTCTGAAGTGGAGCCTGATGCCGAAAGACGAGTCCATGAACATCCGTTACCTGCTGTGTAACGCCGATGAAATGGAGCCGGGCACCTATAAAGACCGTCTGCTGATGGAGCAGCTGCCGCACCTGTTGGTGGAAGGCATGCTGATCTCCGCCTTCGCGCTTAAAGCTTACCGCGGCTACATCTTCCTGCGTGGCGAATACATTGAAGCGGCCGTTCATCTGCGCCGCGCAATCGCTGAAGCCACCGAAGCGGGCCTGCTTGGTAAAAACATTCTGGGCTCCGGTTTTGACTTCGAGCTTATCGTGCACACCGGTGCAGGGCGTTATATCTGCGGTGAAGAAACCGCGCTGATCAACTCCCTGGAAGGCCGTCGTGCGAACCCTCGCTCCAAGCCACCGTTCCCGGCCTCAAGCGGCGTGTGGGGGAAACCGACCTGCGTCAACAACGTCGAAACCCTGTGTAACGTGCCTGCGATTCTGGCTAACGGCGTAGAGTGGTATCAGGGCATTGGCGGCGGCATGAGTAAAGATGCCGGTACCAAGCTGATGGGCTTCTCTGGCCGCGTGAAAAACCCTGGCGTCTGGGAGTTACCGTTCGGCACAACCGCACGTGAGATCCTGGAAGAGTACGCCGGCGGCATGCGTGATGGCCTGAAGTTTAAAGCCTGGCAGCCGGGCGGTGCGGGGACCGACTTCCTGACGGAAGCGCACCTCGACCTGCCGATGGAGTTTGAAAGTATTGGTAAAGCAGGCAGCCGTCTCGGTACGGCGCTGGCAATGGCGGTTGACCATGAAATCGGTATGGTGCCGCTGGTGCGTAACCTGGAAGAGTTCTTTGCCCGTGAATCCTGTGGCTGGTGTACACCTTGCCGCGATGGTCTGCCGTGGAGCGTAAAAATCCTGCGCGCGCTGGAGCGTGGCGAAGGGCAGCCGGGGGATATCGAAACCCTGGAGCAGCTTTGCCGCCACCTGGGACCGGGTAAAACCTTCTGTGCCCACGCGCCGGGTGCCGTAGAGCCATTGCAGAGTGCGATTAAATATTTCCGCGACGAATTCGAAGCAGGCATTGCCAAACAGGATTACGGAAATCTGCGTGCCATTAATGGTATTCAGCCGAACCTGTTAAAAACGCGCTGGTGATAGACAGCTTTTCACCCTCACCCTAACCCTCTCCCTGAGGGAGAGGGGATAGACCGATGATTTTCCCCCTCTCCTGGGGGAGAGGGTCGGGGTGAGGGCGAAGGTGGTTCGCACAAGAATTTTTGATTAACGCCTGAAGTTATTCAGGCCAACTGGAAGCATGCTGACTATGGCTACGATTCATGTAGACGGCAAAGAATACGAGGTCAACGGAGCAGACAACTTGCTGGAAGCTTGTCTCTCCCTCGGTCTTGATATTCCTTATTTTTGCTGGCATCCGGCGCTGGGCAGCGTCGGTGCTTGCCGCCAGTGTGCGGTGAAGCAATATCAGAACGCGGAAGACACTCGTGGTCGCCTGGTGATGTCCTGTATGACACCGGCCTCCGACGGGACCTTCATCTCCATTGATGATGGCGA
Source organism: Cedecea lapagei (assembly GCF_900635955.1). Lineage (GTDB taxonomy): Bacteria > Pseudomonadota > Gammaproteobacteria > Enterobacterales > Enterobacteriaceae > Cedecea > Cedecea lapagei. Next base: position 1,325,751 of record NZ_LR134201.1, read on the forward strand.
AGCGAAACAGTTCCGCGAAAGCGTTGTGGAGTGGTTAATGACTAACCACCCGCACGACTGTCCGGTCTGTGAAGAGGGGGGGTAACTGCCACCTGCAGGATATGACCGTTATGACTGGTCATAGCTTCCGTCGCTATCGCTTTACCAAGCGTACTCACCGCAATCAGGATCTCGGTCCGTTCATCTCTCACGAAATGAACCGCTGTATCGCCTGCTACCGCTGCGTGCGTTACTACAAAGACTACGCAGACGGTAAAGATCTGGGCGTTTATGGCGCACACGACAACGTCTACTTCGGTCGCCCGGAAGACGGCACGCTGGAAAGCGAGTTCTCCGGTAACCTGGTAGAAATTTGCCCGACCGGCGTCTTCACCGACAAAACGCACTCCGAGCGCTACAACCGTAAATGGGATATGCAGTTTGCACCAAGCATCTGCCAGCAGTGTTCCCTCGGCTGTAACACCAGCCCGGGTGAACGCTACGGTGAGCTGCGCCGTATCGAAAACCGCTATAACGGCACCGTGAACCACTACTTCCTGTGCGACCGCGGTCGTTTCGGTTACGGCTACGTCAACCTGAAAGACCGTCCGCGTCAGCCAATTCAGCGTCGTGGCGATGACCTCATTACCCTGAACGCCGAGCAGGCGATGCAGGGCGCTGCGGATATCCTGCGTCAGTCGAAGAAAGTGATCGGTATCGGTTCTCCGCGCGCGAGCGTCGAAAGCAACTTTGCTCTGCGTGAGCTGGTTGGGGCCGACAACTTCTACACGGGCATTGCCGCCGGTGAGCAGGCTCGCCTGCAGCTGATGCTGAAAGTGCTGCGTGAAAGCGGTATTCATACGCCTGCTCTGCGTGAAATCGAATCTTACGATGCGGTGCTGATTCTGGGCGAAGACGTTACCCAGACCGGCGCGCGTGCTGCACTGGCTATTCGCCAGGCGGTGAAAGGGAAGGCACGTGAAATGGCAGCTGCTCAGAAAGTGGCCGACTGGCAGATCGCCGCAATCCTGAACATCGGCCAGAACGCTAAGCATCCGCTGTTTGTGACCAACGTGGACAGCACTCGCCTGGACGATATCGCCGCATGGACTTACCGTGCGCCGGTTGAAGATCAGGCTCGTCTTGGCTTTGCGATTGCCAATGCGCTGGACAGCAACTCTCCGGCCGTTGAGCTGGATCGTGACCTGAAGAATAAAGTCGACGTGATCGTGCAGGCGCTGGCCGGCGCGAAGAAGCCGCTGATTGTTTCCGGGACTAACGCCGGTAGCGAAGCGGTTATTCAGGCTGCGGCCAACGTGGCTAAAGCGTTGAAAGGTCGCGGTGCCGACGTTGGCGTCACCATGATTGCCCGTGCGGTTAACAGCGTTGGCCTCGGCATGATTGGCGGCGGCTCTCTGGAAGAGGCCCTGAGCGAGCTGGAAAGCGGCGCTGCCGATGCGGTAGTGGTGCTGGAAAACGACCTGCACCGCCATGCTTCAGCCGCCCGCGTAGATGCTGCTCTGAGCAAAGCGCCTCTGGTGATGGTGATTGACCATCAGCGCACGGATATCATGGACAAAGCCCATCTGGTCCTGTCCGCGGCGAGCTTCGCAGAAAGCGACGGAACGGTGATTAACAACGAAGGCCGCGCCCAGCGCTTCTTCCAGGTTTATGATCCTGCCTACTACGACACCAGCGTGACGATGTTCGAAAGCTGGCGCTGGCTGCATTCGCTGCACAGCACCGTGCAGAGCCGCGACGTTGACTGGACGCAGCTTGACCACGTGATCGACGCCTGCGTGCAGGCATTGCCTCAGCTGGCCGGTATTAAAGATGCCGCGCCGGATGCTTCGTTCCGTATCAAAGGTCAGAAGCTGTCTCGTTCTCCAATCCGTTCGAGCGGACGTACCGCCATGCGCGCCAACATCAGCGTGCACGAACCGCGTCAGCCGCAGGATAAAGACACGATGTTCGCCTTCTCTATGGAAGGGAACAACAGCCCGCTGGCCGACCGTCAGCAGATTCCGTTTGCCTGGGCTCCAGGCTGGAACTCCCCGCAGGCATGGAACAAGTTCCAGGCCGAAGTGGGCGGCCATCTGCGCCACGGCGATCCGGGCGTGCGCCTGATTGAAGCCTCTGAAACGGGTCTGGAGTACTTCACTTCCGTGCCGGAGTCCTTCCACGCGGAAGAGGGCAAATGGCGTATCGCGCCGTACTACCACCTGTTCGGTAGCGACGAGATGTCCCAGCGTTCTCCGGTGTTCCAGAAGCGTATGGTTGAGCCGTACATCAAGCTGAACCCGGCAGATGCCGCGAAGCTTGGCGTTAACGCCGGTAGCCTTATCTCCTTCAGCTACGAAGGCCAGACGCTGAGTCTGCCGCTGCAGCTGTCCGAAGGGCTGGTCGCCGGGCAGGTTGGCTTGCCGATGGGTATGCCAGGGATCGCGCCAGTGCTTGCCGGTGCTCGTCTTGAAAATCTGCAGGAGGCTGCGCAATGAGCTGGCTGACACCGGAAGTTATCGACATTCTGCTGAGCATCCTGAAAGCGGTTGTCATTCTGCTGGTCGTGGTGACCTGCGGGGCATTCATGAGCTTCGGCGAACGCCGTCTGCTCGGTCTGTTCCAGAACCGCTACGGACCAAACCGTGTAGGCTGGGGTGGTTCACTCCAGCTGGTTGCGGACATGATCAAGATGTTCTTTAAAGAGGACTGGATCCCTAAGTTCTCCGATCGTGTGATCTTTACTCTCGCGCCGATGATCGCGTTCACCTCGCTGCTGCTGGCCTTTGCCATTGTGCCGGTCAGCCCAAGCTGGGTGGTGGCGGATCTGAACATCGGGATCCTGTTCTTCCTGATGCTGGCGGGCCTGGCGGTTTACGCCGTGCTGTTCGCCGGCTGGTCCAGTAACAACAAATACTCCCTGCTGGGTGCGATGCGTGCTTCCGCGCAGACCCTGAGCTATGAAGTGTTCCTGGGGCTTTCCCTGATGGGCGTGGTGGCGCAGGCCGGTTCCTTTAATATGGCCGACATCGTCAACAACCAGGCGCATCTGTGGAACGTTATCCCGCAGTTCTTCGGCTTCGTGACCTTCGCGATTGCCGGCGTTGCGGTTTGCCACCGTCACCCGTTTGACCAACCGGAAGCCGAGCAGGAGCTGGCCGATGGTTATCACATCGAATACTCCGGCATGAAGTTCGGTCTGTTCTTCGTCGGGGAATACATCGGCATCGTCACCGTGTCTGCGCTGATCGTGACGCTGTTCTTTGGTGGCTGGCATGGCCCGTGGTTACCGCCGTTCATCTGGTTCGCGCTGAAAACCGCGTTCTTCATGATGATGTTCATTTTGATTCGCGCCGCACTACCTCGTCCGCGTTATGACCAGGTGATGTCCTTCGGCTGGAAAGTTTGCCTGCCGCTGACGCTTATCAACTTGCTGGTGACCGCCGCGGTCATTCTTTACCAGGCACCATAAGGGGTGAAAAAACCATGACATTGAAAGAGTTAGTGGTTGGTTTCGGCACCCAGGTACGCAGTATCTGGATGATCGGCATGCACGCTTTCGCCAAGCGCGAAACCCGCATGTATCCGGAAGAACCAGTGTATCTGCCGCCGCGCTACCGTGGCCGTATCGTGCTGACGCGCGACCCGGACGGTGAAGAGCGCTGCGTTGCCTGTAACCTGTGTGCGGTAGCCTGCCCGGTAGGGTGTATCTCCCTGCAGAAAGCCGAAACGGTAGACGGTCGCTGGTACCCTGAGTTCTTCCGCATCAACTTCTCACGCTGCATTTTCTGTGGCCTGTGCGAAGAGGCGTGTCCGACCACCGCGATTCAGCTTACCCCGGACTTCGAGCTGGGTGAATACAAGCGCCAGGATCTGGTGTACGAGAAAGAGGATCTGCTGATCTCCGGTCCGGGCAAATACCCGGAATATAACTTCTACCGGATGGCAGGTATGGCAATCGACGGCAAAGATAAGGGCGAAGCGGAAAACGAAGCCAAGCCTATCGACGTCAAAGGCCTGTTACCTTAAGGAGTCAGGAATGGAATTCGCTTTTTATATCTGCGCCATTGTGGCCGTCCTGACTACCCTTCGGACGATCACCCACACCAATCCGGTGCATGCGCTGCTGTACCTGATCATCTCGCTGCTGGCGATCTCCGGGGTGTTTTTCTCCCTCGGAGCCTACTTCGCCGGTGCGCTGGAGATCATCGTGTACGCCGGGGCCATCATGGTGCTGTTCGTCTTCGTGGTGATGATGCTTAACCTCGGTAACGCGGTTCAGCAGCAGGAGCGCGAGTGGCTGAAGCCGCAGCTGTGGATTGGGCCTGGCGTCCTGTCCGCAGTGCTGCTGGTGGTACTGATTTACGCAATCCGCACCGTTAACGACCAGGGCATCGACGGCACGTCCATCGATGCGAAACAGGTCGGTATCGCGCTGTTCGGGCCTTACGTACTGGCGGTGGAGCTGGCCTCCATGCTGCTGCTGGCGGGCCTGGTCGTTGCGTTCCACCTGGGTCGTGAGGACCGTGTCGGTGAAGTGCTGAGCAATCGCCCAGCCGACATGGCCGTGAGAAGAAAAACGGAGGAGAACGTATGATCCCGCTGCAACATGGACTGATCCTCGCCGCCATTCTGTTCGTGCTGGGTCTGACCGGTCTGGTCATCCGCCGCAACCTGCTGTTCATGCTGATCAGCCTGGAAGTGATGATTAACGCCGCCGCGCTGGCCTTTGTGGTTGCCGGTAGCTACTGGGGCCAGGCTGACGGTCAGGTGATGTATATACTCGCGATTAGCTTAGCTGCTGCCGAAGCCAGTATTGGCCTCGCGCTGTTACTGCAGCTCCATCGTCGTCGCCAGAATCTGAATATCGATTCAGTAAGTGAGATGCGTGGATGAACCTTCTCTGGTTAACCATTGTTCTGCCATTGATTGGCTTTTTACTGTTGGCATTCTCCCGCGGCCGCTGGTCAGAAAATCTGTCCGCAACGATTGGGATGGGCTCTGTAGGTCTGGCGGCGGTTGTCACCGCCGTTGCCGGGGTTGATTTCTTTAACAACGGGCAGCAGGCATTTACTCAGCCGCTGTGGACCTGGATGGCGGTCGGTGACTTTAACATCGGCTTCAACCTTGTGCTGGACGGCCTGTCCCTGACCATGCTTTCCGTGGTCACCGGCGTGGGCTTCCTGATCCACATGTTCGCCTCCTGGTACATGCGCGGTGAAGAGGGTTACTCCCGCTTCTTCGCCTATACCAACCTGTTTATCGCCAGCATGGTGGTTCTGGTTCTTGCCGATAACCTGCTGCTGATGTACCTCGGCTGGGAAGGCGTGGGCCTCTGTTCTTACCTGCTGATCGGTTTCTACTACACCGATCCGAAGAACAACGCGGCGGCAATGAAAGCGTTCGTGGTCACCCGCGTGGGCGACGTGTTCCTGGCCTTTGGCCTGTTCATTCTCTACAACGAACTGGGCACGCTGAACTTCCGCGAAATGGTTGAGCTGGCGCCGCAGCACTTCGCTGCCGGTAACCAGATGCTGACCTGGGCAACCCTGATGCTGCTGGGCGGCGCGGTCGGTAAATCTGCACAGCTTCCGCTGCAAACCTGGCTTGCGGATGCGATGGCGGGTCCAACCCCTGTTTCTGCGCTGATTCACGCGGCGACCATGGTTACCGCGGGCGTCTATCTGATTGCCCGTACCCATGGCCTGTTCCTGATGACCCCGGAAATTCTGCATCTGGTGGGTATCGTGGGTGCGGTTACGCTGGTGCTGGCAGGCTTTGCCGCGCTGGTCCAGACCGACATCAAACGCGTACTCGCTTACTCCACCATGAGCCAGATTGGCTACATGTTCCTGGCGCTGGGCGTCCAGGCGTGGGATGCGGCAATCTTCCACCTGATGACCCACGCGTTCTTTAAAGCGCTGCTGTTCCTGTCATCCGGCTCGGTGATTCTGGCGTGCCACCACGAGCAAAACATCTTCAAGATGGGTGGCCTGCGTAAGTCAATTCCGCTGGTGTATGTCTGCTTCCTGGTCGGGGGCGCGGCGCTGTCTGCTCTGCCGCTGATTACCGCAGGCTTCTTCAGTAAAGATGAGATCCTTGCCGGTGCGATGGCGAACGGCCACATCAACCTGATGGTTGCGGGCCTGGTCGGGGCGTTTATGACCTCGCTCTACACCTTCCGCATGATTTTCATCACGTTCCACGGTGAAGAAAAAATTCACGCTCACGCAGGGAAGGGGATCACCCACCACCTGCCGCTGGTTGTGCTGCTGGTACTGTCCACCTTCGTTGGCGCAATGATTGTGCCACCGCTGCGCGGCGTGCTGCCGGAAACCACTGAACTTGCGCACGGCAGCGTGCTGACTCTGGAGATTATCTCCGGCGTCGTCGCCATTGCCGGTATCCTGATTGCCGCCTTCCTGTGGCTGGGCAAACGCACTCTGGTGACGTCGCTTGCCAACAGCGCGCCGGGGCGTTTCTTCGGTACCTGGTGGTTCAATGCCTGGGGCTTCGACTGGCTGTACGACATGATTTTCGTCAAGCCGTTCCTCGGTATTGCCTGGCTGCTGCGTCGTGACCCGCTGAATGCGCTGATGAACATTCCGGCCATTCTTTCCCGCTTCGCAGGCCGCGGTCTGCTGGTGAGCGAGAACGGTTACCTGCGCTGGTATGTTGCGTCAATGAGCATCGGGGCCGTTGTGGTACTTGGCCTGCTGCTGGTTCTGCGTTAACAGGATTTCTTCCATCCCCCTCTCTTACGAGAGAGGGTCGGGGCGAGGGGTAACACCCTCCCCTGGCGCTGGGAAGTGAGCGATGTTTAAGAATTATTTTGACTTAGGGACTCAAACGCCATGCTATTACCCTGGCTAATATTAATCCCCTTTATCGGCGGCTTCTTCTGCTGGCAGACCGAACGCTTTGGCGTGAAAGTGCCTCGCTGGATAGCGCTGATTACCATGGGGCTGACACTGGCACTCTCTCTGCAGCTGTGGTTGCAGGGTGGCTACTCACTGACGCAGGCGGCGGGGTTGCCGCAGTGGCAGTCTGAATTTGTTCTGCCGTGGATCCCACGTTTTGGCATTGAAATTCACCTGGCGCTCGACGGTCTGTCGCTGCTGATGGTGGTGCTGACCGGCCTGCTCGGCGTGCTGGCGGTACTTTGTTCCTGGAATGAAATCGAAAAATATCAGGGCTTCTTCCACCTCAACCTGATGTGGATCCTCGGTGGCGTTATCGGCGTGTTCCTTGCCATCGACATGTTCCTGTTCTTCTTCTTCTGGGAAATGATGCTGGTGCCGATGTACTTCCTGATTGCGCTGTGGGGCCACAAAGCCTCCGACGGGAAGACGCGTATTACCGCCGCCACCAAGTTCTTCATCTATACCCAGGCGAGCGGCCTGGTGATGTTGATTGCCATTCTGGGTCTGGTGTTTGTGCACTACAACGCGACCGGCGTGTGGACCTTCAACTACGAGCTGCTGCTGAAAACGCCGATGTCCCACGGCGTGCAATGGCTGCTGATGCTGGGCTTCTTTATCGCCTTCGCGGTGAAAATGCCGGTGGTTCCGCTTCACGGCTGGCTGCCGGATGCACACTCTCAGGCACCAACGGCAGGTTCCGTTGACCTGGCGGGTATCCTGCTGAAAACCGCGGCCTACGGCCTGCTGCGTTTCTCTCTGCCGCTGTTCCCTGAAGCGTCTGCAGAGTTCGCGCCAATTGCCATGTGGCTGGGTGTCATCGGCATCTTCTACGGCGCGTGGATGGCCTTTGCTCAGACCGACATTAAACGCCTGATTGCTTATACCTCCGTTTCCCACATGGGCTTTGTGTTGATTGCAATCTACACCGGCAACCAGCTTGCTTACCAGGGCGCGGTGATTCAGATGATTGCCCACGGTCTGTCCGCAGCCGGGATGTTCATCATCTGTGGTCAGCTCTATGAGCGTCTGCACACGCGTGATATGCGCATGATGGGCGGCCTGTGGAACAAAATTAAATGGCTGCCTGGCCTGTCGATGTTCTTCGCTGTTGCTACCCTGGGGATGCCGGGTACCGGTAACTTCGTCGGTGAATTCATGATTCTGTTCGGCAGCTTCCATGTTGTGCCGGTCATCACCGTGATTTCAACCTTCGGTCTGGTCTTCGCCTCCGTTTACTCCCTGGCGATGTTGCACCGCGCTTACTTCGGTAAAGCTAAGAGCGAAATCAGCGATAAACAGCTGCCTGGCATGTCCATGCGCGAGTTCTTTATCATTCTGTTGCTGGTGGTGCTGTTAGTTCTGCTGGGCTTCTTCCCGCAGCCGATTCTGGATACCTCGCATTCTGCGATGAGCAATATTCAGCAGTGGTTTACCAGTTCACTTTCTACTACAAGGCCGTAATTCGCCATGACAATAACTCCTCAACATTTGATCGCGCTGCTACCGCTGTTGATCGTCGGATTGACGGTGGTGGTTGTGATGCTCTCCATTGCGTGGCGACGCGACCATTTTCTGAATGCTACGCTGTCGGTTATCGGCCTTAACGCCGCGCTGGTTTCACTGTGGTTTGTGGGTCAGGCAGGGGCGATGGACGTCACTCCGCTGATGCGCGTTGATGGCTACGCCATGCTCTACACCGGGCTGGTGCTGCTGGCGAGCCTGGCGACCTGTACCTTTGCTTACCCGTGGCTTCAGGGCTACACCGACAACCGCGAAGAGTTCTACCTGCTGGTGCTGATTGCTGCCCTCGGCGGCATCCTGCTGGCTAACGCGAACCACCTCGCGGCGCTGTTCCTCGGCATTGAGCTGATTTCTCTGCCGCTGTTCGGCCTGGTCGGCTACGCCTTCCGCCAGAAGCGTTCTCTGGAAGCAAGCATCAAGTACACCATCCTGTCGGCGGCGGCCTCGTCCTTCCTGCTGTTCGGTATGGCGCTGGTTTACGCCGAGTCCGGCAGCCTGTCGTTTGTCAGCCTCGGTAAGAGCCTGGCGGACAACATGCTGCACGAACCTCTGCTGCTGGCGGGCCTGGGCCTGATGATTGTCGGTCTTGGCTTCAAGCTCTCTCTGGTGCCGTTCCACCTGTGGACCCCGGACGTTTACCAGGGCGCGCCTGCTCCGGTCTCCACCTTCCTGGCTACCGCCAGCAAGATCGCCATTTTTGGCGTGGTGATGCGTCTGTTCCTCTACGCGCCGGTGGGCAACAGCGAAGCGGTTCGTGTGGTGCTGGGTATTATCGCCTTCGCCTCCATCCTCTTCGGTAACCTGATGGCGCTGAACCAGTCCAATATCAAGCGTCTGCTGGGTTACTCGTCCATCGCTCACCTTGGCTACCTGCTGGTGGCGCTGATTGCCCTGCAAACTGGCAACATGTCGATGGAAGCGGTAGGCGTTTATCTGGCCGCTTACCTGTTCAGCAGCCTGGGCGCGTTTGGCGTGGTTAGCCTGATGTCCAGCCCGTACCGTGGCCCGGATGCAGACTCCCTGTTCTCCTACCGCGGTCTGTTCTGGCACAAGCCGGTACTTTCTGCAGTGATGACCGTGATGATGCTTTCCCTGGCGGGTATCCCAATGACCCTGGGCTTTATCGGTAAGTTCTACATCATCGCAGTCGGCGTTCAGGCCCACCTGTGGTGGCTGACCGGTGCAGTGGTTGTGGGCAGCGCCATCGGCCTTTATTACTACCTGCGCGTGACCGTGAGCCTGTACCTGAGCGCACCTCAGCAGCTTAACCGTGATACCCCGTCTAACTGGGCGTTGACCGCGGGCGGCGTGGTTGTGCTGATCTCCGCCGTGCTCGTGCTGCTGCTGGGTGTTTATCCTCAGCCGCTTATCAGCCTGGTGCAGCTAGCTCAGCCGCTGATGTAATCGGCTTTACGTTACCCTTCAAAACCGCCACTTGCTGGCGGTTTTTTTTCGGCTCAGGCTTTGGCAAGCTCATGGATAAAATCCAGAAAACAGCGGGTTCGGGCAGCGGGGTTCAAACGCGAAGGGTAGTAGGCGTAAAGCGGGAAGCGTTCGTCAGGCCAGTCCGGGAACAAATCCACCAGTAATCCCTTCTTCACCAGTTCGTCAGACCCGAAGGTCATCATCTGTGCTATGCCATGGCCGCTGAGGCAGGCTTCATGCAAAGTACGAGCGTCATTAAGCGTCAGACGGCCATTCACCGGGACTTTAATCACCTCTCCCTTACGATGAAACTCCCACTCAAACGGTCTCCCCGTTTCCGAATCGCGGAAATGAATGCAGGTGTGAGCTAGGAGCGCCTGAGGCGTTTCTGGTCTGCCATGAAGCGCGAGGTAGGCGGGCGTGGCCACCGTCATAATGCGTGTTTCCAGGAGCTTACGGGCTACCAGCGTGCTATTGCGGGGCAGGCCAAAGCGAACTGCGAGATCGAAACCATCGCCAATCATATCCCCAAGCCGATCGCTGGTGACCAGATCCAGTTCGAGATCCGGATGTCGGGACAGAAAGGTCTCAATCTGGGGACCCAGAATCAGGCTGGAAAAGAAAGGATCGATGTTTACCCTTAGCCTGCCGGCAATGGCTTTTGTTGAGAGCGACGCGTGACTGGTTACGTCCTCCAGGGCGGCCAGCAGCGGCAGGATCTGGCGGTAAAATTCTTTACCTTCCAGCGTTAAGGAGACGGCGCGAGTGGTACGGTCAAAAAGGCGAATACCGAGGCGTTTTTCCAGCCTGGCAATGGCCCGGCTTACTCCCGGAGGCGACATGCTGATCACCTCTGCGGCGGCGGCGAACGTACCGCTTTCTACCACGGCGGTAAACACGGACAGGCCGTCAAATGCCCGATCGTTGAAAATCATATTAGTGCTCCGCAGTCATCAGTGAATTGTCTATGGTGCTATCGATACAACATAGCCGCTTTAGCATAATGCCGTCCATCCCCTGCTGTGGGGGCGAAACTGGAGAGAGATTATGTTTGCAATTACTGGTATTACCGGGCAAGTCGGCGGTGCGCTGGGTGAGGCTCTGCTTGCAAGAGGGAATAAAATTCGCGCCGTGGTTCGCACTGAAGCGAAAGGGCAGCCGTGGGCGCAGCAGGGCGCTGAAATTGCGCTGGCGGAAATGGATGACAGCGAAGCGCTGACAAAAGCGTTCACCGGGGCGAATGCGGTCTTTATCCTGCTGCCGCCGGTATTCGATCCTTCGGGGGATTTCGCTGAGCCGCGCGCTAATATCGCCGCCATTAAGCAAGCCTTGCAGGTGGCTCATCCGCAGCACGTAGTTTGCCTTTCAACCGTTGGCGCGCAGGCCACCCAGCCAAACTTGCTGAATGCATTAGGGTTGATGGAAAAAGAGCTGAAGGACGTTTGCGAGTCCGTTGTATTCCTTCGTGCTGGCTGGTTTATGGAAAACTATCTTTGGGATGTTGAAAGTGCCAAAGAGACCGGCATTATCTACAGCCATCTACAGCCGCTGGAGCGTGCTATTCCGATGGTCGCTACGGTCGACATCGCCGCGCTTGCCGCCAAACTGTTGACTCAGCCAGCACCCGGCACCCGCATCGTGGAGCTGGAAGGGCCGCAGCGTTACAGCCCGCAGCTGGCAGCAGAAGCGTTCTCTCAAGTTCTGGGGCGTGCGGTAACGGTAAAGGCGGTACCTCGTGAAAACTGGGAAGCGGATTTCCTTGCCCAGGGCATGAAAAACCCGCGACCACGCGTGCAAATGCTGGACGGCTTCAATGAAGGTTGGATCGACTTCACAGGGGAAACGGTGAAAGGTGCCACGCCTCTGGAAACTGTGCTAAAACAGTTGCTTGAGCGGCACCGGTAACCCGGCAGGTGGCGCCAGAATCAAAAGGAGTTTTTCAATGCTTCATTGGCAGGATTTACACCATTCTGAGCTGAGCGCCACGGATATTTACGCCCTTCTGGCCCTGCGCTGTGAAGTCTTTATCGTTGAGCAGCGCTGCGCATATCTTGACGTTGACGGTGAGGACATGGTGGGGGAGAACCGCCATATTCTCGGCTGGCGGGACGGTAAACTTATCGCCTACGCCCGTCTTCTTAAGAGCGAAAACGAACTGCAGCCGGTGGTGATTGGGCGAGTTATCGTTGACGCCTCGGCGCGCGGCGAAAAACTCGGCCACAGGCTGATGGAGCAGACGCTTAACGCCTGTCAGAAGCGCTGGCCCGACAAAGCCCTCTATCTGGGTGCGCAGGCCCATCTACAGCCCTTCTACGCGCAGTTTGGCTTTCAGCCGGTGACCGAAGTGTACGACGAAGACGGCATCCCGCATATCGGTATGGCCAGGCAGTAGGCAGGCAAAACCCGCGCGGGTTGTCTATAGTTAGCGGACGAGAAATTTTTAACACGGAGAACAGTGATGCAACCGTATGAATCTCGTCTTGACGATGATCTGGCGCTATTGAGCGAAACGCTTGAAGAAGTGCTGCGCTTTTCCGGCGATCCCGCCGATCAAAAGTATCTTGAGCTGAAGGCCAGGGCTGAGCAGGCGCTGAACGAGGTTAAAGAGCGCATAAGCAATGCTTCCGACAATTATTATTACCGTGCCAAAAAGGCGGTTTACCGTGCTGATGATTACGTGCACGAGAAGCCGTGGCAGGGCATTGGCGTAGGCGCTGCGGTGGGGCTGGTGATCGGGCTGCTGCTTCGTCGATAATCCCCTCGCCGCAATAATGGCTAATAAAAAATCTTACTCCCTGGGTAGGATTTTTTTTTGCGGCAACGACCACGTATAATCAGGGGTTTTTACGGAGCGTGAGGTAAACGTGAATTCAGTAGCCGTAGCACTGCAGCAAATGCAGCAGGAATTAGCAGGGGAATTTGCGGATGCGCCGGGCCTTCAGCGCCTGTGCGTGCCGGTCACACTGAGCGACGCCTCCGATCCTCTCGCCTGGCTCACTGCCCAATCGCTCTATCCTCAATTTTACTGGCAGCAGCGCAGCGGTAATGAAGAGGTTGCTGCGCTGGGGGCATTGCTAAGCTTCACTGCCCTCGAGGAGGCCCAGGTCTTTCTACAATCTCACCCGGAGCAGCCTTTGCTGCGTGTCTGGGGCTTGAATGCTTTCGATCCTGCGCACGGTTTTCTGTTCCTTTCGCGCCTGGAATGGCGACGGGTAGGGGGCGAAGCATTTCTTTGGCTGCATCTGTATAGCGAAACGTCGCTTAAGCAGGATGCGTTAGCGGCAGCCGCGTTTATTAAGCAACTCCTGCCGGCAAAATTACTCCCTCAGTTAAATTTGAAATGCCGCAGCGAAACTCATTTGCCGGAGCAGCCAGAATGGCACCGTCTGGTCGATCAAGTGGTTACGGCCATCGGTCAGAATGAGCTTGATAAGGTCGTGCTGGCAAGGGCCACTGACCTGACCTTTACTTCGCCGGTTTCCGCCGCCGGATTTATGGCCGCCAGCCGCCGTGTAAATCTGAACTGTTACCACTTCCTTATGGCGTTTGATGCGCAAAACGCGTTTCTGGGATCCAGCCCGGAGCGCCTGTGGCGAAGAGTCGATGATGCACTTCGCACCGAGGCGCTTGCGGGCACGGTGGCTAATCACGCCGACGATGCTCAGGCCGCAAAGTTAGGCCAGTGGCTGCTAAAAGATGACAAAAATCAGCGTGAAAATATGCTGGTGGTAGAGGATATCTGCCTGCGGCTGCGGGATGACGTCGGCGCGCTGGATGTGTTGCCGCCACAGGTCGTGCGGCTGCGTAAGGTCCAGCATCTTCGTCGCTGCATCTGGACGCAGCTTAAGCGTCAGGACGATGCGCTTTGCCTCAAACAGCTCCAGCCCACCGCGGCCGTAGCCGGCCTGCCGCGTGAACTGGCCCGGGCGTTTATTAGCGCAAACGAGCCGTTTGAGCGCGAATGGTATGCGGGCTCTGCAGGCTACCTTTCCCGCCATCAAACGGAGTTCTGCGTAGCGCTGCGCTCGGCGCAGGTAAGCCGTAGCGAAGTTCGTCTCTATGCTGGCGCGGGCATTGTCGCCGGTTCGGTTGCCGCCGACGAGTGGCAGGAAATTGAAAATAAAGCGGCCGGACTGAAGACGCTGCTCGTTGGCGGCGGCAACTGAATAATCTATTCACGACGCAAATCAATTTAACTCTTGCCATAGTATTTATAATCGATAGTCGAAATTGACTGCGGACAATATTATGTCGATAAGCTCATTTAACCGCCGCTGGGCGGGCGTCATACTCGAAGCATTAACCCGGCACGGGGTGCGGCACGTGTGTATCGCCCCCGGCTCCCGCTCCACGCCGCTGACCCTCAGCGCGGCGGAAAATCGCAGTTTTATTTGTCACACTCATTTTGATGAACGCGGGCTGGGTCACCTGGCGCTTGGGCTGGCGAAAGCCAGCGGACAGCCGGTGGCTGTCATCGTCACTTCCGGTACCGCGGTCGCCAATCTTTATCCCGCCGTCATTGAAGCCGGACTGACCGGTGAAAAGCTGATTTTACTGACGGCCGACCGCCCGCCTGAGCTTATCGGCTGCGGCGCAAACCAGGCGATTCACCAGCCGGGGCTGTTTAGCTCCCATCCCGCCGATGCGCTTAATCTGCCTCGCCCTACCCACGATATTCCCGCCAGCTGGCTGGTCTCTGCGGTCGACAGCGCCGTCGGGCAGCTTAGCGGCGGCGCGCTGCACATCAATTGTCCTTTTGCCGAACCGCTTTACGGCGCGCCCGACGATACCGGCCTTGACTGGCAAAACAGGCTGGAAGGCTGGTGGGAAGATAGCGCCCCCTGGCTGCGTGAGGTCCACGAAAATGCGGTGCCGAAGCAAAGAGACTGGTTTTTCTGGCGGCAAAAGCGAGGCGTGGTGGTTGCCGGGCGGCTTTCTGCCAGCGAAGGCGAACAGGTGGCGGCCTGGGCACAAATGCTTGGCTGGCCGCTCATCGGCGACGTGCTTTCGCAAACCGGCCAGCCGCTGCCTTGTGCGGATCTGTGGCTCAGCAATAGCCAGGCTGTCACCTGCCTTGAGCAGGCGCAAATCGTTATCCAGTTTGGCGCCAGCCTGACCGGCAAACGCGTTCTCCAGTGGCAGGCCGCCTGTCGGCCAGAAGAGTACTGGCTGGTCGATAAGCAGCCCGGACGACTAGACCCGGCAAACCATCGTGGTCGTCGCCTTGTGGCCGGAGTTGAAGCCTGGCTTGAAAAGCATCCGGCAGAAAAACGCCTTCCCTGGGCCGAAGCGTTAATCTCTCTGGCCTGGAAAACGCTGGAAGAGGTGGAGCACGGCACCCTTACCTTTGGCGAGGCGCAGGTTGCCCAGCGCCTGCCGCAGCTGCTGCCGGAGGGCGGCCAGCTGTTTGTTGGCAACAGCTTAATTGTGCGTTTAATCGATGCCTTCGCGCAGCTTCCGGCCGGGTATCCGGTGTACAGCAACCGGGGAGCAAGCGGCATTGACGGTCTGCTCTCGACCGCGGCAGGCGTTCAGCGGGCAACGGCGCGGTCAACGCTCGCTATAGTCGGAGATATTTCGGCTCTTTACGATCTCAATGCCCTGGCGCTGCTGCGCCACGCATCGGCGCCGTTTGTGCTGCTGGTGGTCAACAACAACGGCGGCCAGATCTTCTCGCTGCTTCCTACGCCCGCAGAAGAGCGGGAGCGCTTTTACTGTATGCCGCAAAACGTGAATTTTTCCCACGCCGCCGCTATGTTCGAGCTGGGTTACCAAAATCCGGAAAGCTGGCAGGCGCTGGAGGAGGCGGTGAAGCGTGCCTGGCTGCGTCCAGGCGCCACGATAATTGAAATCACCGTGCCGGAAACTGACGGCGCCCAGACGCTACAGCACCTGCTGGCTCAGGTCAGCCAGGCATGATCCTTCATGCCGTGCCGTATCTGGGCCGCCGTTCAGACTTGCCGTGGATAGTCTGGCTGCATGGTTTTCTCGGCAGCCATCGTGAATGGTGGGCGTTTGAGCAGGATTTTCACGACTGGCCTCAGCTAAGGGTAGATCTGCCCGGCCACGGCGGTTCCGCCGATGTCCAGGTGCAGGACTTTGCCGGGGTCGATAGCGCCTTACGAAATACCCTTGAGCATTACGGTATCAAAAGCTATTGGCTTGTAGGTTATTCCCTGGGCGGCCGCATCGCGATGTATCACGCCAGTCGGCCAGAACCGAAAGGGCTACGTGGGCTGGTTGTTGAAGGCGCTCATCCCGGCCTGATTGGCGACGCACAACGTGAGGCGAGGGCGCTGAACGATGCCCGCTGGGCGCAGCGTTTAAGGCAGGAAAATGTCCAGAGCGTGCTTAACGACTGGTACCGGCAGCCGGTTTTTCGCTCGCTCAACCGCCAGCAGCGTGCCGAACTGGTTTCCCTGCGTGCGCAAAATAATCCAACGGCGCTGGCCCGGATGCTTGATGCGACTTCACTTGCCTGCCAGCCTGACTTACGCGAGCCGCTTAGCCAGCTTGCCGTTCCTTTTCATTATTTTTGCGGTGAACGAGACGATAAGTTTCGCGCCGTCGCAGCGGAGCTTGGCTGTTCTCTTGCACTGATTTCTGGCGCCGGACATAACGCACATCGGGAATCTCCCGCTGCGTTTAGCGCCGCGCTGTTAACCCTCTTTCGTCACTATGACCTGTAAGGATCTCTCATGATTTATCCTGATGAACAAATGCTTTACGCCCCGATTGAATGGCTGGATTGCTCTGAAGGCTACACCGACATTCGCTATCATAAATCCAGCGACGGTATCGCCAAAATCACCATTAACCGCCCGGAAGTGCGTAATGCGTTTCGTCCGCTGACCGTCAAAGAGATGATTAACGCCCTGGCCGACGCTCGCTATGACGACAATATCGGCACCATTATTCTGACCGGTGAAGGGGAAAAAGCCTTCTGTGCGGGCGGCGACCAGAAAGTTCGCGGCGACTACGGCGGCTATCAGGACGCAAGCGGCGTCCATCACCTGAACGTGCTCGACTTCCAGCGCCAGATTCGCACCTGCCCTAAACCGGTTGTGGCGATGGTGGCGGGCTTTTCCATCGGCGGCGGCCACGTGCTGCACATGATGTGTGACCTGACCATCGCGGCTGAAAACGCCGTCTTCGGTCAGACTGGCCCGAAAGTAGGCTCTTTCGACGGTGGTTGGGGCGCTTCCTACATGGCACGCATCGTAGGCCAGAAAAAGGCTCGCGAGATCTGGTTCCTGTGCCGCCAGTATGATGCAAAAGAGGCGCTCGATATGGGGCTGGTGAATACCGTTGTGCCGGTTGCCGATCTGGAAAAAGAGACCGTGCGCTGGTGCCGCGAAATGCTGCAGAACAGCCCGATGGCGCTGCGCTGCCTGAAAGCTGCCCTGAATGCCGACTGTGACGGCCAGGCCGGGCTGCAGGAGCTGGCGGGTAACGCCACAATGCTCTTCTACATGACCGAAGAGGGTCAGGAAGGCCGCAACGCGTTTAACCAAAAACGTCAGCCGGACTTCAGCAAATTTAAACGGAATCCATAATGCGCAGCGCGGCGCTGTGGCGCTTTCAAATTCCGATGGAGGCCGGCGTTGTACTACGCGACCAGCGCCTCAAGTTCAGGGAGGGGTTGCTGGTGCGTCTCACCCAGGGCGAGCGTAGCGGATGGGGAGAGATTTCTCCTTTGCCGGGCTTTAGTCGTGAAACCCTTGAGGAGGCCCAGGCGCAGACTGAATGCTGGCTGGAGCAATGGCTGGCCGATGAAGCTGCCCCTTTGCCTGAACCGTCGTCCGTTGCCTTTGGCCTGAGCTGCGCGCTGGCCGAGGCTGACGGCACGCTGCCGCAGGCCGCTGACTACCGCGCGGCTCCGCTGTGTACCGGCGATCCTGACGAGCTGATCCTTGCGCTGTCGGCGATGGCTGGCGAAAAGGTGGCGAAGGTCAAAGTCGGTCTGTACGAGGCCGTACGGGACGGCATGGTGGTCAATTTGCTGCTTGAGGCTGTCCCTGAACTGCATTTGCGTCTTGATGCTAACCGAAGCTGGACACCGCTTAAGGCGCAGCAGTTCGCTAAATACGTTAATCCCGACTACCGTCCGCGCATCGACTTTATCGAAGAGCCGTGCAAAACCCGCGAACAATCCCGAGAGTTCAGCCGGGAAACGGGGATTGCGATTGCCTGGGATGAGAGCCTGCGTGAAAGAGATTTCACCTTCGTCGCAGAGCCTGGCGTGTCGGCCGTGGTGATCAAACCGACGCTGACCGGTAGCCTGGATAAGGTGCGGGAGCAGGTTGCCACCGCACACAGGTTGGGGCTTAAAGCGGTGATCAGCTCCTCCATTGAGTCCAGCCTGGGGCTGACCCAGCTGGCACGCATCGCCGCCTGGCTGACGCCGGGAACTTTGCCAGGGCTGGATACCTTGTCCCTGATGCAGTCGCAGCTTGAGCGCTGCTGGCCCGGCAGCCCGCTGCCCTGCATCACAGTGGACCAGCTTGAGCGTATTCGATGATTTTTACCGACTGGCCGTGGCGGCACTGGGCAGGCCTCCATGGGGAAAAAATTGCGCTGCACTTCGATGATGAGTTGTTGACCTGGCAAGCCCTGTGCCAGCGTGTAGATACCCTGGCGGGCGGGTTTCGGCTGCAGGGCATCAAAGAGGGTGATGGCGTTGCGTTAAAAGCCAAAAATGGCCCACAAACGCTGCTTGTCTGGCTGGCGCTGTTGCAGTGCGGCGCCCGTATTCTGCCGCTGAATCCGCAGCTCCCTGACAGCCTACTGGAGCAGCTTCTGCCGTCGTTGACCCTCAGCTATGGCATAACGTTGATCGACGGATGTCCGGTGCCTCAATTAGCGCCGCTGTCGCTGGTGGAGGCAGCCCCATGGCGCGAAAGCTGGCAGCCGTCACGGCTGGCCACCATGACCCTCACGTCAGGTTCATCCGGACTGCCCAAAGCCGCCGTACATACATTATCCGCCCACCTTGCCAGCGCGGCAGGGGTGCTGACGCTGATGAAGTACGGAGCCGATGACAGCTGGCTTTTGTCGTTGCCGCTGTTTCACGTCTCCGGCCAGGGGATCTTCTGGCGCTGGCTCTATGCCGGTGGCAGGCTGGCGGTCTCTTCGGCGCAGTCGATCGGGGAAGCTTTGCGCGGCTGCAGCCACGCCTCTCTGGTGCCAACTCAGCTATGGCGACTGCTGGAACAGCAGCAGCCGTTGACGCTGCGTGAGGTACTGCTCGGCGGCGCGGCAATTCCCGTTGAATTGGCGCAGCAGGCAGAAGCGCGGGGCGTACGCTGCTGGTGTGGCTATGGCCTGACGGAACTGGCCTCAACGGTCAGCGCCAAACGCGCCGACGGTTTGCCCGACGTCGGCGAACCGCTGCCCGGCCGGGAAATAAAAATCGTTGATGAAGAAGTGTGGATCCGCGCGGATAGCCTGGCCAGCGGCTACTGGCGCGACGGTGAGCTTATTCCGCTGGTGAATGAGCAGGGCTGGTTTGCTACCCGCGACCGCGGCGTTTTACAGGGCGGACGCCTGACGATAGTGGGGCGGCTTGATAACCAGTTTTTCAGCGGTGGAGAGGGGATCCAGCCTGAAGAGGTGGAGCGTGTCATTGCTACGCATCCTGCGGTGCAGCAGGTGTTTGTGGTGCCGGTAGACGACGCAGAGTTTGGGCAGCGGCCGGTTGCCGTTGTTGAGACCAAGGCTGGATGTGATTTTAAAGAGATTGCCGCCTGGCTTGAGGGTAAGGTGCCTCGTTTTCAGCTGCCGGTGCGCTGGGTTGCGCTGCCGCAGGTGCTGAAACAGGGCGGGATCAAAATCTCCCGCCGCAGGCTTATTGAATGGGTGGCAGGAGCCTAGCGCCTGCCGGGATTCTATTTACCGTGTTTAAGCGCCTCAATCGCCTTAGCCACACCGGCGCCGTATTCAGGATGCACCTGGTTGAATAAACCTATCTGGCGCGTCTGAATGCTTTCCGGCACCTCCTTCAGCTCACCGGCGATACGCTCGAACATGCGCTGATGTTCTTCATCGCTAAGCAGATTATATAGCGCCCGTGGCTGGCTAAAGTAGTCGCCGTCTTCGCGGTGATTCCAGTGATCTGCTGCGCCTTCGAGGCTTAGCGGCGGCTCGCTGAAGTCCGGCTGTTGCTGGAAAACGTTGAAGCTGTTTGGCTCGTAGGTTGCGCCGTTGCCGCTGTTGCCGTCCACGCGCATTGCGCCGTCGCGGTGATAGTTATGGAACGGGCACTTCGGCGCGTTCACCGGGATTTGGTGATGGTTAACGCCCAGGCGGTAGCGATGTGCGTCGCCGTAGGAGAACAGGCGGCCCTGCAGCATTTTGTCCGGGGAGAAGCTAATGCCCGGCACCACATTGGCCGGAGACATCGCCGCCTGCTCGACGTCCGAGAAGTAATTTTCCGGGTTGCGGTTCAGCTCAATGTACCCAACCTCAATCAGCGGGTAATCGCCGTGCGGCCAGACCTTGGTCAGGTCAAACGGGTTATAAGGCGTTTTTGAGGCTTCCGCCTCCGGCATAACTTGCACGTACAGCGTCCAGCGCGGGAAGTCGCCGGCCTCGATGGCGCCGAAAAGATCGCGCTGCGAGCTCTCCCTGTCTTCTGCAATGATTTTCCCCGCTTCTTCGTCCATCAGGTTCTCAATGCCCTGTTGGGTTTTAAAGTGGAATTTCACCCAGAAACGCTCGTTGTCCTTGTTGATAAAACTGAAGGTATGGCTGCCAAACCCGTGAATATGGCGATAAGAGCGCGGCAGGCCCCGATCGCTGAAGTCGATGGTGAGCTGGTGCAGCGATTCGGGAAGATGTGAGAAAAAGTCCCACTTATAGGTCGGGTTACGCAGGTTAGTGCGTGGATCGCGTTTTACGACGTGATTGAGATCCGGGAATTTCAGCGGGTCGCGGAGATAGAAGACCGGGGTGTTATTGCCCACCAGATCCCAGTTGCCTTCTTCGGTATAAAATTTCATCGAAAAACCGCGAATATCACGTTCAGCATCCGCCGCGCCGCGTTCACCGGCAACGGTTGAAAAACGCATAAACATCTCTGTCTGCTTGCCGATTTCGGCGAACAGTTTTGCCCGGTATAGCGGGTGATGTCGTGAGTTACGGTGAAATGGCCGAATGCGCCTGAACCTTTGGCGTGCATGCGGCGCTCAGGGATCACTTCGCGGTCGAAGTGGGCGAGTTTCTCAAGGTACCAAACGTCCTGAAGCAGCATCGGACCACGGGGTCCTGCGGTAGCAACGTTGTTATTATCAGCAACGGGTGCGCCAGCGGCGGTCGTTAATCCTTTCTTGCTCATCAATGCCTCCTTGGGTCTGGATTAGGCGTTACAAAAAAATTAAATATAGACCACTTTTTCAATACGTCTTTATGATGACCCAAACACTTTGTCACCGCAGGTCGTCGCTATTTCATTGATCTTGTCGCGGAATACCCCGTCTTTTCATTTCCTTACAATCAAGGAATCATTAGCATTCTCTGCCATGTTAAATAGATAATGCGTCGCGCTATAATTTCCCATTTTTGAAGGGCTGCCCTTTCTCATTTTCAGGAACCAAGGAATGAATAAATTACTTATAGCCGGCGGTGCAGGTTTGCTGCTGGTTTCTGCAGGCGCCAGCGCGATCGGCGTGAACGCTGAAGTTGGTAAGGAATACACTAATCTCGGCGTAGGTTTTGGCACCGAAAGCAGCGGTATTGCGGTAACCGGTAACTATGCGCACAACGATGACAATGGCGATGCCGTCGGCGTGGGCCTCGGCTTTAACATTCCGCTGGGCCGATGTTGGCAACCGTCGGTGGACGTGGCGTTTATCTGAATCCGAAAGACAGTAAAGAAGGTTATGCTATCGCGGCCGGTGGCGGCCTGAGATGGCCTGTTACGCCTGATATCGCCGTGTTTGGCGATTACTACTATTCGCCTGACTCTCTGTCCAGCGGCGTCAAGGATTACAAAGAGGCAAGCGCCGGCGCAAGCTGGAACTTTATGCGTCCCTTCTCGGCGCAGGTGGGTTACCGCTATATCAGCCTCGGCGGCAAAGATGGCGATCGCACCAATACCGTGGCCGATGGCCCGTATGTGGGCGTTAGCGCCAGTTTCTAATCTCTAAGCGCGGCTTTTAGCCGCGTTTTTTGTCTCTGTCGTTCCCCGGAGCCTGCGCTATAGTGGGGCGTTCCCCTGCTGCGGAGTAGAAGATGTTAAAAGTAGAAATGCTGTCAACCGGCGATGAAGTGCTGTACGGGCAAATTACCGACACCAATGCAGCCTGGCTTGCCGATTATTTCTTTGATCGGGGCTTACCCATGTCGCGCCGCAATA
The DNA here is from genome assembly GCF_900635955.1 of Cedecea lapagei. Classification (GTDB taxonomy): domain Bacteria; phylum Pseudomonadota; class Gammaproteobacteria; order Enterobacterales; family Enterobacteriaceae; genus Cedecea; species Cedecea lapagei. The sequence continues at coordinate 1,347,954 of NZ_LR134201.1, forward strand.
CGGTAGGCGATAGCCTTCCTGACCTGATTGCCGTGCTGCAAGAGCGCAGTCGCGAAGCCGATGTGCTTATTGTCAACGGTGGACTGGGACCAACCAGCGACGACTTAAGCGCCCTGGCGGCGGCTACCGCCGCAGGCGTTGCACTGGTTGAACATGCAGGATGGTTAACCAGGATGGAGCAGTTCTTCGCCGAGCGTGGGCGCGTGATGGCGCCGAGCAACCGCAAGCAGGCGCAAATCCCTGCCGGCAGCGAAATGATCGATAATCCCGTCGGCACCGCCTGCGGTTTTGCTTTGAAGTTAAACCGCTGTCTGATGTTCTTCACGCCGGGCGTGCCGTCAGAATTTAAGGCTATGGTAGAAAAGCAAATTTTGCCGCGGCTGCGCGACCGCTTTACCCTGCCTGAACCGCCGATTTGTCTGCGTTTAACCACCTTTGGTCGCTCGGAAAGCGAGCTGGCGCAATGCCTTGAGCCGCTAACCTTACCCGAGGGCGTGGTGATGGGGTACCGCTCATCCATGCCGATTATCGAGCTTAAGCTCACCGGCCCCGCCAGCCAGCGGGAGGCGATGGAAGCCGTATGGCCGGAAGTGCGTCGTGTGGCCGGGTGACAGCCTGATTTTTGAAGGTACCGAGGGGCTGCCTGCGCAGATAGCTCGTCGTCTTGACGAGCGGGGGCTGACTATCGCCGTGAGCGAGCAGTTTACCGGCGGCCTGCTGGCGCTGCAGCTGAACCGCGCTCAGGCCAAATTGCAGGCAAGCTGCGTTTTTACCGCAGCGCTCCGGCACGCTGGCTGAGGCGCTAACCTCCAGCGCAGGGCTTCGTCAGAGCCAGCAGAGCGATGTGTCTCTGGTGGTTGCCGGAGAAGAAGGGCAGCAGATTAACTTCGCGCTCTCGACCCCGGACGGCACGTACGGCCTTGGCGTGAAGTTCGGCGTTGCCCGCCATGCTATCTCTACCCGGCAGGAAGTGAGCGCCATGATGGCGCTCAATGTGCTGCGCCGCTGGCTCAACGGCCAGCCGCTGGAAAGCGAGCACGGCTGGATTGAGGTGGTGGAGTCAGCGAGCCTCTAAGCGTCAGGCGAGCGCCCGTGCCAGCAGCGTAATCGGGTGCTCGCAGCGTTTGCTGGTGGACATCTCTATCTGCCATTTACAGGTTTCACAGTCGGTGACTACAAGGTCTACGCCACTCTCTTCTATCTGCTGGAACAGCGGCGCGCCAATACGCTGGGAAGTCGGGTAGTTCTCTTTTTTAAATCCATAGGTACCGGCAATGCCGCAGCACTGGGAGTCCAGCATCACCAGTTCCACGCCGGGGATCCGCCGCAGCAGTTCGACGGAGTAAAGCGTCCAGCCCATTTTCTCCATATGGCATGGCGTGTGGTAGGCGATGCGAAGCGGCGTATTTTTTAACGCCAGCCTTTTGCCATCCTCCTCCAGCAGCTTCCAGATGTAGCGCGTGGCAAGTTCAATCTGGTCGCGAACCGGCGTAGTGTCTACGCCGAGGATATTGCGGGTATTCATCGCGCAGGGTGAAGGTACAGGTTGATGAGGTGGCAACGACCGGAAGCCCGCGGTGGATAACGGCTTCTTCGAGCGAGCTGGCGTTCACCGTCGCCTGTTTTTTTTGCCTTTTCGATAAAGCCGTTGGCGATAAGCGGAACGCCGCAGCACTTCTCTCTTTTCAGCAGCTGGACGCCGATGCCCATAGCGTTAAGCACTTTCACCATGTCTTTGCCGAGCTGCGGATGGTTATAGTTCACAAAGCAGCCGTGGAAGAACGCCACCTGCTGCGGTAAGCTGGCCTGGTGTCCTGCCTGACGTCGATACCACTGGCGAAATGTCCCGAAGGAATATTTTGGCAATTCGCGGTGGGAATCAATGTTCAGGGCTTTATCCAGCAGTTTACGCACGGGCTTCAGGCCGGTAGTGGCGTTGACCAGCGGGGCGAAAGGCGTCGAAAGCGTGCCCATTAAATCAGTGTGGCTGAGTATCGCGTCGCGAAGGGAAGGGCTATGTTCGCCGTATTTGGCCCTTGCTCGCTGGATGATATCGCCAATTTTGACCTCAGACGGGCAGGAGACTTCGCAGCGCTTGCAGTTGGTGCAGTATTTCAGCGCATCGTCATACAACGAAGGATCTTTAAGACGCAGCCTTTCACCGTCGGGCCCGGCCTGTTTTGGTCCGGGGTATTCCGGGCGTACGCGGCTCACAGGGCAAGCTGTGGTGCAGACCGTGCATTTAATACAGCTTTCAAAGCTGGTTTCATCAAGCAGGTTCATGGCAAGCCTCCGCGGCAACGAGGATTTGTTCGGCAACGAAAAGCGCCGTCAGCATGGAAACACCGGCACCGCATCCCTGCTGAATGGGGTCGAACCCGCCCAGCACGGAACCGATGGCATAGAGATTCTGCGTGTGCTCGCCTTGATGGCAAGGCTGAAGCCGCGGGTTCACCTTGAGCCCAAACTGCAGCCAGGGCTGCGGCGTGAAGAAATCGGGCTTGCTCCACGTGGCGCGATCCTCAGGAACCTCCACGTCCAGCCCAAAAATTGGCTCAAAAACGCGTTGCCGATCGGCCTCCAGCCCGCCGCTAAAAAAGCTTCCGCTGGCCAGAATCACATGGCGGGTACGTAGCGGAACTTCACGATGATTTTTAGTGAACAGGGCGTTGATGCTCCCACGTTCAAGCTGAGCGCCGGTAACGGTATCGCCCGGCATAATAAGCCCGCCGAGCGATTGAAAGCGTCGACGGAGCGCATTGTGAAGCCGCATTCCTGGCACCGAAGGCGGCAGCGTCGGGAGCAGTTTTACCGGCACGTTTAGCGCCTGCTGCAGAGCCGGGAGCGTGTTTTCCTCCAGGCCCAGGCAGGCGGGCAGGATCATCGCTTCACCGCTGCCCAGCAGCAGCCGCAGTTCCTCCACCAGCGCCCGGTGGTTTTCCGGCAAGTCCAGCACCCGGGCGATGTTCACCGCACGAAACTCGCTTGGGTTGTTTCGCAGTACGTCGAGTACCGGTAAGGTGAGCTCGGCGACGTGAGCGGTACAGCCCGCAGAGGAAAGTGAACCGGCAACCAGCTCGGCCTGAAAATCCAGAAAGCCTGCGATATTGATCACCGTAACTCTTTTCCAGGGCAGCGGGGCCTGCGGGACTTCCGGCGGGCTTAGCCAACTGGCTCTCTGTTTACCCAAAGTGGTGATTCTCAGGTGGTTCTGCCTGGAGCTCCCCCACCACGGGAATGCCGGCCCTGGCCAGCAGCTGTTCGCTCTCTGCGGCGAGCGCCATCACGGCCTCTTTGCCTATCAAACTATAGGGATGCTGAGGCGCCTGGTCGGCGAGGCGTTCGAGAGCCGAGGCAGCCTCCTGCACCGCGCTGCCGTCCGGCAGCGCCGAAAGCAAATCCAGCGAGCCGGATGAGAAGTGCAGGGCGCTTTGTCCGCGGCTGACGATGGCGCAGCGCTGACCTTGTTCGGCCAGGCGGATACCAGCGGTTAGCCCGGCCAGGCCGCCGCCGATGATGAGGGTGTCGAATTTCATTTCTGCTCTCCGTTATCCAGCCCGCACAAGCCCTGGTAAACCCAGGCGGTGAATTCGCTCTCGCGCAGCGCGTTGCCCCAGGCGATAGGGCGGACGCCCTTCCAGCGTTCGTTGAGGAAGCGGGAAAGCTGTTCCAGCGACTGCGCCGGCGTGGTGAGCTGGAAGCGCTGAAGCAGTCCGGCGGCGCGGCAGGCGCAGAGTTCCCCCTGGCAGGTCCCCATGCCCACGCGCGTTCTGCGTCGTAAGTCGCCCAGGTTTTTTACGCCAAGTGCGTCAACGGCATAGCGAACTTCGCTGGAGGTGACGGCTTCGCATTCGCAAACCAGGCTGTTGCTGAGTCGGCTGTTATTGAGCAAGCGAGTTGCCCGGTCGCCGTGCCGCCAGACGGCGGAGCCGCGAATCGTCGGTGGTAAAGAGATAACTTTACCCAGCGTTTGTTCTGCCGTTTGTTCTGAACCCGGCAGAGGCGTTGAAGCGGTGGAGCAGGGCGTATTATTCCCCAGCCGTTTGCAGACCAGGTCGGAGGCCCACTCCGCCATCAGGCGGTAGGTCATCAGCTTCCCGCCGGTGATGGTGATAAAGCCGTCCATGCCGTCGCGTTTTGCGTGGTCCAGCAGCACGATCCCACGGCTGACGCTGCGCCCTGTCGGATCGTCGTCGCTGGCTACCAGCGGCCTGACGCCCGCGTAGGCACGAAGAATGCGGGTTCGGCCCAGCACCGGCGCCAGTTTCTCGCCTTCGCGGATCAAAATATCCACTTCGTCCGGCGTGACAAACATATTGTCGATCTGGTCGTAGTCGATATGCGTTGAGGTGGTGCCGATAAGTGAAATGGTATCGCCAGGAACCAGGATATCCGCGTCAGCCGGTTTGCGGCAGCGGTTGATGACCATGTTATTGATCCGGTGGCCGAGGATCAGCAGCGCGCCTTTCGCCGGGAACATTTTTACGCTGAGCTCTGCGTATTCGGCGATGCGTTGGCCCCAGATCCCCGCAGCATTCACGACCATAAGGGCGCGGAATTCTGCCGCTTGTTGGGTGAGATGATTGAATACGCGGACGCCGCAGACTCGAGAGCCTTCGCGAATCAGGCCGGTGATTTCGCAGCCTGTCAGAACTTCTGCTCCGTGCTCTTTTGCATCAAGCATATTGGCGGCAGTGAGGCGAAAAGGATCGACCGTGCCGTCCGGGACGCGCACTGCGCCGATGAGCGCCGGGTTCGCGGACGGCTCCAGCCGCAGTGCTTCTTCAGGCTCCAGCGCCTGCGCCCCGATGCCGGCCCGGCGGCAGGCGGTAACGAAGCTATCCTGAAAAGCCAGGTCGTCTTCCGGAAGGGTAATGAACAGGCCGTCCGTAGGCTCGATGCAGTGGCGGGCAATTCGCCGCAGGATGCGGTTCTCTTCGATGCACTCTTTAGCGGATTCGCCGTCGGTGACCGCATAGCGCGCGCCGCTGTGGAGCAGACCGTGGTTGCGGCCTGTGGCACCTGTCGCAATGTCATGGCGCTCGAGCAGCAGCACTTTTAGCCCGCGGCGGGCGCAGTCTCTCGCTATTCCGGCACCGGTTGCGCCACCGCCAATGATAATCACGTCCGTTTCTCTGCTCATATGGCGCTCCTTTATCCCTTCTTTATTTACTGTTATTCAGCCATAAATAAAGCACGAAATGTTTGATTGCGAGCAAATTCGAGCAAGAAACGAAAGTAATTCGTGATGAAATGCACCTTTTCGCCTTCTTGTAATAAAAATGTAACATTGTGTGCGATGTTTCACAGTAAATACGCGCATAGATAACTAACATGCGCTCGCAAAAGAACATTTGGCGGGAGACGTTTGCTCCCGCTAAACATCAACGCCACGGAGGCTCGTATGTTAAGTATCTTCAAACCCGCCGCGCATAAGGCGCGTTTGCCAGAGGCGCAGATAGACTCGGTCTATCGCCGCCTGCGCTGGCAAATTTTCATGGGTATCTTCTTTGGTTACGCTGCTTACTATCTGGTGAGGAAAAACTTTACCCTTGCGATGCCCTATCTGGTGGAGCAGGGCTTCTCCCGGGGCGATCTCGGTTTTGCGCTTTCGGGAATTTCTATCGCCTACGGATTTTCGAAATTCATCATGGGCTCGGTCTCTGACCGCTCGAATCCGCGCGTTTTCCTGCCAGCAGGGTTAATCCTTGCTGCGGCGGTGATGCTGTTTATGGGCTTTGTGCCCTGGGCAACGTCCAGCATCGCTATTATGTTTGTGCTGCTGTTTGCCTGCGGCTGGTTCCAGGGCATGGGGTGGCCGCCGTGCGGGCGCACCATGGTGCACTGGTGGTCGCAGAAGGAGCGCGGGGGCATCGTTTCGGTCTGGAACTGCGCCCATAACGTGGGCGGTGGTATTCCTCCGCTGCTGTTCCTGCTGGGGATGGCGTGGTTTAACGACTGGCATGCGGCGCTGTATATGCCTGCTTTTGCGGCAATCATTGTGGCGATTATCGCCTTCGGTTTGATGCGTGATACCCCGCAATCCTGTGGCCTGCCGCCGATCGAAGAGTACAAAAACGATTATCCGGACGATTACAACGACAAAGCCGAAGAGGAGCTGACGGCGAAGCAGATCTTCATGCAATACGTCTTCCCGAACCGCCTGCTGTGGTACATCGCCATTGCCAACGTGTTTGTCTATCTGCTGCGCTACGGCATTCTGGACTGGTCGCCAACTTACCTGAAAGAGGTGAAACACTTCGCGCTGGATAAGTCCTCGTGGGCCTACTTCCTCTATGAATACGCGGGCATTCCCGGCACGCTGCTGTGCGGATGGATGTCGGACAAAGTGTTCAAGGGTAACCGAGGCGCAACCGGCGTCTTCTTCATGGTGCTGGTGACGATTGCTACCGTGGTTTACTGGCTCAACCCGCCGGGCAATCCGGGCGTGGATATGGCCTGTATGATCGTTATCGGCTTCCTGATTTACGGCCCGGTCATGCTGATTGGCCTGCATGCGCTTGAGCTGGCGCCGAAAAAGGCGGCAGGGACGGCGGCGGGCTTTACCGGCCTGTTTGGCTACCTCGGCGGCTCGGTTGCGGCCAGCGCGATCGTCGGTTATACCGTGGACTTCTTCGGCTGGGACGGCGGCTTTATCGTGATGATCGGCGGAAGTGTTCTGGCCGTGCTGCTGCTGATTGTGGTGATGATTGGCGAGCGCAAACACCACGATGAAAAAATGATGAAGAATAGCTAAGGAGAGCCAAATGAAACTGATGACTAAAACATTGCTGGCGGGCGTAGTGCTGGTGGCGACCTGCAGCGCATTTGCCCAGACCACCGATAAAATCGTGATTGCCCACCGCGGCGCCAGCGGCTATCTCCCCGAGCATACGCTGCCGGCGAAGGCGATGGCTTATGCTCAGGGTGCAGACTACCTTGAGCAAGATCTGGTGATGACCAAAGATGACCGATTGGTGGTGCTGCATGACCACTATCTGGATCGCGTGACCGACGTAGCGAAGCGCTTCCCGGACCGCGCACGTAAAGATGGCCGCTACTATGCCATCGACTTTACGCTGGCGGAAATCAAGTCTCTGAAGTTCACCGAAGGCTTCGATATTGTTGACGGCAAGCCGGTGCAAACTTATCCGGGACGCTTCCCGATGGGGAAATCTGACTTCCGGGTGCATACCTTTGAGGAAGAGATAGAGTTCGTTCAGGGGCTGAACCACTCGACCGGGAAGAACATCGGCATTTATCCGGAGATAAAAGCGCCGTGGTTCCACCATCAGGAAGGCAAGGATATCGCGGCGAAGACCCTCGAGGTGCTGAAGCGCTACGGCTACACCGGCAAGCAGGATAAGGTTTATCTCCAGTGCTTCGACGCCGCAGAGCTTAAGCGTATTAAAAACGAGCTCGAGCCGAAGATGGGCATGGACCTGAATCTGGTGCAGCTTATCGCTTATACCGACTGGAATGAAACTCAGGAGAAGCAGCCGGACGGTAAGTGGGTGAACTACAGCTACGACTGGATGTTTAAGCCCGGCGCGATGAAGCAGATAGCCCAGTATGCCGACGGCATTGGCCCGGACTACCATATGCTGGTGGAGCAGGCGTCGACCAAAGGCAACATTAAGCTCACCGATATGGTGACCGAAGCGCATGCCAGCAAGCTTACCGTGCATCCTTATACGGTAAGGGCGGATGCGCTGCCGGACTACGTGAGCGACGTGAATCAGCTGTACGACGTGCTGTACAACAAAGCCGGGGTGGACGGGCTGTTTACCGACTTCCCGGATAAAGCCGTACTGTTCCTGAAGAAGTAACTGACTAGTCCTGATATAGGTTGACAGTTTTCTGTCTGTAAAACGCCTGATGAACATCATCGGGCGTTTTGTATTTCAGGGCCAGGTGTGGCCGCTCATGGTTATAGATTGCCACGGATTCTTTTACCATTTCCCGGGCCTGAGCCAGGTCTGCAGGGCGCGAGAGTAAAAATTCATTTTTCAGGATCCCGTTTACCCGCTCAGCCAGCGCATTCTGGTAGCAGTCATAACCATCGGTCATTGAACAGGTTATTCCATTTCTTTCATGAACTGACTGGTAAAGTACCGAACAGTATTGCAGTCCTCTGTCAGAGTGATGTACCAGCGGACCTGTCGTTTTTCTCCGCCTCAGAGCCTGTATGAATGCTTTTACCACGTTTTCTGTCTGCAGGTTTTCCCCGACATGGTAACCCACGATTTTTCTGGAGCAGGCATCCGTGACCAGACTCAGATAAGCCGTGCCGCTGCGCAGCGGAAGATAAGTTATATCAGCGACCCAGACCTGCTCTGGCTCAAGGGCGGTGACCTGTTCAGGGCCGGGTTTCAGCAGATTAGGATGCCGGTAAAAGCGATGATGGCTGTTGGTGGTTTTGTGATATGCCCGTTTCACTGGCACCAGAAGCCGGTATTCATCCATCAGGTTAAACAGACGGTCTCGTCCAATATTCAGCCTTTTATCGGCCTGAGTGTTCAGCAGATAGTGCAGTTTACGCGTACCGATTCGCGGCTGACGGCACCTGACGCAGGCAACAAAATCAAGAACCTGAGCATGATGTTCCTGCCGTTTTCTGCGCCTTGTGTTGTCCTGATACCATGCCTGTCTGCTGTGCCCCAGGAACTGGCATACGCGTGTAACGGTTATTTTTGGGGCCGGACTTTGCGCGAGGACTTGCCGGGCCGCTTTTTTACGACACTCACCCCGTAATCATTTTTCAGGACATTGATAACCGACTCAAAAAACTCAGCTTTCTGGTTTGCCAGCTCAAGCTGTTCTTCAAGTTCCCTGATTCTTTGCTCGGGTGTAAGTGGGACAGTCGTCTGAGCCACAGGCAGTTTCCTCCTCACCAGGTCAGGAAGTCCGGGGCTCCAGTCAAGCCTGCCATATTTACGCAGCCAGACAAGAACGGTGGAGCGCCCCTGAATACCATACCGCTGCTGGGCCTGCTTGTAGGTCATCTCGCCTTTTTCAACCTGATCAACAATAGCTATTTTAAAGGATAGAGGATAATCGCGTTGGGTGCGTTTGAACTCAGTCATCATCACGTTCTCCAGATTTCAGTCAGGAACGTGTCAACGCTATTCAGGACGGGTCAAACGCATAAAAAAGGCCGCATTCGCGGCCTTTTTCACAACTACATCTCGATTTCGATATCGCCGCGCGCTTTGCAGCAGCAGGGGAGAATCTCACCGGGCTGGATAAACGCCAGCGGCTCGGTCAGCCACTGCACTTCGCCCGCCAGCAGCCTCGTGCGGCAGGAGCCGCAATAGCCCTCCCGGCACTGATACTCTACGCAGACTTTGTGTGACTCCAGCGCCGCGAGCAGCGAAGGGTGTTCCTCTTCGCTCGTCAGCTGAGCGCCGGTAATGCTGAGCGTGATACGACCCATTACTTACAGCTGGAAGTTGCTCAGATCGTCGGTATCGACCTCTGAGTCAATCTGGCCTACCAGATAGGAGCTGACCTCAACTTCCTGCGGCGCGACCTGCACGTTATCGGAGACCAGCCAGGCATTAATCCATGGAATCGGGTTAGAGCGCGTCTGGAAAGGCAGGTCAAGGCCTACAGCCTGCATACGAATGTTGGTGATGTACTCAACATACTGGCAGAGGATGTCTTTGTTCAGGCCAATCATAGAACCGTCGCGGAACAGATAATCAGCCCACTCTTTTTCCTGCTGAGCGGCAAGGACGAACAGATCGTAGCACTGCTGACGGCATTCAACGGCGATTTCCGCCATTTCAGGATCATCTTCACCGCTGCGCATCAGGTTCAGCATATGCTGGGTGCCGGTCAGGTGCAGGGCTTCGTCACGGGCGATCAGCTTGATGATTTTAGCGTTCCCTTCCATCAGCTCGCGCTCGGCGAAAGCGAAGGAACAGGCGAAGCTGACATAGAAGCGAATCGCTTCCAGCGCGTTAACGCTCATCAGGCAGAGATAGAGCTGTTTTTTCAGCGCACGCAGGTTCACGGTGACGGTTTTGCCGTTCACGTTGTGGGTACCTTCCCCGAGCAGGTGCCAGTAGCTGGTCATCTCGATCAGGTCATCGTAGTAGCCAGAGATGTCTTTGGCGCGCTTAAGGATCTCCTGATTGGTGACGATATCGTCAAACACAATCGCCGGATCGTTAACAATGTTGCGGATGATATGGGTGTAAGAGCGAGAGTGAATGGTCTCGCTAAACGCCCAGGTTTCAACCCAGGTTTCCAGCTCAGGGATGGAGATCAGCGGCAGCAGCGCAACGTTCGGGCTACGGCCCTGAATGGAGTCCAGCAGCGTCTGGTACTTCAGGTTGCTGATGAAGATGTGCTTCTCATGCTCCGGCAGCGCCTGGAAGTCGATGCGGTCCCGGGAGACGTCCACTTCTTCCGGACGCCAGAAGAAGGAGAGCTGCTTCTCAATCAGCTTTTCGAAGATGTCATATTTCTGCTGATCGTAGCGCGCCACGTTAACCGACTGGCCAAAGAACATAGGCTCGGCGAGCTGATCGTTTTTCGTCTGTGAGAAAGTAGTGTAAGCCATTATTTTTATTCCGTTATTTTGTTTCCCCTCACCCTGTCCCTCTCCCAAAGGGAGAGGGGAGTGGCACGGTGCCGGGATAAGCTGAGGTGAGGGGAAAACGAAAATCAGATTTTACATGCGCCGCTTTCGCAGCCATCGTCCTGGATGGAAGGCGCCAGGTCATCCTGAGTATCTTCCGCACCGTCGCGGGTGTTTTGATAGTACAGGGTCTTCACGCCAAATTTATAGGCGGTGAGGAGATCCTTGAGCAGCTGCTGCATCGGCACTTTGCCAGACGGGAAGCGCGTTGGGTCGTAGTTGGTGTTGGCAGAGATCGACTGGTCGATAAACTTCTGCATCAGGCCAACCAGCTGCAGGTAGCCGTCGTTGCTCGGCATCTCCCACAGCAGCTCGTAGTTGTTTTTCAGCGCTTCATAATCCGGCACAACCTGGCGCAGGATACCGTCTTTCGACGCTTTGATGCTGATGTGGCCGCGCGGCGGCTCGATGCCGTTGGTGGCGTTAGAGATCTGCGAGGAGGTCTCGGACGGCATCAGGGCAGAAAGCGTGGAGTTGCGCAGGCCGTGAGTTTTGATGGACTCACGCAGGCCTTCCCAGTCCAGATGCAGCGGCTCATTGCTGATAGCATCCAGGTCTTTCTTATAGGTATCGATCGGCAGGATGCCTTTCGCATAGGTGGTTTCGTTGAACCACGGGCAGGCGCCTTGCTCTTTCGCCAGTTCGTTTGAGGCTTTCAGCAGGTAGTACTGAATCGCTTCGAAGGTCTTGTGCGTCAGGTTGTTTGCGCTGCCGTCGGAGTAACGTACGCCGTGCTTCGCCAGATAGTAGGCAAAGTTGATCACCCCGATACCCAAGGTACGACGACCCATTGCACCGCGTTTTGCCGCCAGAATTGGATAATCCTGATAGTCGAGCAGGGCGTCCAGGGCACGAACCGCCAGCACCGCCATCTCTTCCAGATCGTCCAGGCTTTCGATAACGCCAAGGTTAAACGCAGACAGCGTACAAAGGGCGATTTCGCCATTTTCGTCGTTCACATCGTCCAGCGGCTTGGTCGGCAGCGCGATTTCCAGGCACAGGTTGGACTGGCGCACCGGCGCGATAGCCGGATCGAACGGGCTGTGGGTGTTGCAGTGGTCAACGTTCTGGATGTAGATACGGCCGGTAGAGGCACGCTCCTGCATCATCAGGGAGAACAGCTCTACCGCTTTCACGCGCTGCTTGCGGATGCTGTCGTCTTTCTCGTATTGGGTGTACAGGCGCTCGAACGCATCCTGGTCCGCGAAGAAGGCGTCGTACAGCCCCGGTACGTCAGACGGGCTGAACAGGGTGATCTCTTCGCCCTTCAGCAGGCGGGTGTACATCAGCTTGTTGATCTGTACGCCGTAGTCCATGTGGCGCACGCGGTTGCCCTCAACGCCACGGTTGTTTTTCAGGACCAGCAGGCTTTCAACTTCCAGGTGCCACATTGGGTAGAACAGCGTTGCTGCACCGCCGCGCACGCCGCCCTGAGAGCAAGACTTAACCGCGGTCTGGAAGTGCTTGTAGAACGGGATGCAGCCGGTGTGGAACGCTTCACCGCCGCGAATCGGGCTGCCCAGGGCACGGATACGGCCGGCATTGATGCCGATGCCTGCGCGCTGAGAAACATACTTCACGATTGCGCTGGAAGTGGCGTTGATGGAATCCAGGCTGTCTCCGCACTCGATCAGTACGCAGGAGCTGAACTGACGAGTTGGGGTGCGCACGCCGGACATGATTGGCGTAGGCAGAGAAATTTTGAAGGTGGAAACCGCATCGTAGAAACGCTTAACGTAGCTGAGGCGGGTTTCACGCGGGTAGCCGGAGAACAGGCAGGCAGCGACCAGAATATAGAGGAACTGCGCGCTTTCGTAGATCTCACCGGATACGCGGTTCTGCACCAGGTATTTGCCTTCGAGCTGTTTCACGGCCGCGTAGGAGAAGTTCATGTCACGCCAGTGATCGATGAAATCGTTCATCTGCTCGAACTCTTCTTCCGTGTAGTCTTCCAGCAGGTGACGATCGTATTTACCCATCTCAACCATTTTCACAACCTGATCGTAAAGCTTTGGCGGCTCAAACTGGCCGTAGGCTTTTTTACGCAGGTGGAAAATCGCCAGGCGAGCGGCGAGGTACTGATAATCCGGTGCGTCACGGGAGATCAGATCGGCTGCGGCCTTGATGATGGTTTCATGAATATCAGAGGTTTTGATGCCGTCGTAAAACTGGATATGGGAGCGCAGTTCGACCTGGGAGACAGAGACGTTGTTCAGCCCTTCAGCGGCCCAGTCCAGCACCCGATGAATTTTATCCAGATTGATGCGCTCTTTGCTGCCATCGCGTTTTGTAACCAGCAGACTCTGATTCATGTGAGTTTTACCTGTCCGTGAGATGAGTTTTCCCCTGATTTATACACATCCGTCAGCCTGTGGCTAACTCTGTGGATAAATACTATATATAGGGGGTGGGTGACAAAATGGTCACTAGATGGTGAGTATTCTAGTAAGGAATCCGTTCAGTACAAGTATTGATTTCGGCAATAAAATGAGGTTGTACCGGGCGCTCTTTTCGTAAGTCCACGTCACGTAAGGCTTGAGAGAATTGTCAATGGGATGCAAAAAAAATGAAAATTTTGATCGGGTGCTGATTTCTTAAACTTCATCGATAATTGCGCAACGGTTCTGGCGCAATTATCGATAATTAATCCTTATACGATATGCCGATTTATGCTTCTGTGTGCAGCATATAGTTAACATCCACGCCAGGCCCAAGCTTGAACTTGTTGGTGACCGGGTTGAAATGTAACCCTGTCATGTGGCGCTCGCGCAGCGGGGTTTCATCTACCCACTGCAGGAGTTCGGCGGGCTTGATGAACTTCTTAACATCGTGCGTCCCTTTCGGCACCATGCGCAGGACATACTCTGCGCCGACGACGGCCATCAGCCACGCTTTACCGTTGCGGTTAATGGTAGAGAAGAAGACGTGGCCGCCGGGTTTTACCAGGCGGGCGCAGGCGTGAACCACCGACTGCGGGTCGGGCACGTGCTCCAGCATTTCCATGCAGGTGACGACGTCGTACTGGCCGGCGTGCTTGGCGGCATGTTCTTCTACCGTCTCCTGGACATAATTCACTTCAACGCCGCTTTCCAGCGCGTGCAGACGGGCAACCTGCAGCGGTTCAAAGCCCATATCCAGCCCGGTGACGTTAGCGCCTTCGCGCGCCATGCTCTCCGCAAGAATGCCGCCGCCGCAGCCAACGTCAAGAACGGTTTTGCCGAACAGCCCACCGGAGCGCTGGTTGATATACCCCAGACGAAGCGGGTTAATGCGGTGCAGCGGTTTAAATTCACCTTCCAGATCCCACCAGCGAGAAGCGACAGCTTCAAATTTGGCGATTTCCTCGTGGTCGACGTTCTGCGTAACCGGTTGGTTTTCAGCATTCATTACAGCGGTGACTCCCTGGAGATATTAATGCAGGCAGTATATCAGGCTAACGCCGTGAATAAAGCGCCGACAAATACGTTGAGGTTTCCCCACACAGGGCCGGATGTGTTATAATTTGCGACCTTTGAATCCGGGAAAACAGTAGAGGGATAGCGGTTACATGAGCGACCTTGCCAGAGAAATTACGCCGGTCAACATTGAGGAAGAGCTAAAGAGCTCCTATCTGGATTATGCGATGTCGGTTATTGTCGGCCGCGCACTGCCAGATGTCCGAGATGGACTTAAGCCGGTACACCGTCGCGTACTTTATGCGATGAACGTATTGGGCAATGACTGGAACAAAGCATACAAAAAATCCGCCCGTGTTGTTGGTGACGTCATCGGTAAATATCACCCCCACGGTGATACCGCGGTGTATGACACCATCGTCCGTATGGCACAGCCATTTTCCCTGCGTTACATGCTGGTCGACGGCCAGGGTAACTTCGGTTCCGTAGACGGCGACTCCGCCGCAGCGATGCGTTATACGGAAATCCGTATGTCGAAAATCGCCCACGAGCTGATGGCCGACCTGGAAAAAGATACGGTTGATTTCGTCGATAACTACGACGGCACCGAAAAAATTCCAGACGTCATGCCGACCAAAATCCCTAACCTGCTGGTAAACGGTTCATCCGGTATCGCAGTCGGGATGGCGACTAACATTCCGCCGCACAACATTACCGAAGTCATCAACGGCTGCCTCGCGTATATCGAAGACGAGAATATCAGCGTTGAAGGCTTGATGGAGCACATCCCAGGCCCGGACTTCCCTACCGCCGCTATCATTAACGGCCGTCGTGGTATTGAAGAAGCCTACCGCACCGGTCGCGGTAAAATTTATATTCGCGCCCGCGCAGAAGTGGAAGCGGACGCCAAAACCGGCCGTGAAACCATCATCGTTCACGAAATTCCTTATCAGGTGAACAAAGCTCGCCTGATCGAGAAAATTGCCGAGCTGGTGAAAGACAAACGCGTGGAAGGCATTAGCGCCCTGCGCGATGAGTCCGACAAAGACGGTATGCGCATTGTTATTGAGATTAAGCGCGACGCCGTGGGTGAAGTGGTGCTCAATAACCTTTACTCCCAGACTCAGCTGCAGGTTTCCTTCGGTATCAACATGGTTGCTCTGCACCATGGTCAGCCGAAGATCATGACCCTGAAAGAGATTCTGGCCGCGTTCGTGCGTCACCGCCGCGAGGTGGTAACCCGCCGTACCATCTTTGAACTGCGCAAAGCCCGCGATCGCGCCCATATCCTTGAAGGTCTGGCGATCGCCCTGGCGAACATCGACCCGATCATTGAGCTTATTCGCAACTCGCCGAATGCCGCAGAAGCGAAAGCAAGCCTGGTGGCCAGCTCCTGGGATCTGGGTAACGTTGCCGCCATGCTGGAACGTGCCGGAGACGACGCCGCGCGTCCTGAGTGGCTGGAGCCAGAGTTCGGGATCCGCGACGGTAAATACTTCCTCACCGAGCAGCAGGCTCAGGCGATTCTGGATCTGCGTCTGCAGAAACTGACCGGCCTTGAGCATGAAAAACTGCTCGATGAGTATAAAGAGCTGCTGCAGCAGATCGCTGAATTACTGCATATCCTGGGCAGCGCAGAGCGCCTGATGGAAGTGATTCGTGAAGAGCTGGAAGCGATGCGCGATCAGTTCGGCGACAACCGCCGCACCGAGATCACGGCTAACACCGCGGATATCAACATCGAAGACCTGATCAACCAGGAAGACGTGGTGGTCACCCTGTCTCACCAGGGCTATGTGAAGTATCAGCCGCTGACTGACTATGAAGCGCAGCGCCGCGGCGGCAAAGGCAAGTCAGCCGCACGTATAAAAGAAGAAGACTTTATTGACCGCCTGCTGGTGGCCAACACCCATGACACGATCCTGCTGTTCTCCAGCCGCGGTCGCCTGTACTGGATGAAGGTCTATCAGCTGCCGGAAGCGAGCCGTGGCGCGCGTGGTCGCCCAATTGTTAACCTGCTGCCGCTTGAGCAGGACGAGCGCATCACCGCGATTCTGCCGGTGCGCGAGTACGCAGAAGGCATCAACGTCTTTATGGCTACCGCGAGCGGTACCGTGAAGAAAACTGCGTTGACCGACTTCAGCCGTCCTCGTTCTGCGGGCATCATCGCCGTTAACCTGAACGAAGGCGACGAGCTGATTGGCGTTGATTTAACCAACGGCAGCGATGAAGCGATGCTGTTCTCTGCTGCGGGTAAAGTGGTGCGCTTCAAAGAAGACGCCGTTCGTACCATGGGTCGTACCGCAACGGGCGTTCGCGGCATTAAACTTGCTGGCGAAGACAAAGTGGTTTCCCTGATCATCCCTCGGGGCGAAGGTGCGATTCTGACCGTCACGCAGAATGGTTACGGTAAACGTACCGCAGCGGCAGAGTACCCAACCAAGTCTCGTGCAACGCAGGGCGTTATCTCCATCAAAGTGACCGAGCGCAACGGCAGCGTCGTTGGGGCGGTGCAGGTGGAAGATACCGACCAGATCATGATGATCACCGATGCCGGTACGCTGGTGCGTACTCGCGTGTCCGAGGTCAGCGTGGTCGGGCGTAACACCCAGGGCGTGATCCTCATCCGTACTGCGGAAGACGAAAGCGTGGTTGGCCTGCAGCGCGTGGCCGA
The DNA here is from genome assembly GCF_900635955.1 of Cedecea lapagei. Lineage (GTDB taxonomy): Bacteria > Pseudomonadota > Gammaproteobacteria > Enterobacterales > Enterobacteriaceae > Cedecea > Cedecea lapagei. Next base: position 1,364,671 of record NZ_LR134201.1, read on the forward strand.
GCCGGTGGATGATGAAGAGCTGGACAGCATCGACGGCAGCGTCGCGGAAGGGGACGATGAGATCGCTCCTGAAGCGGAGACTGACGATGATGCAGCGGACGAAGCGGATGAATAATCCGGAATAGTCTGTAAATAAAGGGTCGCTTCGGCGGCCCTTTTTGTTAGCCGTTGCGGGACAAGGGTTTTGCGGCTACCTTAAGCGCATCTCAATTTATTCGCTCGCGTACCGTCAGGCTCAATTTGAAATATCTCGTCTCTTTTCGCAGCACCCTTAAAATTTCGCGCTACCTGTTCAGGGCGCTTGCGCTTCTGCTTTGGCTGCTGATCGCGCTATTTTCCGTGTTTTACATCGTCAACGCGCTGCACGACAAAGAGTCTGAGATCCATCAGGAATTTAATATCAGCTTTGACCAGGCTCAGCGCTATATTCAGCGCACCTCGGACGTGGTGAAAGAGCTAAAGTACATTGCTGAAAACCGCCTTACTGCGCCAAACGGCGTGCTGCCGCCGCTAGAGCAAAACGACGACAAAACCGAAGCGCCTGCCTTTATGCCGCTGTTCCCGGACTCGGACTGTTCGGCGGTCAGTGCGACGTGGCGAAGCTCGCTGCAGTCTCTCTCCTGGTTCCTGCGCTACTGGCGCGATAACTTCTCCGCCGCTTACGATCTCAACCGGGTGTTCCTGATTGGCGGCGATAATTTGTGTATGGCGGACTTTGGCCTGCGGGATATGCCGCTGGAGCGGGAGAACGCGCTGAAAACCCTGCACGAGCGCATCATGAAGTACCGCACCGCGCCGCAGGATGAACGGGCCAACAGCATCTACTGGATTGGCCAGGGGCCTCGCGCCGGGATTGGCTACTTTTATACCCTGACGCCGGTCTATCTGGCCACGCGCCTGCAGGCGCTGCTGGGCATTGAACAGACGGTTCGCATGGAGAACTTCCTGACGCCGGGCACGCTGCCTATCGGCGTCACCATTCTGGATGAAAATGGCCATCCGCTGATTTCGCTGACCGGCCCGGAGGCACGGATCGAACCTGAAAACCGCTGGATTCAGGAGCGATCGTGGTTTGGCTATACCTCAGGGTTTAAGGCGCTGGTGTTGAAGAAAAACCTGCCGCCGTCCTCGCTGAGCGTGATCTACTCGGTGCCCGTAGATTTGGTGCTTGAAAGCATCCGGATGCTGATCCTCAACGCGGTGTTACTCAACGTGCTGGTGGGCGTTTTGCTGTTCACCCTGGCGCGCATGTACGAGCGTAGGATCTTTATTCCGGCGGAAAGCGATGCCCAGAGGCTGGAAGAGCATGAGCAGTTCAACCGCAAAATTGTCGCCTCGGCGCCGGTCGGGATCTGTATTCTGCGAACGCAGGACGGCACTAATATTCTGAGTAACGAACTGGCACACAACTACCTCAATATGCTGACCCATGAGGACCGGCAAAGGCTGACGCAGATCATCTGCGGCCAGCAGGTCAATTTTGTCGATGTGGTGACCAGCAACCATACCAATCTACAGATTAGCTTTGTGCATTCGCGCTATCGCAATGAGAACGTAGCGATTTGCGTGCTGGTAGACGTGAGCGCCCGCGTGAAGATGGAAGAGTCGCTGCAGGAGATGGCTCAGGCGTCTGAGCAGGCCAGCCAGTCGAAATCCATGTTCCTTGCCACGGTGAGCCACGAGCTGAGAACGCCGCTGTACGGTATTATCGGTAACCTCGATCTCCTGCAAACAAAAGAGCTGCCGAAGGGCGTCGACCGGCTGGTAACGGCAATGAACAACTCCTCCAGCCTGCTGCTGAAAATTATCAGCGATATTCTCGACTTCTCAAAAATCGAGTCTGAGCAGCTAAAAATTGAGCCGCGTGAGTTTTCGCCTCGCGAAGTGATGAGCCATATTACCGCCAACTATCTGCCGCTGGTGGTCCGCAAACAGCTTGGGCTTTACTGCTTTATCGATGCCGACGTGCCGCTAACGCTGCAGGGGGATCCGATGCGCCTGCAGCAGGTGATCTCCAACCTGCTGAGCAATGCGATAAAGTTCACCGACGTCGGCTGCATCATTCTGCATGTCTCGATTAAAGGGGATTACCTGAGCTTCAGGGTGCGCGATACCGGCGTGGGTATCCCGACCAAAGAAGTGACTCGCCTGTTCGATCCGTTCTTCCAGGTGGGGACCGGCGTACAGCGTAACTTCCAGGGGACCGGGCTGGGGCTGGCGATTTGCGAAAAGCTAATCAGCATGATGGACGGCGATATTTCCGTGGACACTGAGTCGGGGATGGGGAGCCAGTTTACGGTTCGCATACCGCTGTATAAGGCGCAGTTTGCGCCGAAAAATAACGTCGAAGGGCTGGCCGGAAAACGCTGCTGGCTGGCGGTGCGTAACGACTCCCTCAGCAGCTACCTGGAGTCGTTGCTGCTGGATAACGGGCTGCAGGCTCAAACCTGGTACGGAGAGACGCCTGGCAGCGACGATATCCTGATAGCCGATGAAACGCTCTCTGCTCCGTGGAGCGGGCGGGCGGCCATTGTCTTCTGCCGTCGTCACATCGGTATTCCGGTTGAATTCAAACCCGGCTGTTGGGTAAACAGCGTAGCCGCGCCTCATGAGCTGCTGCCGCTTTTAGGGCGAATTTACAGTATCGACGTAGACGTGCCGGGCAGCTCTCCGTCACTGACCGCGGCCAGCGAAATAAGCGAACAGAACGACGACATGATGATTCTGGTGGTTGACGATCACCCGATTAACCGCCGTCTGCTGGCGGATCAGCTTGGCTCGCTCGGCTATCAGTGCAAAACGGCAAACGACGGTGTCGACGCGCTTAACGTGCTCAGCAAAAATCATATTGATATCGTGCTTAGCGACGTCAACATGCCGAATATGGACGGTTACCGCCTGACCCAGCGTATTCGCCAGCTTGGTCTGACGCTGCCGGTGATCGGCGTGACGGCAAACGCGTTGGCGGAAGAGAAGCAGCGCTGTCTGGAATCCGGCATGGACAGCTGTCTGTCTAAACCGGTAACGCTGGATGTGATCAAACAGACCCTTGCGGTGTATGCCGCCCGGGTGCGCAGTAGCCGCGATGCCTGATAAAACCAGACAATAAAAAAAGCCTCGTAGTCAAATACGAGGCTTTTTCTTTGATGCTTAGCGTGAAGGTTACTCTTTGTCCGCCGGGGTCAGGCTAACGGAAGAGAGGTAGTTCAGCAGGGCAATATCGTTTTCCACGCCCAGCTTCATCATCGCCGACTTCTTCTGGCTGCTGATGGTTTTAATGCTGCGGTTCAGCTTGCGGGCAATTTCCGTCACCAGGAAACCTTCTGCGAACAAGCGCAGCACTTCGCTCTCTTTCGGCGACAGGCGCTTATCGCCATAGCCGCCCGCGCTGATTTTTTCCAGCAGGCGGGAAACGCTTTCCGGCGTAAATTTTTTGCCTTTCTGCAGGGCGGCGAGCGCTTTTGGCAGATCGGTCGGCGCGCCTTGTTTTAAGACTATCCCTTCGATATCAAGATCCAGCACCGCGCTAAGAATCGCCGGGTTGTTGTTCATGGTCAGAACGATGATCGACAGGTCAGGGAAGTGACGCTTAATGTATTTGATCAGCGTAATGCCATCGCCGTATTTGTCACCCGGCATGGAAAGATCGGTGATCAGGACGTTGGCTTCAAGCTTTGGCAGGTTATTGATAAGCGCTGTGGAATCTTCAAATTCACCGACAACATTCACCCATTCGATCTGCTCAAGAGACTTACGAATGCCGAACAGAACAATCGGATGGTCGTCAGCAATAATTACGTTCATGTTGTTCATGTAATAGGCTACCTTGCTACAGCAGACTTTTGACGTAAGCATCAATGTCGCTGATATATTTTTGTATATTTGGAACATCACTTTCACGAATGTGGTGTTCCAAGGTTTCACATAACTGTTTGCCGGGCACCAGATTCAGCATCGCAAACACGCCCTTCAGGCGGTGCGCGGTCTGAGCCAGAGCAGCAAAGTCGCCCGCTGCGGATTCAGTATACAGTCTGGTGACATCTTCCGGTACCGTATCAACAAACAGCGCATAATAACCGCTGGCGTGCAGCTGAGCGTTTTCGTCGCCGCCCAGAGGCGAGTCCGGCGTCTCTTCCTCGGCCAGTTGGTTCTCAATCAGCTGCAGGACGGCATCCTGCATGGCATTGCTGATATTAAAGTTTACCCGGAACTGACCAGGCGCGATTTTCCGCATCCCGTTCTCATCATCGCTTAAAAGCAAGCCTGAAGCAGTAAGATTAGACGGATTATCAGTAAGGAAAATATCAAACTCTTGACTTGCCAGTCTCTCGTCCGGAGAAATGCAGTTTGCGCCCCAGTTTTCCAGCATGCGGGTCACAATATTACGCACCTCATTGGAGGTAATATCGAGCATCGCGACCACATCATCCAGCAGCTTCTCTTCCTGAGCATCCGCCTGGGGCTCCGCCGTCATGCGGATGTGGAGATTATAGCGCGTGCCGATGTCCGGGCGCGTTTTGATATTCAGGTGCCCACCTAGCTTACGGGCAAGGCGATCGCTGAGATAAAATGCCAGCCCATTTGCCTGACCATAGCGGTCTTCGCTGGTCTCGTTAAGGAACGGGAAGTGCAGATTATCGACCTCTCCGCCGCCAATCCCGTTACCGGTATCCAGGATGCGGAACAGCAGACGATCGGGCCCGGCCTCCTCCTCACTGATATCGAGCGTGATTTTGCCGATTTGCGTGGTGGTGACGGAATAATGCAGCAGGAGTTCCAGAATTTTACGCAGTACCTCCTTGTCGCCGTGGCGTTTTTCGTCGGCCGGGAGGTTGTTGTTGATAAGCAGCTGCAGCCCTTTACGCTTGATAACAGGCAACATCGACAGCGCGACCTCATCGATCAGCGATTGAATAGAGAACTCGCTGGCGTGGGTTTTCCAGCTGTCGGCTTCCAGCATATTCAGTAGTTGAATCTCATCGACCAGCCGCACAATGGTTTGGGCATCGTTTGCCAGCTGCAGATGCTGGCTGTCGGGGATTTCTGCGGCATGTTCAGCCAGTTGCTTAACTGGCAGCTGCAGGGCCTCGCCAATATGCTGCATAAAGGCTGCACGCCCTTGCTGGTTTTTTTCATACAGCCGCTGGGCCTGTTTGAGCTTCTTGTTTACCAGAATTTCACGATCCTGATCGCGGATCACAAAAATCTGCGTGCGCGGGGCTATCTGACTGCGGAACTGACGAATCTCATACAGCTCATTGTTTACCGTCGCCTGAATAACGCCCTGGTGCTGGTCCGCCATTGAAATAATGTTTTGCAGGTTCAGGTGAGGGAGCAGGTGGTCGGCAATTTTATTGCTTATCACGGTACGGTTAGCGTCGAGATCGTGAACCAGCAGGCCAAGCGGCAGGATCGCCACAATCTCTTCGTTCAGCGCCCGCAGAATTTGCAGTTCACCGTTGCCTGCATTGCTTTCCGTCTGACGCTGAGGCTGCTGACGGAAGGTCGCGAAGCCAAATATCGCCAACCCCAGCAGCGCGATATTCAGCAGCAGAGGCAGGAGAATATTTTGCAGCGTATCCATCATCAGGGTACCAAACGGCACCTGCCAGACCAGCTGAAGCTGCGTAGTTGCCACCGGCGCGGTGATCTCGATGCGGGCGTTATTGAAATTAATGCTCACGCTGTCCGCATCGTCTTTATCCGTTCCCGTGGCTACCGCCCGTTGGCGATCGTCCGGAGAGAGCTGGAAGCTGTCCAGCGACATCATCGGTGGAATAAGGTCATTGATGGGCAGATCAAAGGCCACCACGGTAGCTAAATGCCCTGGCTGGTTGAAGGTAGTTCTAAGCGTAAAATAGCGGCCGTTTTGCCAGTTAAGCTTGCGCAGCGGCGAGAAGCTTTCTCGTTCGTCCAGAGCATTGGCCTGCTGCAGCATCTCCGCACGGCGTGAGTCGACGATGGTGCCGACGCCTGAATCCTTAAAACCCGAGGAGAGGTCTTTAAGCGGCAGCGTAGAGACCAGGATCATGCTGTTGTCCTGGCCGTTAAGGTAATACATCGACCACGGCGTATTTTCCGCGCCCCACAGCGTGTCCAGATAGCCGGAGATACGCTGCGTCATTTCCAGCGTTGAGCTGTCGTGGGAACCAAAAATCAGCGCTTCGGTTTTGCTGCGTGGCTTGTCGAGGTAATAAACGTCCTGGCGCAAACGTGTTTCCTGCAGGCTTTCACCTGAGGCGGCCGGAGCGGTGGCGATATTGTCGTAGATTTGCCAGGTTGCATAGCGGTATGTCTCAACGCGTTTATGCAAGGCATGAGTGATGTCGACAATCTGGTAGCTTTTGTCCTTCAGCCAGGCGTTGACAGCGCTCTGCACCAGTACGCCCATTGAGACAAGCAGCACGACGGTCAGCAGCAGAAAGAAACGCGTAATGTTGCCGGGGAACAGCGAAAACCTGTTTAACGATGAATTCTCAGACTGGCTCATTGTATGTATGTAACCCGGCGAAGCCTCGCCAATCCTGATTGATAGAGAGCCCAATGTGGGAAGTGGGCCGTTTCGCCTTAGCGCCTTCACGCAGGCCGATGCTAAGAATACCTTTATATGGCTGTGCCGTCAGCACTCTGACGCAGTATAAGGACTTCTTAACAGTTTTTCAGGTCACTGATTATTAGGAAAAATCCTTTAATAAAGATTTGCGTTAAGGAAGGGCGGTAGGTTTTTACTGTGGAGCGGGCGTTTGCGCGGCTCTCTGTGGCCAGTCGTATAAGCAGGAAAATGGAGCGGTTTAAGAAAGATCTGTATCGCAGCTTAAATATGGAGAAAAAAAGTAGATCGTTTAATTAACAGACGTTATAAATTGCGGCGGTAGCACAGGAATATTAAAGTTGTGTAAAGAAGTGCAAAAAAAAACCGGATGCGAGCATCCGGTACTAATAGGGGTAAACAGACATTCAGATTCGAATGACGGTAATAAATAAAGTTAATGATGATAGCGAGTATGATTTTATCTCCGAAAGTCAGAAAAGAATTATCATTGAGTGCTAATTTTTATGTTTTTGTCTAACTTATTGATTTTAATGTGGTGTTATTATTTTTTGATTATTCATGCTTATATTTTTAGCTATTCGTGCTAAAAAAAGTTCCCTTCATTTTACATTTTGATACATCTATATAGGTAATTGAAACATCTATATAGTTTTCGTATCATATTCTCATTGGATTATTCAGGATTTGTTTTGGACAATGATTTTGCCGACTGATTAGAGGGTAATCAGTAAGCAGTGGTAAATAAAATAAGGCATATAACAGAGGGTTAATAAGATGAAAGTTAAAGCACTATCCCTTCTGGTACCGGCTCTGCTGGTAGCAGGCGCTGCAAATGCAGCCGAAATTTATAACAAAGATGGCAATAAATTAGACCTGTACGGTAAAGTCGATGGTCTGCACTATTTCTCCAACGACAAAGGCTCTGACGGCGACCAGACTTACGTTCGCTTCGGCTTCAAAGGTGAAACCCAGATCAACGACCAGCTGACCGGTTACGGCCAGTGGGAATACAACGTTCAGGCAAACAACACTGAAAGCTCAAGCGACCAGGCATGGACTCGTCTGGCGTTTGCTGGTCTGAAGTTCGGCCAGGCTGGCTCTTTCGACTATGGTCGTAACTACGGCGTTGTTTACGACGTCACTTCATGGACCGACGTGCTGCCAGAATTCGGCGGTGATACCTACGGTTCTGACAACTTCCTGCAGTCCCGTGCTAACGGCGTTGCAACCTACCGTAACACCGACTTCTTCGGTCTGGTGGACGGCCTGAACTTTGCTCTGCAGTATCAGGGTAAAAACGGCAGCGTCAGCGGTGAAGGCTCTACCAACAACGGCCGTGGCGTTCTGAAGCAGAACGGTGACGGCTTCGGCGGCTCCCTGACCTACGATCTGGGTGAAGGTTTCAGCATCGGTTCTGCTGTTGCCAGCTCCAAACGTACGACCGACCAGAACAACACGGCTAACGTGCTGGGTCACGGTGATAATGCCACCACCTACACCGGCGGTCTGAAATACGATGCCAACAACATCTACCTGGCAACGCAGTACACCCAGACCTATAACGCAACACGCTTTGGCAGCAGCACCAGCCCAATCTCCGGTTTTGCTAATAAAGCGCAGAACTTTGAAGTGGTTGCGCAGTACCAGTTCGACTTCGGCCTGCGTCCTTCCATAGCTTACCTGCAGTCTAAAGGTAAAAACATTGAACGCTACGGCAACCAGGACATCCTGAAATACGTTGATGTGGGCGCGACCTACTACTTCAACAAAAACATGTCCACCTACGTTGACTACAAAATCAACCTGCTGGACAAAAATGACTTCACTCAGGCAACCGGCATCGCTACCGATGACGTTGTGGGCGTAGGTCTGGTTTACCAGTTCTAATTCAGCTCAAGCTGATAAAGGCGCCGCAAGGCGCCTTTTTAATGTCTCAAACCTCAATGACCCGCCGCCTGGCTCATCCCTTTGCCTCTTTTGTTGTACCCTTAGGCTCCCGAAACAGGAGAGTTACACCATGGATTTACGCTTTATTCGCCGCGGCAGTTTTGCCGTAGCCCTTTTAGCCCTGGCAGGGTGCGATAACGCCCAAAACAGCGCCGCAAAGGCGGTGGTGATTGAGGGTAAGACTATGGGAACCTACTGGCGCGTAAGCCTGGCTGATGTGGATGCCGCTCAGAAAGCGGCGCTACAGGAGAAAATTCAGCAGCAGCTGGACGGCGATGACCGGCTGATGTCGACCTGGAAAAAGGATTCGGCATTGTCCCTTTTTAATCAGTCCACCAGCACCGAGCCGTATCCGGTGAGCGAGGCGATGAGCGATATCGTCACCATGGCGCTGCGCATCGGTGCAAAAACCGAAGGGGCGATGGACATCACGGTTGGGCCGCTGGTCAATCTTTGGGGCTTTGGGCCAGATAAACAGCCCCTGCACACGCCAGACCAGGCGCAGATCGATGCGGCGAAGGCGCTCACTGGCCTGCAGCACCTGAAGGTAGTGAATGCGTCCGGTAAACAGTGGATGCAAAAGGATCTGCCCGGATTGTACGTCGATCTGTCGACCATCGGTGAAGGCTACGCGGCGGACCACCTTGCACGTCTGATGGAGCAGAACGGCATTAGCCGCTACCTGGTTTCCGTCGGCGGGGCGGTGACCACTCGTGGGACGAACCCGGATGGCAAACCGTGGCGCGTGGCAATTCAGAAGCCGACGGATCGGGAAAATGCCGTGCAGGCAATGGTGGATATTAACGGCCACGGGATCAGTACTTCAGGCAGCTATCGAAACTATTATGAGCTGGATGGCAAACGTATCTCGCACATCATTAACCCGCAGACCGGGCGACCTATAGAGCACAAGCTGGTCTCCGCAACCGTCATCGCGACTACGGCTATGGAGGCAGATGGCTGGGATACGGGTCTGATGGTGCTGGGGGAGGAGAAAGCGAAGCAGGTTGCAGAGAGAGAAGGGCTGGCGGTTTATCTTATCAGTAAAGAGGGCGATGGTTTCCGTAGCTGGATGTCGCCGCAGTTCAAAACTTTCCTTCTTGAGGAAAAAAATTAAAAAGCAAGAACCCGAGTTTTTCATCCGGCCAGGGCTGTCATGATGGTATCGTTAAGACAAGCATGAGGTCGCAATGATGAAACAGAGCAACGGTTATATTACAGAGCAGCGGCGCTGGCAGGCGGTTGAGCAGCGGGATGCCCAGGCTGACGGCAAGTTTGTTTTCGCCGTCAAAACGACAGGTATTTTTTGTCGACCCTCCTGCAGCGCTCGCCGTCCTCTTCGTGAAAACACCGCATTCTACGAGACGCCTGAAGCCGCGCTGGCGGCTGGTTTTCGGGCCTGTAAACGCTGTCAGCCAGACAAGCTTGCCCCTGAGCTTCAACGAGTGGCGCGCATCGAACAAGCCTGCCGCATCCTCGAATCCAGCGAGTCATCCCTCACGCTTGATGAGCTGGCGGGGCAGGTTGCAATGAGCAGCTTTCACTTTCACCGCTTGTTTAAAAGCGTCACCGGCCTGACGCCGAATGAATGGCAAAAAGCGCATCGCGCCCGCCGCCTGCGCCAGGGACTCGCTCAGGGCAAAGAGGTGACCAAGGCCATTTTTGATGCTGGCTTTCAGTCCGGCAGTGCGTTCTACCATCGGGCCGACGAGACGCTGGGCATGACGGCGAGCCAGTATCGAAAGGGGGGCGTTCGTGCACAGGTGCAGTTTGTCGTCGGCACCTGCCGGCTGGGCGAGTTCCTGGTGGCTGAAAGCGAGCGTGGCATTTGCGCGATTTTGTTAGGCGAACGTGCTGAAGCGTTAATCGGTGAGCTGGAAGCCGAGTTTCCTCGTTCACAGCTCATGCCGGGTGATGAGCTGTTTGCTTCGCGTGTGGCGCAGGTCGTAAGCTTTATTGAGTCACCAACGGCGGAGTTTACTTTACCGCTGGACATTCGCGGCACGGCCTTTCAGCAGCAGGTGTGGCAGGCACTAAGAGCCATTCCGCCTGGCGCTACGGTGAGCTACAGCGAGCTGGCAGCGCGCATTGGTAAGCCAGCCGCCGTGCGTGCCGTGGCAGGCGCATGCGCTGCCAACACGCTCGCGGTCGCTATTCCCTGTCACCGCGTAATTCGTAGCGATGGTGGTTTGTCCGGCTACCGCTGGGGCGTAGAGCGTAAACGCCAGCTGCTGGAAAACGAGACGAGAAGCCGGGAGGAGTAATGCTGGATTTGTTTGCCGATGAGGCTCCATGGGAAGAGCCGCTTGCCGAGGGCGCGATCATTCTGCGGCGTTTTGCTCGGGAGGATGCTGCGGCCCTGATGGCGGGCGTGCATGAGGTATCTCAGCAAGCGCCCTTCCGTCATATGGTCACCCCCGGCGGGCATACCATGTCGGTGGCGATGACTAACTGTGGTGCGCTGGGCTGGAGTACGAATCAGAACGGCTATCTCTACTCGCCACAGGATTCTCTGACCGGCCAGCGCTGGCCTCAAATTCCCTCTCTCTTTAAGGATCTCTGCGCGCGAGCTTCGCTTGCTGCGGGCTATGCTGATTTTGAGCCGGACGCCTGCCTGATAAACCGCTATGCGGCAGGAACAAAACTTTCTCTCCATCAGGATAAAGACGAGCCTAATTTGCGCCAGCCGATTGTTTCTGTTTCGCTTGGGCTACCCGCCGTGTTTCAGTTTGGCGGCCTGCAGCGTAGCGATTCGCTGCAGCGTGTAATGCTTGAGCATGGCGATGTTGTCGTGTGGGGAGGCGCATCTCGCCTTTTCTATCACGGTATTCTGCCCCTCAAACCCGGCTTTCACCCCCTCACCGACCAGTTCCGCTATAACCTGACTTTCCGCCGCGCGTCGTAAGGCAAATAAAAATAAGAATTATTCTTGATGTGAGGGGCAAGCCGTTTAAACTGCTCGCTGTTTTGTTTTGCAGGTAGGAAATCATGGAGCTACTTCGAGTGGTTTATCGCCAGTATCGCTGGCCTTTTATGATGGTCATGGCGTTAAGCCTGGCAAGCGCAGCGTTAGGCATCGGTCTTATTGCCTTTATCAATCAGCGCTTGATTGAAACTCCAGATCTCACCCTGGCCGTGTTGCCGGAATTTTTGGGCCTGCTCTTACTGTTGATGGCCGTGACGCTGGGTTCCCAACTGGCGTTAACTACTCTCGGTCACCATTTTGTTTTTCGTCTGCGCAGCGAGTTTATTAAGCGCCTGCTGGATACCGACGTTGAGCGAGTGGAACAGCTCGGCAGCGCGGCGCTGCTGGCGGGTTTAACCAGTGATATTCGTAATATTACCATCGCATTTGTACGTCTGCCTGAGCTGGTGCAGGGCGTTATCCTGACTATCGGCTCTGCGGCCTACCTGGCCTGGCTCTCGCCGAAAATGCTGGGGGTTACCACCGTCTGGCTGGTGATCACGATTGTGGGCGGCTATTTGCTGGTGGCGCGGGTTTACAAACATATGGCCCAGCTTCGGGAAATCGAAGACAAGCTTTATAACGACTATCAAACCGTTATCGAAGGTCGCAAGGAGCTGGCGCTTAACCGCGAGCGCGCCGAACGAATTTACGAAGACACCTACACGCCTCATGCCGCCGACTACCGAAACAATATCATCCGGGCGGATACCTACCATCTGAGCGCGGTCAACTGGTCAAATATTATGATGCTGGGGGCGATTGGCCTGGTCTTTTACATGGCTAACAGCCTGGGCTGGTCCGACACCAATGTTGCGGCGACTTTCTCCTTAACGCTGCTCTTCCTGCGCACGCCGCTGCTTTCTGCCGTGGGCGCCTTACCGACGCTGCTCAGCGCTCAGGTAGCCTTCAATAAGCTGAACAAGTTCCAGCTTGCGCCTTACGCTGCAGCGTTCCCTCGCTCTAAGGAACCCGGGAGCTGGCAGCAGCTCGAGATGCGGGATGTGGTGTTCCGCTACGCTGACAATAGCTTCAGCGTGGGCCCGCTTAACCTTACCCTCAAGCGCGGAGAGCTGCTGTTCCTGATTGGCGGTAACGGCAGCGGAAAATCTACCCTTGCGATGTTACTTACCGGTCTGTACCAGCCGGAGAGCGGTGCCATTTACCTTGATGGTCAAAGGGTTGATGCAGGATCCCAGGATGACTACCGCAAGCTATTTTCAGCGGTGTTCACCGACGTCTGGCTGTTCGATCGCCTGCTGGGGCCGCAGGGAAAACCGGCTAATCCCGAACTGGTTAACAGCTGGCTGGAGCGGTTGAAAATGAGCAACAAGCTGGAGCTGGAAAATGGCGCCATTGTTAACCTCAAGCTTTCGAAAGGGCAGCGTAAACGTGTGGCGCTGCTGCTGGCGCTGGCTGAGGAGCGGGATATCATCCTACTGGATGAGTGGGCCGCAGACCAGGACCCACACTTCCGCCGCGAATTCTACCAGGTCCTGCTGCCGCTGATGCAGCAAATGGGGAAAACGGTGTTTGCTATCAGCCACGACGACCACTACTTCATTCATGCAGACCGACTGCTGGAAATGCGGCAGGGCCAGCTCAGCGAACTTACCGGTCACGAGCGGGAGCAGGCTTCCCGCGATGCCGTAGCGAGAACGGGCCATTAGGTCAGCATTCTCTAAACAAAGTAAAAAAAACCAGTCTATTAAGGCTGGTTTTTGTTTTCTTCATCTTCCCACGCTATAAACTAACTCGTCGTTTCCAGGGAAAAGTTTATTTATGACAGCGATTCAGAAGTACAGCACCAAAGAGCGTGACCAGGACCGTGCCCGCATCCTGCAGATCCTGCTGATGAATAAGGCCGTCGCCAGTGGGATTCTGGCCAAGGAGCCGATTGCTGAAACGCAAAGTGCCGAGCAGGATATCGCCGAGATAGTGACGCTGGTAGGGCGACTGCCCGCGCCGGATCTCGCCGATGTCCTGGAGGCATTGCCAACGGAAGAGCGTTTAGCGCTGTGGAGCCTCATTACGGAAGAGCGGCGCGGCAGCGTGCTGGTTGAGGCATCAGAAACGGTCTGGGATGACCTGATTGCGGATATGAGCGATAAAGCGCTGCTTAACGCGCTGCGTCCGCTGGATATTGACGATCAGATCTACCTGGCGCAATACCTACCCCGTGACCTGGTGGGGCGCCTGCTGGCGACGATGCCGCAAAATGAGCGCACGCAGGTCCGCCAGATCCTGCACTATGATAAACACAGCGTCGGCGCGATCATGGACTTTGAGGTGATCACCGTGCGCCCTGACGTCACTCTTGCGGTCGTTCAGCGTTATCTCCGCATTCGGGGAAAAGTCCCGCAGAATACCGATAAGCTGTTTGTCACCAGTCGCGACAAAACGCTGTTAGGCGAGCTGGATCTCACTGCGATATTGCTGCATTCGCCGCAGACGCCGGTATTTAAGGTGATGGACGATAACCCCACCTGTTTTGCGCCGGAAGATCACGATGAAAAAGCCGCACGTACCTTTGAGCGTGATGACTTGATCAGCGCCGCGGTTATCGACAGCGCCGGCAAACTGATGGGGCGTTTAACGGTCGATGAGATCGTGGATGTGGTTTACGAGGAAACCGACAGCGACCTGCGTCGTATGGGTGGCCTGAGCGCTGAAGAAGATGTGTTTGCGCCAGTCAGCAAAGCGGTCCGCACCCGCTGGGCATGGCTTGCGATAAACCTCTGTACCGCTTTTGTCGCCTCGCGAGTGATTGGGCTGTTTGAACATACCATTTCTCAACTGGTGGCGCTGGCCTCGCTGATGCCGATTGTGGCCGGGATAGGCGGCAATACCGGTAACCAGACCATTACCATGATCGTACGCGCGCTGGCGCTGCAGCATATTCAGGCGGGGAATATCTCGTTCCTGATGATGCGCGAGCTGGGTGTTGCGTTGATCAACGGTCTGGTCTGGGGCGGCGTGATGGGGACTATCACCTGGCTACTGTATAACGATGCGGCGATGGGCGGCGTGATGACGCTGGCGATGGTGCTGAATCTTCTGGTTGCGGCGCTGATGGGCGTGGTGATCCCGATGACGATGACCAGGCTGGGTAAAGATCCGGCCGTTGGCTCAAGCGTGATGATCACGGCGATCACCGATACCGGCGGATTCTTTATCTTCCTCGGTCTGGCTACGCTGTTCCTGCTGTAACCCGACATCAACAACGATTCACCGCGACGCTATGTTATAGTCGCGGTGATGACGACCTCTGTTATGGATGCTATGAACTCTTCAATTACAATCGTAACCGCTTTTTTTGATATCGGAAGAGGGCAGTGGACCGCCGATAAAGGTTTTTCGCCCCATCTTGAACGTACTACCGATCGCTATCTGAACTACTTTGCTAATCTGGCGAAGCTGGATAACAACATGGTGGTGTTTACCAGCAGCGATCTTAAGCCGAAAGTCGAGGCGCTTCGGGGAAACAGGCCGACAACGGTCATTACGATAGATGTGAATAAGAAGTTCGCCCACATCAAAAAGCGCATAGCCCGCATTCAGCAGGATGAATCTTTCCGTTCCCGGCTGGAGACTCGGCAGCTCATTAATCCAGAATACTGGTCGCCTGAATATGTGCTGGTTTGTAATTTAAAAGCGTTCTTTGTCAAAAAAGCTATCGACCTCGGCCTGGTTAAAGATGACCTCGTGGCGTGGGTCGATTTTGGCTATTGCCGCACGCCTGAGACCACCAATGGTCTTCAGCGCTGGTCCTGGCCTTTTGATAAAAACAAGATGCATTTCTTTACTATCAAGAAAGGGTTAAAGGCGAAGTCCGTTAACTCGGTCTTTGATTATATGATTGGTAACCACGTTTTTGTTATTGGTGGGGCTCTGGTGGGAGCGAAAGAGAAGTGGCAGGAGTTCTACACGCTGATGTGCCGCTGCCAGAAGCTGACGCTGGATAACAATATCGTCGATGACGATCAGGGGATCTTCCTGATGTGCTACCACTTCCGGCCAGATCTGATAAAGCTCAACTATCTGGGTAAAAGCCGCTGGTTCGATCTGTTTAAACGCTTCGAAAAGAAAAGCTTCAAAGAAACCGTCTATCGGCTTAAGTTTTTGATCAAATAGCCGTCACTCTTCTTCCAGGCAAAATTCAGGCATAAAAAAACCAGCCGTAAGAGGCTGGTTTTAAATGTTTATTTGGTCGGCACGAGAGGATTTGAACCTCCGACCCCCGACACCCCATGACGGTGCGCTACCAGGCTGCGCTACGTGCCGACGCAGAAGAATAATAGTACATTTTTCCGCGTTGATTGCAAGAGAGTCATCGCTAACTGTCTTATTAATATACAATTAGTTGGCGATAAAGCGCTTCTCGTCGGTGAGAACCTGCAGCAACAAATCAAGCTGCGGTTTGCTCTCCTCGATCCTTTTCCCCTGCAGATTGTACATTTTGTAGTTGCCGTTATTGCTGAGCACCAGCGTCATTTCCGGCGTTGTTACGGCCAGGGTTTCATTATCCGCGCCGATCACCCAGTTATTCCGCCGAGTCGCAGCAAACAGATCTTCGCCCTGAGAATATTCATTTGCCGGCGTTTTAACGTGAAGCAGGCGCTGCATCAGGGTTGTCATCACATCCTGATGATCGGTGAGCCTGGTAATTGTTTGCGCCGGCGTACCCGGCCAGTGGATCACCAGCGGCACCTGAATATGAGAACGTGACCAGGCAAAAGTATTGCGCTGTTCGCCGAGCGGGATACCGTGCCCGGCTGTAATGATCACTACCGTATTTTGCAGTTTGCCCGCCGCCTGCAGCGCGTCCAGCACGCGTTTAATCTGCTCATCAACATTGCCCGCCGCGTGGGAATAGCGGCGCTCGAAGCTTTGTTGATTGCCATTGTCGTCAATGCTGGTGCCGTTAAAGGCTACCCACGAGAACCAGCGGTTATCGTCGGAGGCATACTGGTTCAGCCAGTTAATCCACTGCGTTGCCGTCTGACTGTCGCTCTGGCTTTTTGCCGGGCGCAGCGAGAAATCGGAGAGCAGGGCCTGGCGGTACATCGCCGAATTAAAACCGTCTGAGGCAAACAGGCCCAGCTGATAGCCCTGCTGATTTAAACCGGTAATCAGCGCGGCTGGCGTGCGGTTAGAAAGCACGCCGTCCATATAAGCCGGAGAAATGCCGTAGAACAGGCCGAAGATGCCGCTGTCGGTGTTGTTCCCGGAGCTCATATGCTGAGTGAAACGAATATTGCCGGTCGCAAACTCATTCAGCGCCGGCATATCTTTGCCCACGCTGTCGGCATTCAGGCCGTCTACGGTTATCAGCAGCACATTGTTCCCGATGCCCATATCGCGGAACTGCAGGTTACTCAGCGGATACTGGACCGACAGCGCTTCCGGGCTGCCTTGTTCAACCAGGCGGCGCTGGTACTCCTGGGCATCAAGCAGGCCGTGTTTCTCAAGGAAGCGGCGTGCCGTCATCGGGTAAGAGAGCGGCAGGTTCGCCCGCTGCATGGTAATAGGGCGATAGAAGTTGGCATCCGCCCAGATGTACATCAGGTGGCTGCTAAAGAAAGAGATAAAGAACAAAATGACCAAGGGACGAGCGTATTGGCGACGGCGACCCAGGCTGCGCAGCTTCTGCCAGCTCCACGTCGCGAACAGCATCTCAATAAGCAGGATCACCGGCGCGCTGATAAACATCAGCTGCCAGTCGCGAGCCATCTCCCCCTGATCGGGGTTTATCACCAGCTCCCAGACGGTGGGGTTCAGGTGGAGGTGGAAGCGCGTGAAAACTTCGCTGTCTATCAGCAATAGCGTCATGCCCGCCGTAGCCAGGGCCGCGCTGATAAAACGCAGCAGCCGCTGCGACATGACGATAAACGTCAGCGGAAAAATAAGCAGTAAATAGGCAGCAAACACCAAAAAACTAAAGTGCCCAACAACGCTAAGGTACGAATAAATTCGCCCCGTCAGCGTCGTTGGCCAGTCGGCAATAAACAGATAGCGGCTACCCAGCAGCATGGCCAGCAGGATATTAAACAGGGCGAACCAGTGTCCCCAACTGACCATCTGGGAAACTTTTTCGCGGTAGCGCTGACGGTTAGTCACCATAACTTGTTACGATAGTTCCTTAGTGGGCTTTATCTTCGCTCACCGAAGCCTGGAGCGCCTCGGCAAAAGAGCGAGCCAAAGGACGACGCTGAGCGGACGCCACGCTGGTGTTAATCAGATTGGTGACCATATTTCCCAGCACCATCAGGGAAAGATCGGTAGGCGCGTGGTGTTTTTCCAGCACGCCGGCCAGTTCGGTCAGCATCGCTTCAACTTGTTCGTCACTGTAGCGGGATGTTTGTGGCATAAATTAAAAATCATTCGTCTTCGGGAAAGGGCATTATCTTACCGTAGCAGGGACGATTTTTCCGCTTTTTTATCACGACTTGCGTCCCGGTAGCGGCAGTGGTTGAATACCGCCCGGTCTTAAAGGAGAGTTTAACATGAGTCTGGATATCAACCAGATTGCCCTGCATCAATTGATTAAGCGCGATGAGCAGACGCTGGACGTCGTGCTTCGCGATTCGCTGCTGGCAACCGACGGTGCCGTCGAAGAGATGATGGCGGAGCTGCACCGCGTGTACAGCGCTAAAAATAAAGCTTATGGCCTGTTCAGCGAAGAGAGTGAGCTGGCGGAAGCGCTGCGCTTACAGCGCAATGGCGATGAAGATTTTCTCGCCTTCAGCCGGGCGGCAACGGGCCGTCTGCGCGATGAGCTTGCCAAATACCCGTTTGCTGATGGCGGCATTGTGCTGTTTTGCCACTACCGCTATCTGGCGGTGGAATATCTGCTGGTGGCGGTACTCAATAACCTGAGCAGCATGCGCGTGAACGAAGAGCTGGACATTAGCGCGACCCATTATCTGGACATCAATCACGCGGATATCGTGGCGCGTATTGATTTGACCGAATGGGAAACCAACCCGGAATCTACCCGCTACCTGACCTTCCTCAAGGGCAGAGTAGGGCGCAAAGTGGCTGACTTCTTTATGGACTTCCTCGGGGCCAGCGAAGGTCTGAACGCCAAAGCTCAGAACAAAGGCCTGCTGCAGGCGCTCGACGACTTCACTCAGGAAGCTCAGCTGGACAAAAACGAACGCCAGGCTGCGCGTCAGCAGGTTTACGCCTACTGCAACGAGCAGCTGCAGGCAGGAGAAGAGATTGAACTCTCTTCTTTAGCCGATGAGCTGCCGTGGGCGGTCGATGATAAGAATTTCCAGCAGTTTACCGCTGAGAAGGGTTACGAGCTGGAAGAGAGTTTCCCGGCGGATCGCGGTACGCTGCGTCAGCTGACCAAATATGCCGGTAGCGGCGGCGGGCTGACGATTAGCTTTGATGCCATGCTGATGGGCGAGCGTATTTTCTGGGATCCGGCGACCGATACTCTGACGATTAAAGGCACGCCGCCGAACCTGCGCGATCAGCTCCAGCGCCGCACTTCCGGTAAATAAACGCCACAGCCTCTCGTTATGGAGCCACTGAAGGCGACGTGTTAGGCGTCAGCGGTGGCTCCGGTTCTTCATGCTCGGGCAGGCGCTGTAAGTTGATAATTTCGAGCTTTTCACCCATCCATACGGCATGCTCAGTATGGTCAGCTCTCGGCTGGCCACTATTGGGATGGAGCAGCACGGTCAGCCCGCGGCGGTTTAACATCAGCCACGGTACAAAGCGTGCAAACTCTTCGGGCGTAAACGCCACCTGGTACATCGGCATGGCATGAGGGCCGACCAGAACATCGTGCCAGCGGCCAAGCAGAACGGAAAAGCGCAAAGCGATTTCTTCGCGTAGTGTTTCTGCCGCAAGCCGTTGCTGCGGACCATCAAAATAGATATGAGCGTGATAGCTTTGTATCGTCTGAAGCGTTTGGGGCGTCGCTTTTTCAACGGACGTGTGTGCAGTTGGTTTAAACATGTCGCTCATCTCTGGGTGCCAGACCTTAATCAAATAATCCGTCACTCAAGATACAAAAAAACCCGCCGAAGCGGGTTTTTTTTCGAACTTAACTCGCGATTAAGCGCGAACGAAGTCGATGTGAGTCAGTTTTGGCTTGAACGGGTGACGCTGAACAGCCTGAACTTTCACTTTTACTTCTTTACCGTCGATGGACAGGGTCAGAACTTCTTCGTAGAAACCAGGTTTAGCCTGCTGGTTCATTACGGAGTCGTGATCCAGTTCGATGGATACAGGAGCTTCCGCGCCACCATAAACGATAGCCGGGAATTTGTTTGCTGCACGCAGGCGGCGGCTCGCACCCTTGCCCTGCTCTTTACGTTCTACTGCATTGATAGTAAACATTGACTGTTTCTCTTTAAATAAGCCTGCTACAGGCGACCCAGCAGCAGGTAAAGTTTTCTGCTTTGCGGATGCAAAAGCGGGCGGCATTATAGCCATATCTGACTCTGTCGGCAATGAAAAGTACCGCTTAACCACGCAATTCATTGGCCCGGCGGAAGCGACCCTGATAGTCGAAAACCTTTTCACGTACGTTCCAGAACTGGCCATTCTTACGGGCAACCACGAAATCCGGGTGGCGTAGCAACTCCTGCTGGGCGACAACGTCAGCCGCGTTTATCCAGCGTAGCGGCACGCCGGGCGCGCGTGAGTGGGGGCGAATAAAAAGCTGTTCAAACGCCATGCGCTGGGCCGGTGTCTGGAGACGGAAGCGCTCGCTAACGTCTGCCCCGTCTTCGTCGTAATAGGTAATTTTCAGCCAGTCACCTTTAGCATCTCCACCGTGATGTAGCGTCATCCCGCTGCAGCGCAGCACCAGCGCATCTTTCAGCTTCAGGGCTGCTTTAAGCATATCGTCCGGGTCGACCAGCACGTGGTCGCACTGATGGCAGCGGCGGGCGGCGATATCGTTTTCCGCATTGCAGTTGGGGCAGTTCTTGAAGCGGAAGCGGTAGTCGCACTGCTCGCGCAGGCCGTCGTCGTCCTCAAACCAGCCCTGGCAGCGGCGGCCAAAGTGTTCAATGACTTTGCCGTCTGCGGTCGTTTTCCCCCAGAAGGTATTGGCAAACCCGCAGGAAGGGCAAAACACCTGCACCGGCACGTTGTCGCTTTTGCCTTTGGCGTTGCCCACTTCCGGGGTAAAGAGATCGTGCGGATTACCGGCGTAGTCGAGGATCAGGCAATCTTTTTTGCCCGGTGACAGGCGCAGGCCGCGGCCAACGATTTGTTGGTAAAGGCTAACCGACTCGGTAGGGCGCAGGATAGCTATCAGATCCACGTGCGGCGCATCAAAGCCGGTGGTCAGGACCGCAACGTTCACCAGAAAGCGGAACTGCTGATTTTTAAAGGCTTCAATCAGCGTATCGCGCGCCGGGCCGGGCGTGTCGGCGGTAATCAGGGCCGCGTCGCTGGCGGGAAGCAGGGCGGTGATCTCTTTGGCGTGCTCTACCGTAGCGGCGAAGATCATCACGCCACGCCGCTCGGCGGCAAACTCAACGATCTGGCTGATGATATGGGGCGTGATGCGTTTTTGCTGCTTAAGCTCGCGGTTCAGGTCCGCTTCGCTGAATAGCCCGTTGGGCTGCGCCTGCAGACGGCTGAAGTCGTATTGCACCACCGGCATGTCGAGCCTTTCCGGCGGCGTCAGGTAGCCATGCTTGATCATGTAGCGCAGCGGCAGCTCATAGATGCAGTCGCGGAACAGCGCCTTTTCATCGCCTCGGACCATGCCGTGATAGTGAAATTGATAAATCCAGCCCTTGCCGAGGCGGTAGGGCGTGGCGGTCAACCCCAGCAGCCGCAGTTTTGGGTTGTTACTGCGAAGATGGGTGAGGATTTGCTGATACTGGCTCTCGTCGCTGTCGCCGATGCGATGGCATTCATCGACAATCAGCAGAGAGAACTCGCCGTGAAAATGTTCAAGATTGCGGGCAACAGACTGAACGCTGCCAAAAACCACTTTTCCCTGACTCTCCTTGCGCTGCAGCCCGGCGGCAAAGATGTCCGCTTCCAGCCCAAGGGCAACGTATTTGGCGTGGTTTTGTGCCACCAGCTCTTTTACGTGAGCAAGCACCAGTACCCGCCCGCGAGCCACTCGCGCAAGCTCCGCTATCACCAGACTTTTTCCCGCACCGGTAGGGAGCACGATCGCGGCCGGCTCAGCGTGTTTACGGAAGTAGCTGAGGGTGGCGTCCACGGCTTCTTGCTGATATGGGCGTAGAGTAAAAGACATGGCGGGGTGGTTTTTCGACCTTCTTCTCAAATGACAGCAACGATTATGCCATAAAGCACGGTTTTATCTTGAGAGAGTTTTTGATGTCGCTATACTGGCAAACTAATTATCAGGCAAACCAATTTCCACCTGAATTTGGGCTTCAGTCCCGGCCGCAATCTCGTTTGTCGGCACCTTCATGAAACAGGCAATACTTTTAATGCGACTCGATAAATTTATTTCTCAGCAGCTTGGCATCAGCCGCGCTATCTCTGGCCGTGAAATCCGCGCGAACCGCGTCACCATTGATGGTGAAGTCGTGCGCGACGCCTCCTTTAAACTGCTGCCGGAGCACCAGGTGGCGTTTGATGATAACCCGCTAACCCAGCAAAACGGCCCGCGCTATTTTATGCTCAACAAGCCGCAGGGCTACGTTTGCTCGACCGATGACCCCGATCATCCGACGGTGCTCTACTTCCTCGACGTGCCGGTGGCGCACAAGCTGCATGCCGCAGGCCGTCTGGATATCGATACCACCGGTCTGGTACTGATGACGGACGATGGCCAGTGGTCGCACCGCATTACCTCTCCACGCCATCATTGCGAAAAAACTTATCTTGTCACGCTCGAGTCGCCGGTCGCAGAGGGCACGGCGGAACACTTCGCTAAGGGTGTTCAACTGCATAATGAGAAAGACCTCACCAAACCTGCCGTGTTGGAGGTGATTACCCCGACGGAGGTGCGGCTGACCATCAGCGAAGGTCGCTACCACCAGGTCAAACGCATGTTTGCGGCGGTCGGTAACCGCGTTGTTGGCCTGCACCGCGAGCGCATCGGTGAAATCGCACTGGATCCTGAGCTGGCACCCGGTGAGTACCGCCCGTTAACAGAACAGGAAATTGCCAGCGTCGGCATGCCCTAATCTCCGGAGTGACCTTTGAGCCGTAAACAGAACTCTTCTGTCGGTATTATCGTGATCCTTGGCCTGCTGGCGATGCTAATGCCGCTCTCCATCGATATGTATCTACCGGCGCTGCCGATGATTGCCAGGGGCTTTAATGTGCCGGCGGGCAGCGCGCAGATGACCCTCAGTACCTATATACTGGGATTTGCTATCGGGCAGATTTTTTATGGGCCGATGGCCGACAGTCTTGGGCGCAAGCCGGTTGTGCTGGGCGGTACGCTGGTCTTTGCCCTCGCGGCTATCGCCTGTGCGCTTTCGCAGACCATCGATCAGCTGATTGCGATGCGCTTCCTGCATGGCCTGGCGGCCGCGGCGGCAAGCGTGGTGATTAACGCCCTGATGCGCGATATTTACCCGAAAGAAGAGTTCTCGCGGATGATGTCTTTCGTGATGCTGATCACCACCATTGCGCCGCTTGTGGCGCCTATGGTCGGGGGAGCGGTGCTGGTGTGGTTTAGCTGGCACGCGATTTTCTGGATCCTCGCCGCCGCGGCGCTGCTGGCGTCAGCGATGATTTTCTTCTTTATTCACGAAACGCTCGCGCCCGAGATGCGACAGAAATTTCATCTGCGTACTACGATGGGCAACTTCGCTACGCTGTTTCGCCACAAGCGCGTGCTCAGCTATATGCTGGCCAGCGGCTTCAGCTTCGCCGGAATGTTCTCTTTCCTTAGCGCCGGGCCGTTTGTTTACATCGAACTAAACCACGTTTCGCCGCAGCATTTTGGCTACTACTTTGCGCTGAACGTGGTCTTCCTGTTCTTTATGACCATGGTAAACAGCCGCTTTGTACGCCGGGTTGGGGCCATCAATATGTTCCGCACCGGGCTGTACATCCAGTTTGCGATGGCAATATGGCTAGTTATCAGCAGCCAGTTCGACTTTGGCTTCTGGGCGATGGTGCTCGGCGTGGCGGTGTTTATCAGCTGCGTGTCGATGGTTTCCTCCAACGGCATGGCGGTCATTCTTGACGAGTTCCCGCACATGGCCGGAACGGCTTCGTCGCTGGCCGGCACCTTCCGCTTTGGCATCGGCGCGCTGACCGGGGCGCTGCTGTCGGTGGCAACCTTTAATACCGCCTGGCCGATGATCTTATCTATCGCCTTCTGCGCCACCGCCTCCGTGCTGTTCTATCTGTACGCCAGCAAAGCCCGTAACGCAAAAGCCTGATTACCCTCGGGCGTTTCTCTCCTGAAACGCCCGTTTTCCCCGCTGAAACCCCGCTGTCCGGCGACCCGATACAGGATATATGTTTCGCATATGTAAAAGGCTCAACTGTAAAAAGTCACAACTTTGTAGTTAAAAAGGTTGAGTTAGATCTCAGAAAGCGATACATATAGCGCCGAAACGCGTGCCGGAGCACAAAAATAAAGCGTTAGTTTTTAAATTACTACAATGGATGTAAACCGTTTTCATACTCGTTTAAACGCAATTTATCAACATTGTGTTAACCTTTATGTAAACTATTTGCGTTAGATTGCCGACTGGAACTTCCGGGGAAATGAAATTGAATACCATACAACTGTCCATCGTGCACCGCCTGCCGCACAGCTATCGCTGGTTGACGGGTTTTGCAGGCTCCAAAGTTGAACCGATTCCGCAAAACGGCCAGCCCGATCAGGATGCCCTGATTGGCCTTAAGCTGCTGAGCCCGGACGGGGAAAAAGCGTGGCCGATTATGGATACCCTCAGCCAGGCATTGAGCGATATTGAAGTGGACAGCTCCGTCGTGGAATGCGAAGGCGAGCCGTGCCTGTTTGTTAATCTTCAGGACGAGCTGGCGGCAACCTGTCGGCTGAAAAACGTTGGTGTGGCGATTGCCGAGTCTTTTTCCAGCAATAATCCCTTCTGAACTCAGGCGAGTGCCAGAAGCTGACGCGTGTAGTCGCTTTGTGGTGCGCTAAAAATCTGCCTGCAATCTCCCTGCTCGACAACCTCCCCCTGACGCAGTACCACCATCTGGTGGCAAAGCGCTTTTACCACCTGTAAATCATGGCTGATGAAGATATACGCCAGCCGGTGCTTTTCCTGCAGCGATTTTAGCAGCGCCAGAATTTGCGCCTGCACCGAGCGGTCAAGCGAGGAGGTCGGCTCATCCAGCACGATAAGCTGCGGCTGCAAAATCAAAGCTCTGGCGATGGCGATACGCTGACGCTGGCCGCCGGAAAACTCAGCCGGATAGCGGTGCAGCATATCTGCCTGCAGCCCCACTTCCTCCAGGGCCTGAATGACTTTAGCTTTACGTTCTGCGGCGCTCAACGACGGGTGATGCACCCGCAGGCCTTCCTCAACGATTTGCAGCACGTCGAGGCGTGGGTTGAGAGAGGAGTTGGGATCCTGGAAGACCACCTGCACGCGGCGGCGCAGCGGCAGCAGCTGTTTGCGTTTGAGCTGATGCAGCGGCTGGCCATCAAACCAGATAGCGCCCGTGGAGTGAATTAATCGCAGCAGGGCAAGACCGGTCGTACTTTTGCCGGATCCAGACTCTCCAACCAGCCCAAGGCTTTCGCCGGGCAGCAGCTCGAAGCTCAGCTTTTTAAGACCGTAATGGTGGCCGACCGTTCTTTTTAGTAGGCCACGACGGATGGGGAAAGCGACCTGTAAATCTTCAACCCTGAGCAGAGGAGCCGCGTCCGTTTCAAGCGGTACTGGCCCTCCGGAAGGTTCTGCTGCCAGCAGCTGCCGGGTATAGGGATGCTGCGGATGGCTGAATAGCCTTGCGGCAGGCTGCTGCTCAACGCACTGACCGTTACGCATCACCGCCACGTTGTCAGCCAGCTTTTTCACAATGCTCAGGTTATGCGTGATAAACAGCAGCCCCATGTTCAGCTCCTGCTTCAGCTCTTGCAGCAGCTGCAGGATCTGCGCCTGAACGGAAACGTCCAGCGCGGTTGTTGGCTCATCGGCAATCAGCAATTCAGGGCGCGTCAGCAGCGCCATGGCAATCATCACGCGCTGGCGTTCTCCGCCAGACAGCAGGTGAGGGTAGTCGTGAAGCCGGGAGGCGGGGCTGCGGATCCCCACGCGGTCGAGACAGGTAAGGATCTCCGCTCTCGCCGCTTCCGGCCGCATTCCCCGGTGCAGAGAGAGCACTTCATAGAGCTGTTTTTCGAGGGTGTGCAGCGGATTCAACGACACCATCGGCTCCTGAAAAATCATCGCAATTTTGTTGCCGCGCACGCCGCGCAGGTTTTTTTCCGGCGCGTTCAGCAGGTCCGTGCCGTGAAATAAAATCTCTCCGGAGGGATAAACCACGGGCGGCGACGGCAGCAAACGCAGCACGGAGAGTGCCGTAACGCTCTTGCCCGAGCCGGACTCGCCGACCAGCGCCAGCGTCTCACCGGCTTCAACCTGAAGAGAAACCGAATCCACAACCTGGCGCAGAGCGTTGCCCTGCTGGAAAGCAATCGAAAGATGGTTGATGGCGAGTAGTGGAGTCGTCATGGTCAGCGCGCCTTAGAGGGATCGAAGGCGTCACGAACCGCTTCGCCAATAAAAATTAACAGGGAGAGCAGGATTGCCAGCGATAAAAAGGCGGAAATGCCCAGCCACGGCGCCTGCAGATTATTTTTCCCCTGCAATACCAGCTCACCGAGCGATGGAGAGCCCAGCGGCAGACCAAAGCCTAGAAAATCGAGCGAGGTCAGGGTCGTTATCGATGCGCACAGAATAAAGGGCAGGAAGGTCAGAGTAGCCACCATGGCGTTGGGCAACATGTGGCGGGTCATGATAGACCAGTCGCTGACGCCCAGAGCTCGTGCCGCGCGAATATAGTCGAAGTTGCGGGTACGCAAAAACTCGGCACGCACAACGCCCACCAGACTCATCCAGCCAAACAACACGGTAATGCCCAGCAGCCACCAGAAATTGGGCTGTACCACGCTCGAAAGCATGATGATCAAAAACAGCGTCGGCATGCCGGACCAGACTTCAATAAATCGTTGCCCCCACAGGTCGATGCGTCCGCCGTAATAGCCCTGCACCGCACCGGCCAGAACGCCAATGATGCTGGAGAAAAAGGTCAGCATTAGGCCGAAGAGGATGGAGATACGAGTGCCGTAGAGGATCCGCGCCAGTACGTCACTGCCGTTGGCATCTGTTCCGAGCCAGTTTTGCGCGTCTGGCGGCGAAGGGAAGGGCACATTGCTGGCGTAGTTGATGGTGTTGCTGCTAAAGCGTATCGGTGCCCAGAGGATCCAGCCTTTTTCATTGAGGCGCTCCGTCAGCCAGGGATCCTGGTAGTCCGCGGGGGTTGAAAGCGGGCCGCCAAAGTCGCTTTCACTGTAGTTTTTCAGCGACGGGAACCAGAGCTTACCTTCGTAACTCACCATCAGCGGGCGCTCGTTGGCGACCAGCTCTGCCCCCATGCTCAAAACAAAAATCAGCGCAAAGATCCACAGCGACCAGTAGCCGCGACGGTTCTGGCGAAAGCGCGCCCAGCGCGCCTGGTTTACCGGACTTAATCGGCTCATTATCGTCCCTCAAAATCAATGCGGGGATCGACCAGCGTATAGGTGACATCGCTGATGATGTTGGTCAGCAGGCCAATCAGACTGAAAATATAAAGCGTGCCGAAGATCACCGGATAGTCGCGCGAAATCGTCGCTTCATAACCCAGAAGGCCGAGCCCGTTAAGGGAGAACATCACCTCAATAAGCAGTGAGCCGGTGAAGAACATGCTGATAAACGTCGCCGGAAAACCGGCAATCACCAGCAGCATGGCGTTGCGGAAGACGTGGCGATAGAGGATTTTTTTCTCATCCAGCCCTTTGGCCCGGGCGGTCACCACATACTGCTTGCGGATCTCATCGAGGAATGAGTTTTTCGTCAGCATCGTCAAGGTGGCAAAACCGCCGATAACCGTTGCCAGTACCGGCAGGGTGATGTGCCAGAGGTAATCAGTGATTTTGCTGTACCAGGGCAGGGCGTCAAAATTGGCCGACGTCAGCCCCCGTAGAGGGAACCAGTCGAGCCATGTGCCGCCGGCAAACAGCACAATCAGCAGGATGGCAAACAAAAACGCCGGAATGGCGTAGCCGATGATAATAAAAATGCTGCTCCAGATATCAAAGCTGCTGCCGTTGCTCACCGCCTTGCGGATCCCCAGCGGAATCGACACCAGATAGATAATCAGCGTGCTCCACAGCCCGATTGAAATGGAGACCGGGAGGCTTTCTTTGATCAGCTTAATGACCGACGAGCTACGGAACAGGCTATTGCCGAAGTCAAAGCGTAAATAGTCGCCAAGCATAGAGAAATAGCGCTCGTGCAGCGGCTTGTCGAACCCGTAGCGGTGCACAATGTCCGCGATAACTTCCAGATCGAGCCCTCGTGCGCCACGGTACTGGCTGCTTGTGGCATCGCCTACGCCGGTTCGGGCATGGCCACTGCCCATGGCATCGTTATTCATGCCGGGCATCCCGCTGCTGTGGCCCATTTGTATCGCGGCAATCGCCTGGTCCACCGGCCCACCGGGGGCAATTTGCACGATGAAAAAGTTGATGGTGATGATTGCCCACAGCGTGGGAATGATAAGCAGCAAACGCCGCAGGATATAAGCGCCCACGTTATTCCCCCTGGCGTCGGTCGGCGGGCAGCTTCGCCGCTTTGTTAACGTCATACCACCAGTTATCGAAGCCGAGATTGTAAATCGGGTGGATGGCCGGACGAGAGAATTTATTCCACCAGGCCAGACGGTCGGCCGACATATACCACATCGGCAGCATATAGTTGTTCCAGGTCAGTACGCGGTCAAGCGCGCGGCCAAGGGGCAGCAGTTTTTTCTTATCGCCCTGGCTGGCAATGATCATCCCGATAAGCTTGTCGATAACCGGGCTTTGCACGCCGGGGGCGTTATAGCTCGAATTGATGTACTCCGACGCCCAGATGATTTGCAGATCCGGGCTCGGGTAAGGCATTGCGCTATAGACGCGCGGCATCATGTCGTAATCGCGGCTGCGCAGGCGGCTGGAGAGTTGAGAGTTATCAACCTGACGAATGTTCATGGTGATGCCCAGGCGCTGCAAATTGCGCTGGAAGGGGAGGATCCATTGCGTATTGCCAGCCGTGCCGACCAGCAGTTCAAACACAAACGGCTTGCCGGTGGTGACATTCACCAGTTTCTGGTCTTTTAACTCCCAGCCCGCCTCTTTCAGCAGGCTGAGCGCCTTGAGCAGGTTTTCCCGATCAAACCCTCTGCCGTCCGATTTAGGCGGGTTGTAGATAGAGGTGAAGACCTCCGGCGGGAGATCTTTTTTCATCGGCGCCAGCAGCATCAGCTCGTCGGCATCAGGATAGCCGCGAGCCGCGTATTCCGTATTCTGGAAGTAGCTGTTTGCCCGGCTGTAGGCGCCGTAAAACAGCGCCTTGTTCATCCATTCAAAATCAAAGGCCAGGCCGATGGCTTCCCTTATCCGACGGTCTGAGAAGATGGGGCGCTGGATGTTAAACGCCAGCCAGCGGGCGTCCTGCGCCGATTCGTTTTTCTGTTCATCTTTAACGATGTAATGGTTGCTGAAGTTTTTACCGGTGTAGCGAGTGGCCCAGTTTTTGGCTGACACTTCGCTGCGGAAATCAAAAGCTCCGGCCTTGAAGGCCTCAAAGGCAACGTCATCGTCAAGGTAATAGTCATAGCGGATGGTATTAAAATTCCACCGTCCACGGTTAACGGGCAGATTTGCCGCCCAGTAGTCGCGAACTCTCGAATAAGTGATGTATTGTCCCATTTTCCAGTCGGTGATTTTATACGGCCCGCTGGAAAGCGGTGGAGAGGAGAGCGGATCGCTCAGCTTGTGATCTTTCCAGAACTTTTCCGGGAAGACCGGCAGCGAGAATAACCCCAGCATTCTGTCTTTGCTCGGCGTGGCAAGCTCGATACGCACGGTGAGCGGAGCAATGGCCCGCACCGTCGCACCTTTGTATATCAGCCGGAACTGCGGCACGCCTTCGGTCATAAACTTATTGAAGGTGAAGGCGACGTCCTGCGCGGTAATCGGGCTACCGTCCTGATAACGAGCGCGGGGGTTGATTGACACTTCGGCCCAGGCAAAATTGGACGGGTAGCGAGCCATCTCGGCAATCAGCGGGTAATAGCTACCGGGCTCGTCGTCTGAAGTGGTGAACAGCGTGTCGTAAAGCGTATCGGTGCGTACGCCGGGGTTGCCCCGCATGGCATAACGGTTGAAGTTATCAAAGGTGCCAATGGCAGAAAGGGTAATATTACCGCCCTTGGGAGCGGCTGGATTGACGTAATCAAACTGCGTGAAGTTGACGGCGTACTTTGGTTCACCCAGCACGGCAAAGGAATAGCTTTCATTTATCTCTGCGGCGCGCGGCATCAGGGAAAACGTGATCAGGCAAAGCAGCATCAGTGCACGTACAGCTTTTGTCATCTTTATTCCTTGCCCGGTGGATGGGTGAGTGCGGGCGTAGCGTTCCTGCGCCCGGTAAGCCCATGATGGTTAATCATAAGTTAGCCAGCGAAGATAGTGCAATGTCTGTCAGTCTTTCAATTCGTCATAAAGCGTGTGGGAAGGATTCCAGCTGATCAGCTGGCTTAGCGTAAGCGGACGACTAAAGTAATACCCCTGCAGGAAGTTACAGCCGCGCTCGATAAGCCATTTCGCCTGCTCCGGCGTCTCTACGCCCTCCGCCACCGTATTCATATTCAGGCGTTGGGCAAGCGTCAGAACGGCGTCGAGCACCGGCGCCGTTACCGTCTCCATACCGATGGAGTTGACGAAGCCGCGGTCAATCTTCAGGTAATCCAGCGTAAACCGCTCCAGGTAAATCAGCGCGCTGTGGCCGGTGCCGAAGTCATCAACCGCAATTTCAAACCCTTGCTCATGCAGCCAGGCGAAAATGCCCATTGCCTCTTTTTCTTTCAGCATGTCGCGCTCCGTTATCTCGAAAACCAGCTGGAAATGGTGCGGCGGCAGGGAAGCGGCAAAAGCCTGAATATCTTGCTTAAAAGTCGGAGAGTGAAGGTGGCTAGGGGCAAGGTTAACGCCCAGCTTTGCACCCGCAGGCAGAACCTTTTGCAGCGCAGGCGCATCTTTGGCTATCAGCTCGAAGAGATGGCGAGTCAAGGGGACAATCAGCTGCTGGGCTTCGGCAAAGCCGATAAAAGCATCCGGCGGTATCATCCCAGCAGTGGGATGCTCCCAGCGCATCAGCACTTCTATCCCATGCATCTGCAGAGCCTGTGAGTCGACAATCGGCTGGTAAACCACAAAGAACTGTCCGCGCTTGATGCCGGTAAGAATTTCTTTGCCGGCCCGTAGCTTCACCGACAGGAAATAGCCGCACAGCGCGGTGCCCAGCAGGCCGGATAATAATCCGGCAAGGATCGCGAGCTGAATATCCTCCACCGGCCACGGAGTGCCGTAAATGTAGAGTTTAATCGGGTAATCGCTGAGAACGGAGATTCGCGTGGGGGAGGGAGGAAGTTCATCAACGTTAATGACGTCGGGAGAATAAGAGGTTAGCGCTTTGTTTCCCACCACCAGCGCCATGGAGCGGATCTCCTGCTGTCGTGAGGTGAAGACCAGGTAGGGCGTAAGGTTGACGTTAAGGGTGGTAAAGACGCCTCGGCCGGCAGACAAAGGATTCAGAAACCAGGCGGCAATGACCGGCTTACCCGGCATCATCGGCGTGCCGTTCATAATCGCCAGGTCGATGGTTTTATTGATATTCAGCTCGGGTTCCAGCGCATCCATCGACAGCTCCATGCTGCCGGTGGCGGAAGAACAGTAGGCAATGCCGTTACGCACCAGCAAAAAAGCGCGTACGTTCGGATTAAAAGCGGCGCGGGACGTAAGCTCGCCGCTGACCCTCTCACATTCGTTCATGGTTAAGGGCTGAATACCGTCGGCGGTGGCGTGGAGTTCTTTAAAAAAGGTCCCCAGGTAGCTGCTGATATCGCGAGCGAGGAGGTTATAAGCGGACTCACGCTTAGAGTGGAGCGCCAGGCTGGTCAGCCCCCCCACGAATACTGCGAAGAACAGCCCTATCAGCAGGCTGAATGCGACTATCTGTTTTGGCGTGCTAAAGTAGCGCGAAAAAATATTCTTATAAGACATGGATGTATGAGTCCCACAAGGGCAAGCGAATTATCGTTTGTTCTATTATTTTTTCTGACTATAACCCATAACCCGGAAATTGTTTACTTTGTTTCATCGGGTAACTATTCGCCGTGACTTTACCTGCAGGAAAAGTAACCCTCTGAATTTAAGACATAAAAAAAACGCTGCGTCGGCAGCGTTTTTAACGTTGGTGGTTTTGTTAAGTAGCCAAGGGAATAACCCTCAACAAAACGTATCTTTTACCGCATCAGCTGCGGCTGAGCACCCGGCGCGCTTCGTTGTAGCGCTTCTTCCAGTAGGGCTCATCCATGCTGGAAATCACCACGCCGCTGCTGGTAGAGGCATGTACAAATTGGTTATTGCCAATGTAGATGCCAACATGACGCCCGGTTGACCCCGCACGGAACAGAACCAAATCGCCGGTGCGTAATTTATTACGCGAAACGGATTTGCCGGTCTCCTGCTGCTCTGACGTTGAACGAGGCAGCGTTAAGCCAAACTGTTCCTGGAACGTGCGCTGCACAAAGGCAGAACAATCGATACCCGCTCTGCTGCTGCCGCCTAGACGGTAGCGTACACCTTTCCAGCTCGCGTATTGATCCATAATGCGTGATTTAACATCGACATTACGAACCATCTCTTCGAATTCATCCTGAGAGGCTTGCAGTAAAAAACCATCTTTTTCACCGACTGCATGCGTCTCAGAATGCATATTTGCTGTGTTAGTCGAACTACAGGCGGAGAGCATAACCGCTACCGCAATTGCGGGGATAGCCCGCAGGATGTATCTCAAAATAGGCTGAGATTTGACCATGTTGTTTGTTTTCCCTTGAAGTCCTTAACGAATAATTCGTTATACAAAATTACCAACGTGACGAGACTAATAACCTGAAAGCGCTGAAACAATTATTCATGCACAAAAATGTGGCTTACCGCACAATTTTATTCACGGCACAAATTTTAGGGCTGTAGCGCAAACTTTTCCGAGAGTACCCGATCAAACCAGGCTATGCGAGCGTTTTTATTCTTATTTTTATAAGAAATTGTGATGATTCGTCGCGAAAGGTTATTTCGAACAAATGATCGACGATAGCGCTGGTTTTATCGTCAGGTCATTCAAAAGGAAGGGGATTTGGCGTGGGTAAATATTCATTTTACCGTCATGGTGTTGAAAAAATAAGCAGATCCCCGGGGGAGCCCTGCTTATTCAACATCGTCGTGGCTTATTAGCCGTCAGCGAGAAGCTCTATATTTACCCGGCAGAGTACGGTTCAGTAGCGAAATTAACCGGTCACTGAGTGGGGTTAAAAGTACCCACGGCAGGCCCACCAGGGCAATAGAAAGCGAGCCAACGTAGACATCGGTAAACCAGTGCGCGCCTATCATTATTCTTGGCGAAGAGAAGATAAAGAAGATCACACTCGCGATAAGAAACGCACGCACGCCGAAATAGCGCAGCATAAAACCGGTGAAGATAAGCAACATGAGGCCGTGATCGCCAGGGAAACTGTCGCGGGAGGCATCTTTGGTTGGGATGTGCAGCAGCTCGCTGACGCGATGGATATCGGTGAAGAACAGCGTCGGGCTGGCGTGCGCCACCGGGATAAGGTGACCTAGCTGATTAATCACGACCGCAGAAAGCAGCATGACAATACCCATCAACACCAGGCGGCGGCGGCCGGCGCCGTCCTCACGCAGCCAGAACCAGGAGAAGAGTCCCCCCATGGCCAGCAGCGAAATGCCGTCGAAAGCGCGGTTATTGGTGATGGCTATCAGCGTTAAAAAGGCATGGCTCTTGACCAGTTCCTGATTAAAGAAATGGAACAGCGCTGAGTCAATGTTGAACCAAAATCCATGGTTCACGGGCAGATACCAGCTAAAGAACAGGGCAAGGCCCAGGGCGTTCAGCAGCAGGATTAGAGGGAGGCGATTAGTCATGATGCAGTTTCTAAATCTCATTACGGGGGCGAAAAGGTAGACGCATTAACTTAAACGTAAGCTCAACAGGCTGGATTGCAGAGCGTTCCAGTCAGGGAGAGCCGAGTGTATCAACTCTATGCGGCTGTCAGGTGGCGGCGAGGATTGTGTTTCAATATGCAGGTCATTGCCCTGGCGGTTGATACGGACCAGCCCTTCTGGAATGCGCAGCACGCCTTTGACGCGTTCAACCGGAGCAAGGCGCGCCCACTCCAGCAGGCCGATTGTGTCAAACACGGTTTCCTCATCGAAAATCCAGCCACAGGCGTGATAACCCTGCCCGCTGTTGACGCTGCGGCGCCAGCGCTGATGTCCGGGAAGACTTAGCGCAGCAAGGCCAGCAGTCACCGCCTGCGCATGCTGGTGCCCGGCGCTGGCCGGCAGCTCGCGCTGATTCAGACGGAGTTTGTCCAGTAATCCGAGGTCGATAGCGCCGTTTTCAGCGTGAACCAGCTCCCGGCTGTCTCCCTGAGCCTGGTACCACTGCGCTAAGGCGGCCTGGCTTTCCGGCGTGGCGCGATCCTGTTTATTGGCCACAATAATATCCGCCGCGGCAAGCTGGTCGCGGAAGTTCTCATTATTGAGGGCTTTTTCATTCAGCAACTGGCGGGCATCCAGCAGGCAGAGCGTCGCGCGCAGATCAATCCACGGCTGATAAACTTCCGCGTTGAGCATATCGAGGATTTGCTTAGGGTGACCGAGGCCGGTGGGCTCAATCAGCAGGCGATCCGGTTTCCCCTGGCGAAGTAGCGTGTTGAGGCCGACCTGCATTGGCAGGCCGTTAACGCAGCACATACAGCCGCCGGGGATCTCTTTGAGCAGCGCTCCGCTGTCCGCCAGCAGGGCGCCGTCAATGCCGACCTCGCCAAACTCATTTACCAGCACCGCCCATTTTTCATCGGCAGGTTTATTCGCCAGCAGATGCAGGATGGTGGTGGTTTTGCCGCTGCCAAGGAAGCCGGTGATTAGATTTGTTTTTGTCACGGAAACTCCGGGGGGTTCACTACCTGTAAACCACGTCAATCAGTAAGCCAGCGTTAATTATTTACGCTGACTATCCTGACGACAACCCGGTTAAAAGAGAAGCCTTAACGCCCTTGCCTCCGGGTAAAGCCCCGTTAAGCGCATTGAATGTTAATTTAAACGCAGGTTTTTGACCGCTTCGCGTGCGCCAAAGTGAGCAAGCTGCTGCCATGCATGCTGAACGCTCTCGACAAATTTGATGTTTTTGGGCTGCTCATCGCCGAAAATTTCACTCAGTGTAAGGAGGGCATCTACGCGCTCATTTTCCTGGCTGCGGCTTACCAGCCTCTGGATTTTCTCCAGCAGCGGATCGCGGACATCAACGGCGTGCCCCTGCTCGTCTACGCCGCTGACGTAGCGCATCCAGCCAGCAATGCCGAGCGCAAGGCAGGGCCAGCTGCTGCCGTTTTCCAGATGCCAGCGCACGCTTTCCAGCCAGCGCTGAGGAAGCTTCTGGCTCCCGTCCATGGCGATTTGCCAGGTACGGTGCTTGAGCGCCGGATTAGCGAAGCGCGCCAGCAGACTTGTGGCGTACTGATTCAGGTCGACGCCGCGAATATTCAGCGTCACCGCCTGCTCCTGTAGCATCAGGTGTCTGGCAGCAAGGACAAAATGCTTGTCCGCCATACAATCATTAATATAGGTGTAACCGCCCAGGTAGCCCAGGTAGGCAAGAAACGAATGGCTGCCGTTGAGCATACGCAGCTTCATTTGTTCAAAGGGCATGACATCGTCAACCATTTCCACGCCAGCGCTTTCCCATTCGGGGCGTCCGGCAACGAAGTTATCCTCGATGACCCACTGGATAAACGGCTCAGCGGCGATGGCGCAGGGATCTTTGACGCCCAGAATTTCCGCTATCTCCTGCAGGGACTCTTCCGTAGCTGCCGGCACAATGCGGTCAACCATGGTGCTCGGGAAAGTGACCTTTTCGACAATCCATGCTTCCAGCTCCGCGCTTCGTTTGGCAGCCATGCCCTGCACGGCCTGGCGGACTAAGTGTCCGTTATTGGGGATATTGTCGCAGGATAAGACCGTAAACGGATTTAAGCCGCGCTCGCGGCGGCGGCTTAGCGCTTCGACAAGGATCCCCGGCACCGAGTGGGGCCGCTGAGGCGAGGCCAGGTCATGAATGATTCGTTCATTGGTGGCATCAAGCTTTCCGCTGGCAGGATCGATGCAGTAGCCTTTTTCGGTGACGGTCAGGGAGACGATAGCGACCTGAGGCTCGCAAAACTTCTCAATGATGGCCTCCATGCCGTCCAGCTTCGCGTTCAGGCACTCTTTCACGGCGCCAATCACCAGAGCCTGATTTCCTGCCGCACCTTTTTCCAGCACCGTAAAAAGATGATCCTGCCGGCGAAGATCCTGCATTAGCTTATCGCCGTTAAACAGGCTGATCTCGCAGATCCCCCAGTCGCCGCCAAGCTTGTTGAGAACCCTGTCAGTGAGCAGGGCCTGATGCGCACGGTGAAAAGCGCCAAAGCCAAAATGCACGATGCGCGTTTTAAGCGCGCCGCGATCGTAGTTTGGCCGTTGAACGGTATCCGGAAGTGAAGCGGTGGCAATCGTGTCCATAGGTTGGCATCCTGGGTAAGGGAAACCTGCGTAGTGTAAAGCTGTATAACAGGAAATGAAATTGGTCCGTAGAGTTAATCGTTTTTGTGTGATTTAGCTCCAGAAATAGAGGGTTTAGGTTTGATTGGTATAATAACTATCGGGTGGTGAAGAAAAAAAACGCTCCCGGAGGAGCGTTTCATCAATCAGTCAGCGCGGCCCATTGAGCGTTTTTCTGCAATATGAATGCGGATTTTCTCGCCGGCAACCATGTATTCCGGGACCTGAATCACCAGCCCGGTGGACAAGGTCGCCGGTTTGGTGCGGGAGCTGGCAGAAGCGCCTTTGATGCCCGGTGCGGTTTCGATAATTTCCAGGTCTACGGTTTGCGGCAGCTCCAGCGCCAGCAGCTGGCCATCCCAGGTCAGAACCTGCATATCCGGCATACCGCCTTCAGGGATGAACTGCAGCTCTTCTTCGATCTGGTCTTTGGTGAAGATGTACGGGGTGTAATCTTCTTTATCCATAAAGACGTATTCGTTGCCGTCGATATAGGAGAAATCAACGAAGCGGCGGGTCAGGGTAATGGTGTCAACGATATCGTCACCCTTGAAGCGCTCTTCCACTTTCTGCCCGGTGCGGACATCTGAGAAACGCATCTTGTACAGGGTTGCTGCGCCGCGTGCGCTGGGGGCCTGGATATCAATATCTTTAACAATCAGCAGTTTGCCGTTGTAGTTGAGAACCATGCCTTTTTTGATTTCGTTAGCTCTTGCCATCGGTGTTTCCTGTCAAAAATTGAGATGCGAAAATATTGCGTCAAACTACTCGTGAGGCGCGTTTCAGGCAAGTGGATTTGATAAAGAAGCATAAAAGTAAGGGGTTTAAGGCAGGCGTGCCGACAACATTCTGCTTTTTCGGCACGCTGAAGGCTAAATGGGCTTAGCCGCGGCCATCCTTAGGCGCTAAGAAATAGAAAGCAAACGGCAGCGAGCAGAGAAGGGTAAACATGATCGTGTAGATGGCAACCCAGGCCCCCTGCATGATAAACATATCCAGCGTCCATTGCTCCATCGGCCAGTTGTACTGCTCTTCAACGCCCTCAAAGGTGACTTTTGAAATCAGTGACACCACGATGGTGAAGATAATCACAACCGCAATAAGGAATTTTTTACCTTCGGGTGTACGAAGTTTTGCAAACATATCAGCCTCCTGGCTGGTGGGTGGTTAAGCTTCATGGCCCCTGACGCAGGGGCCATGGTTATCAGAATGTGACGTTCACTTTGCCCCAGACCGTTCGGCCTGGCTCATTCACCGGGGTGTTGGACGAATAGCCAAAGCTGCTGTTGCCCGCCAGGTTCAGGTGCTCGCTGTAGGTTTTGTTAAACAGGTTATCGACGCCGGCGCTTAGCTTGATGGCCTTGCTGAGACGATAGGCCGCGTTGGCGGAGAAAATCGCAAAGCCGCCGCTTTTATCAAAGTCTTTCCCGACCACGTTGCCTTCATTCAGCGCAACCCGCTGCTGGCTGCTGACCAGGCGCAGCAGGCCGGTACTGCTCCAGTCACCTTGCTCCCAGGTTAAGCCAAAGCGCGTTTCAAGCGGTGCCATTTGCGGCAGAGGCTGGTGGTCGCTGGTGTTTTGGCCCCAGGCATAAGCGAGGCTTGCATCCGCCTTCCAGGCTTCGGTAAGCGCATAGCTCATGCCCATTTCGCCCCCCATAATGGTGGCGTCAACGTTATCGACCTGGCTAACGCGCGCGTTATTAGGGGCATAGCGGAACAGAATGAAATCATTAACCCGCCCAAGGTAGGCGGAAACCCAGCTATTCAGGCGCTCACCGCTGTACTGCGCGCCAATATCTAACTGCGTAGTTTTTTCCGTTTTCAGTTTATCGAAGACATTCTTAGAGCCATCGGGTCCATAGGTTGGCGAGAACAGCTCCCAGTAATCCGGGAAACGCTCGGTGTAGCCTACTCCGGCATACAGCATCACGGGGAGGTCGCTCAGCGTTTGCTCATAGCGCACAAAACCGGCCGGTAATGTTTTGCTGCGCACGCTGGCACCCACGTCCGTATCATTATTAACGCGGGTGCGGTCGAGGCGCGCGCCGCCGATAACTTTACTGTTGGCGTCCGCATTCCAGGTCAATTCGCTAAAAACCCCTGCGTCCTGGAATCGAGCATCCTGCTTCCATCCCTCATCGCGCTTGCTGCGGTGGGTGCTTTGCTGGGCGTCGACGCCGCTGCGCAGTTCGTAATCTGACCATAGCCAGGTGCCCATCATGCGTCCGCCAATCGTGCGGCGATCGAGCTGCATCGCCATCGGCATATTCATGCCCATAGATGAGGCCATGTGGCCGCCCGACATTGTTCCCGGCGATCGCAGCGAGTAATTATCCATAACGTGGTCGGCATAGTTGTAATAGACGCTGGTTTCGAACTTATTAAATACTTCGCCTGGGTTCGATGCTTCAAAACGTGCGCCGAGGCTGTCCCGCTTGAACTGCGAACCGTCCATGCTGCGCCCGGCATAACGGGCTTCGCCGTTGCCTTTGCCAGCCGTCAGCTCAAGCAGCGTGTCCTTGTCGGGCGTCCAGCCCAGGGCAACGTCGGCGTTCCATTTATCCCACTTTGAGGCTACCCGATTGCCGTTCCCGTCTTCGTAATCGCCTGAACGGGATTTATTGCCGATCAGGCGAAGATAGCCGTCTTCATTGCCGAGGCTAACGTCCGCGTTGCTGTCCCAGCGTTGATTAGAGGCGGTAAGCAAGCCTGCCGTGCCCTGAATACCTGCCTTCTCAAAGCGCGGCTGCTCCCTGTCGAAGCGCACGGTTCCCGCCGAGTTGCCCGGCCCCCAGAGCACGCTTTCTGGCCCTTTAATTAGGGTCAGCAGGTCAAAGCTTTCTGGCGAAATGTAAGAGCTCGGAGCATCCATTCTCGCCGGGCAGGCGCCCGGCATTTCACCGTTGTTGGTAAGAATACGAAGGCGAGAGCCGAACATGCCGCGAAATACCGGGTCGCCGTTGGTGCCGCCGTTGCGGATTTGTGAGAAGCCGGGAATCGTCTTCAGATAATCAGACCCGTCGCTTGCCGGAACGGGCTGACGCGGTGTTTTAGGGGAGGTCACAACCTCCAGCGGCGATGACGCCGGAGAGGTGACGATCATGACGGAATCGTCCCGCATATCCATAGCGTCATGCGTGCCCGCTGCGATGGCCGCCGGGGAGGAGATAGCCAGCAGTATCAGCGATACCGGCGGCTTTAAATGCGTTTTCATCATTGCCTTACTGTCCTTCAGGCGTAACGTCGTCGCTCTTTATGAAAAGAACAAGCACGAGACAACGCTTCAACGTTGCCGTCAGCATTACGCAGTTAATTATTAGAGTGTTATGCGAAGTAAAAGGCAGCAGAGGGCGGGGCGCGGGCCGGATGAGGTGACCAGGGACGAGAAACTGTTGCGCAGCACAGCGCCAGCACCGGCGTTCGGCGCACGCAAATCAGCAGCAACAGCAGTAAAACAGTGAGGCAGAACTGAATAAAAGGCAGGTGGATCAGCAGCTGGCAATATCCGCAGGCGATCTGTTCCCCGGGCGACATACCCGGACCGGACATCAGCATATTGTGCAGCATTGACGGCTGGGGGCACGGCTCGGACATGGGCATATGATGGTCCATGTCAGACATGTCCATTGCCATCATCATGCTGCTGTGTTCGCAGGCTGAATGGTGCATCAGCGATTTTGAAATAACCGGTGCAATAAACAGCATCGCAACGGCAAGCAGCGCCAGCCAGCAGGCCGTGGGGTTAAAGCGTTTGCGCCAGGACAAAACGTTACCGAACCGTAGTCATTGTGGCGCAAGTGTATCCTGGAAGAAGGAATGATGTTAAATGAATTGTTAGATTGACGCAGGCACTGGGTCTGCTATTGTCACGCACCTTTTGATGCTGGTGGAAATGCCGATGGAGTGTCGTCCTGACTGCGGCGCCTGCTGTACCGCGCCTTCAATATCAACGCCTATCCCCGGTATGCCGGAGGGCAAACCCGCCAACACGCCCTGCGTTCAGCTTGACGAGCATCTGCGCTGCAGGCTGTTTGGCTCACCTTTACGGCCTAAAGTTTGCGGCGGCCTCCAGCCTGCAAGGGAGATGTGCGGCACCTCGCGCCAGCAGGCAATGGCCTACCTGATCCACCTTGAGGCCGCAACGGCGCCCTAAATATCTTTGATGCGGGCCATACAGTAAATACTGACCGCTATCATCCCCAGCGCGATGAAGAAAACGCTGTGATAGTTCCAGATTTCGGCCACTACCCCGGCAAGCGAACCGGCAATGATCCAGCCCACGCGCGTGGTGTTGGTATAAAGCGTGGTTGCCGCCCCGGCCTGTCCCGGCATCAAATCCTGAAAATAGATCATGCCGATACCGGCAAGGATCCCGATAAAGATGGCGTTCAGGAGCTGCAGGCCAAGCAGCATATATTCATTGGTCAGCGTCACCATACCGAGATAGAACAGCAAGCCTGCCGCAACGGCGAAGCGCATCAGGAAACGTTTACCAAAGCGTTTTGCGTAGTAGCCGGCAATCAACATGGTCGGAATTTCCAGCCCGGCAGCGGTGCCCATCATCACCCCGGCAAGCTTCTCCGGCAGATGGAGTTCATTGATGATGTAGAGCGGCATATTAATGATATACAGGCTGTTGCAGCCCCACATCATGGTGCAGGCCGCGAACAGCAGCAGGGCATCCCGGCGGTTGCGGCGAGGCGACTCGAGCGTTGCTGCCGTTTTCACCGCAGGCTCTTTACGCATAGACGGTAAAAAGAGCCAGACCATCGCTCCGCAAATGACAAAGGCAAAGGCCGCACTCAGGTACATCACTTTGAAGCCGAACCCCATCGCCAGCGCATAGGCAATCGGCGGCCCAATCACCCAGGCAAGCGACACCTGCGCACGCAGAATAGAGCTGAACATCACCGCTTCGCGTCCGGTGTGGTCGGCGTGCTCGCGGGCCAGGGCAAACATTTGCGGGTTGGCCGTGGAGCCGAAGCTGCTCAGAAACACCCCGACAAAAAGCAAAATGAAGTAGTTACGATTCCAGGCAAACAGGACGCAGCCCAGCGCGCCCAAGAGGCAGCAGGCGAAAATCAGCGTCTTGCGGTCGCCTTTGCGGTCAGAACGTCCGGCTAAAAACTGGCTGACCAGAATACCTATCATCGCGCTGCCGGTGAAGAAAAAGCCGACCAGAGCAGGGCGCACGTGGACTTCATCAGTCAAAAACAGGCTCAGGGTCGGAGTCTGTAGCGCGCCGGCGATGCCGGTCAAAAAAGCCACAATCAGAAAGGCGGTTGAGGTGAAATCCAGAGGCTTACGGGCCGCGGTAACGGGGGCGTTTTGCATGCTATTTGATGACAGGGAAAAGAATGCGCGGAGTGTACGCCCGTTACCTTCAAATAGACAGATTTACCCGCAGGCTCTGCGCGTTGGTCAGCACAAATTATCCGTGGTGCAGGGAAAAGGTTGACGCTGCTTTCATATAGCTGAAGTTTGCTGATGCAGAACATTAACAGGCTCTTCAGGCGCTGAACCTCCCGTCTGCTAAACTGAAAATGTGCTGAAGCTCTAAGTTTCGCAAACAGAAATGCGAGAAATGTTGCGTGAAATGCAGCATTAGCGCAACACTCCTTGAAACGTTTCAGCGTCATCTTTTTGCATTACGTAGCTCGAGGTGGCGCATTTTTTCTCAGGCGAGCTGAATCGTTTCAATTCAGCGAGAGAGGAGATCTATGTTCCAGTTATCTGTGCAGGATATTCACCCTGGCGAGTCTGCCGGGAACAAAGAAGAGGCCATCCGCCAGGTTGCCACCGCCCTTGTGCAGGCAGGCAACGTCGGCGAAGGCTATGTCAACGGTATGCTGGCGCGCGAGCAGCAGACGACAACCTATTTAGGTAACGGGATTGCCATCCCGCACGGCACCACCGATACGCGTGGGCTGGTGCTGAAAACCGGCGTTCAGGTATTCCAGTTTCCGCAGGGCGTGGAGTGGGGCGAAGGCCAGACTGTCTGGGTGGCGATTGGTATCGCCGCCAGTTCGGACGAGCATCTGGGCCTGCTGCGCCAGCTAACCCACGTGCTGAGCGACGACGAGGTGGCTGAACAGCTGAAATCCGCCACCAGCGCCGAAGAGCTACGGGCGCTGCTGATGGGTGAAAAGCAAAGTACCGCGCTGCTGCTGGATAACAGCCTGCTGGCGCTAAACGTCGACGCCAGCGATCTGATGACGCTCCAGGCGCTGAATGCCGGTCGCCTCAAGCAGGCAGGCGCGGTCGATGCGGCTTTCGTCAGCAACGTGATTGCCGGTCATCCCCTGTACCTCGGTCAGGGGATCTGGCTGAACGACAGCGCGGAAGGCAACCTGGCCAGCGCCGTCGCGGTTAGCCGCCCGTCAACAGCCTTTGAAGCGGACGGTAACCCGGTGAACTTACTGATGACCGTTGCCGTCGCCGATGAGCAGCCATTGCAGGTGCTGAACCGCCTGAGCGATATGCTGATTGGCAACCGCGCCGACAAACTACTGAGCGCAGATGCACCTGCACTGCTGACGCTGCTGACCAGCGATGAAGCACCGGCAGAAGAGGCGCTGAGCGCCGAATTCACCGTGCGCAACGAACACGGCCTGCACGCCCGTCCGGGTACGGCGCTGGTCAACACCATAAAACAATTCAATAGCGAAATTACCGTGACAAACCTTGATGGAACCGGCAAACCGGCAAATGGACGTAGCCTGATGAAAGTCGTTGCGCTGGGCGTGAAAAAAGGCCACCGCCTGCGCTTCACCGCGCAGGGTGAAGATGCTGAACAGGCGCTGAAGGCGATTGGCGAAGCTATCGCTGCCGGTCTTGGGGAGGGTGCGTAATGACCAGACGTGTTGCGACAATCACCCTGAACCCGGCCTATGACCTGGTGGGCTTCTGCCCGGAAATCGAGCGCGGTGAGGTGAACCTGGTGCGTACCACCGGCCTGCATGCTGCCGGGAAAGGCATCAACGTCGCTAAGGTGCTTAAAGATCTTGGCATTGACGTCACCGTTGGCGGTTTCCTGGGAAAAGATAACCAGGACGGCTTCCAGCAGCTCTTCAGCGAGCTGGGGATTGCCAACCGTTTTCAGGTCGTACAGGGCCGTACCCGTATCAACGTCAAGCTGACTGAGAAAGACGGCGAAGTCACCGACCTGAACTTCTCAGGTTTTGAAGTCACCGGTGGGGACTGGGAACGCTTTGTTGCCGACTCCCTGAGCTGGCTCGGCCAGTTCGACATGGTTTGCGTCAGCGGCAGCCTGCCGGCGGGGGTTTCTCCCGAAGCCTTCACCGACTGGATGACCCGCCTGCGTAGCCAGTGCCCGTGCATCATCTTCGACAGCAGCCGCGAAGCGCTGGTTGCAGGCCTGAAAGCGGCGCCATGGCTGGTAAAACCTAACCGTCGCGAGCTGGAGATTTGGGCCGGTCGTAAACTGCCTGAACTGAAAGACGTGATTGAGGCGGCACATGCTCTGCGCGAGCAGGGGATCGCCCATGTGGTGATTTCTCTCGGTGCAGAAGGTGCGCTGTGGGTTAACGCCTCCGGGGAATGGATCGCTAAACCACCGGCTTGTGAAGTTGTGAGTACCGTTGGCGCAGGGGACTCGATGGTCGGCGGCCTGATTTATGGCCTGCTGATGCGTGAGTCCAGCGAACACACGCTGCGCCTTGCTACCGCCGTGGCTGCCCTGGCCGTCAGCCAGAGCAACGTAGGCATTACCGATCGCACACAGCTGGCCGCCATGATGGCTCGTGTCGACCTGAAACCTTTCCACTGACAGCAGGAGACAGGCAATGAAAACGCTGTTAATTATTGAGCCGGGACTCGGACAGGCGCGTGCGTATCTCGCGAAGACGCTGCTCGGTGCCGCTGCGCCCAAAGCGCATCTCGACATCATTGATAACCCGAACGATGCCGAACTGGCGATTGTTGTCGGGAATGCTATTCCTGCTGATCCCTCGCTGAACGGCAAAAAGGTGTTCCTCGGTGATATCGACAGAGCGGTTCAGCATCCGGAGCTGTTCCTGAGCGAAGCAAAAGGTAAAGCGCAGATGTACACCGCGCCGGTAGCCA
Organism: Cedecea lapagei; assembly: GCF_900635955.1. GTDB lineage: Bacteria > Pseudomonadota > Gammaproteobacteria > Enterobacterales > Enterobacteriaceae > Cedecea > Cedecea lapagei. The sequence goes on from NZ_LR134201.1 coordinate 1,409,113, forward strand.
CTGCACCCGCTGCTGCACAAGGGCCGAAACGTATCGTCGCCGTCACCGCCTGCCCAACCGGCGTGGCGCATACCTTTATGGCCGCTGAAGCAATTGAAACTGAAGCAAAAAAACGCGGCTGGTGGGTGAAGGTTGAAACCCGCGGTTCCGTAGGCGCAGGTAACGCTATCACGCCTGAAGAGGTAGCAGAGGCGGATCTGGTGATTGTGGCGGCCGATATTGAAGTCGATCTGGCAAAATTTGCCGGCAAGCCAATGTACCGCACCTCCACCGGCCTGGCGCTGAAGAAAACGGCTCAGGAGCTGGATAAGGCGTTGGTTGAGGCCAAACCTTACGAATCTGCCGGTAAAGCAGGCAGCGCTCAGGAATCCGGTAAGAAAGAGAGCGCAGGCGCCTATCGTCACCTGCTGACCGGCGTCTCTTACATGCTGCCGATGGTGGTGGCGGGCGGGCTTTGTATCGCGCTCTCCTTTGCCTTTGGGATCCAGGCCTTTAAGGAGCCGGGTACGCTTGCCGCTGCGTTAATGCAGATCGGCGGCGGCTCTGCGTTCGCTCTGATGGTGCCGGTGCTGGCGGGGTATATCGCGTTCTCTATTGCCGACCGTCCGGGCCTTACGCCGGGTCTTATCGGCGGTATGCTTGCGGTAAGTACCGGGTCCGGCTTTATTGGCGGTATCATTGCTGGCTTCCTGGCGGGCTATATCGCTAAGCTTATTAGCGGTAAGCTGAAGCTGCCGCCAAGCATGGAAGCGCTGAAGCCGATTCTGATCATTCCTCTGTTCTCAAGCCTGGTAGTTGGCCTGGCGATGATCTACCTGATCGGCACGCCGGTGGCTAAAATTCTGGCTGGCCTGACCCACTGGCTGCAAACCATGGGCACCGCAAACGCGGTCCTGCTGGGCGCAATCCTGGGGGGCATGATGTGTACCGACATGGGCGGCCCGGTGAACAAAGCGGCTTACGCCTTCGGGGTTGGCCTGCTCAGTACCCAGACTTATGCGCCAATGGCCGCAATTATGGCTGCGGGTATGGTTCCTCCACTGGCGCTTGGTCTGGCCACGCTGGTTGCTCGCCGTAAGTTTGACAAGGCGCAGCAGGAAGGGGGCAAAGCGGCGCTGGTACTGGGGCTGTGCTTCATTACCGAAGGAGCGATTCCGTTTGCCGCCCGTGACCCGATGCGCGTTCTGCCTTGCTGCATCATCGGCGGCGCGCTGACGGGAGCGTTGTCCATGGCGGTGGGCGCGAAGCTGATGGCACCGCACGGCGGCCTGTTTGTGCTGCTGATCCCAGGCGCGATTACGCCGGTGCTGGGTTACCTGCTGGCAATTGTTGCCGGTACGCTGGTGGCAGGGCTCTCCTACGCCTTCCTCAAGCGTCCTGAAACAGAGCTGGCGGCCAAAGCGGCTTAATCTCCAACTCAAATAGAAACGCCTCGCTAATGCGGGGCGTTTTTACTCCTTAAGCCGTAGCCTCTTCGTGCTGCTGTGCCTTAAGCCAGGCGATTTCTTCCGCCCAGATATCCGGATTCGTGGTTTCCAGAATTAACGGGATACCGTCGAAGCGCGCATCGCGCATGATCCAGCTGAACGGCGTATGGCCGATGTTGCCCAGACCCAGGCTGTTATGGCGGTCAACGCGGCTGCCAAATTCACTTTTGGCATCGTTAAGGTGCATACCGCGAAGGTATTCAAAGCCGACGATACGCTCGAACTCGCTAAAGGTCTTTTCACAGTCAGCCTCGGTACGCAGATCGTAACCGGCGGCAAAAGCGTGACAGGTATCAATGCAGACGCCTACGCGGGATTTGTCTTCCACGCCGTCAATGATCGCCGCGAGGTGCTCAAAGCGGAAGCCGAGGTTGCTGCCCTGTCCGGCGGTGTTTTCGATCACGGCGGTAACGCCTTCGGACTTCTCCAGCGCGATATTGATCGACTCCGCGATACGCTTCAGGCATTCCTCTTCCGGAATTTGTTTCAGGTGGCTGCCCGGATGAAAATTCAGCAGCGTCAGCCCCAGCTGCTGGCAGCGAGCCATTTCGTCGATAAACGCCTCGCGTGATTTTTCCAGCGCTTCTTCAACCGGGTGGCCGAGGTTAATCAGGTAGCTGTCGTGAGGAAGGATCTGGCCTGGGCCATAGTGATATTTTTCGCAGGCGCTTTTGAAGTTGTCGATAATTTCGCTGGTCAGCGGCGCGGCATGCCACTGGCGTTGATTCTTGGTGAACAGGGCAAAAGCGGTGGCTTCCAGTTCGTGGGCGCGGATGGCGGCATTCTCCAGGCCACCCGAGGCGCTAACGTGCGCTCCAATAAACTTCATCTGTCTTCTCCTGTTTCTTGGCGGGCAGAACCCGCTATCGGTAATCCGTCATGATAGCGGGTCAGGAGGCTTTTTTCCGTATTGAATTATGCTAACAAGTGGTGAATCACAAGGTTAATGGCGCCGCCGCCGATAATCAGCCAGATAAACAGCACCAGCGCCATCAGCAGCGGACGCATACCGGCTTTTTTCAGCGCGCTGACGTGGGTTGTCAGGCCGAGCGCTGCCATTGCCACCGCCAGTAAGAAGGTATCCAGCGTTACCAGCAGGTTAACCACGGCCTGCGGTAAGAGGTGGAAGGAGTTGAAAATCGCCACCACGATAAACAGTATCGCAAACCAGGGGATGGTGATTTTGCTCGTCTGCGCAGCGCCAGCCGGTGCCAAAGACTTCACGCGGGCCGCAAGAAAAATCAGGAACGGTGCAAGCATCATCACGCGCAGCATCTTGGCAATCACCGCGGTATTCTCCGTTTCCGGGCTAATGGCATGGCCCGCCGCCACGACCTGAGCGACCTCGTGCATTGTCGACCCGGTGTAGATCCCGAAAGTCTCTGGCGTAAACCAGTGGCTGACGAACGGATAAATCATCGGGTAGATAAAGATAGCCAGCGTCCCGAAGATCACCACGGTTGCCACGGCCACGGTGACTTTACTGGCCTCGGCCTTGACGACGGGCTCGGTAGCAAGCACTGCGGCCGCGCCGCAGATGCTGCTGCCTGCGCCAATCAGCCAGCTGGTTTGCTTATCCAGGCCAAAGACTTTCTGGCCCAGCCAGCAGGCGAGGGCGAAGGTGCTGCACAGCGTCAGCGCGTCAATCAGCAGGCCACTTACGCCGACGTCGGCAATTTGCGAAAACGTCAGTCGAAAGCCATAAAGAATAATTCCCAGGCGCAGAAGGTGCTGCTTGGCGAACAGCACGCCACCGTCGCACTGCTGCCAGATTTTTGGGTAGACTGTGTTACCGACGATCATGCCGCAAAGGATCGCCAGCGTCAGCGCGCTAAGGCCAACGCCGGCCACCGCTGGAATATTACCCAGCCATAGCGCCAGACCGGTAATGGCGGCGGAAAGCGCCAGCCCCGGTAAAAAATGCCACAGCGTGTGGCGGTGAGCTTGTACGGTGAGTGCAGTCATAACCTTCTCCTTTGTTCTGGTGAAAAGGCTACGCTTCGCTGGCATAAAAACAAAATTGATAATATATTTATAATTAATCTTTATAAGTGGTAAGCAACGTGCTGCCACCACAGGAAAGCCCTCTTATGCATATCACCCTGCGGCAACTTGAAGTGTTTGCTGAAGTCCTCAAAAGCGGCTCGACCACGCAGGCATCCCAGATGCTGTCGCTGTCCCAGTCAGCGGTCAGCGCCGCGCTGGCCGATCTGGAAGGGCAGCTCGGGGTTCAGCTATTCGACAGGGTCGGCAAGCGGCTGGTGGTCAATGAGCACGGCAGGCTGCTTTACCCGCGGGTGGTGGGGCTGCTCGAACAGGCGGGTGAGATAGAGCAGCTGTTCCGGGAAGATAACGGCGCCATTCGTGTTTACGCCAGCAGCACCGTCGGCAACTATATTCTGCCGGAGATGATAGCCCGCTACCGCCGCGATTTCCCGAAGCTGCCGCTGGAGCTCAGCGTCGGCAACAGTCAGGATGTCATCAACGCGGTGGCGGATTTTCGCGTTGATATCGGGCTGATAGAAGGGCCCTGCCATATGGCCGAGCTGGTGACTGAGCCGTGGCTTGAAGATGAGCTGGTGGTTTTTGCTTCGCCGGGAAACCCGCTGGTGCAACAGCCGGTCACGCTGGAGAGCCTGGCCAGACAGCCGTGGATCCTGCGCGAGCGGGGATCGGGCACCCGCGAGATCGTCGACTATTTGCTGCTTTCGCATCTGCCAAAGTTTCAGCTGGGCATGGAGCTGGGCAATTCAGAGGCGATTAAGCACGCGGTGCGCCACGGGCTTGGCATCAGCTGCCTGTCCCGCCGCGTCATTGCGGAGCAGCTGGAAAGCGGCTCGCTGGTAGAAGTTGCCGTGCCGCTCCCTCGTCTGGTGCGTACGCTGTACCGCATTCACCATCGGCAGAAGCATATCTCTAACGCGCTGCTCAGGTTCTTGCGCTACTGCGAAGCCTGATGCACCAAAATCTCGCAGCTGCACCCGATTGGGGTGTAACTGCGAGGCAGCTCCCTCCCGTTTCTTCCCCTTTCACCGCGATGTCGCAACAATCTTCGCATTCCCTCGTCGTTGGCACATTAGTTGCAAATTTAAATTCAAAGAATCTTTTGTTTCAATCAGGCGACGGGGCTGCATATGACGATGAAAAAATGGTTGTTCTCTTTAGTTGGCGCGACGGTTCTGCTGGCTCAGGCCGGGGCGGTAATGGCCGATCAGCTGCAGGATATTGAAAAGCGCGGCGTGCTGCGCGTCGCAGTGCCGCAGGATTTTCCGCCTTTTGGTTCGGTCAACGCTGACCTGAAACCTCAGGGGTATGACATCGATATGGCGGCTTACCTGGCGAAGGGGATGAAGGTCAAGCTCCAGCTGGTGCCGGTCACCAGCGCTAACCGCGTGCCTTACCTGCAAACGGATAAGGTAGACCTGGTGATTTCGAGCCTCGGCAAGAACGCAGAGCGTGAAAAGGTCATCGATTTTAGCCGCGCCTATGCTCCCTTCTTCCTTGGCGTATTTGGGCCGAAAGACGGCGCGGTAACCGAGGCTAAAGCGCTTAGCGGAAAAACTATCGGCGTGACTCGCGGTGCAGTAGAAGACATGGTGTTAACCGATCTCGCGCCGAAAGATGCCGACGTGAAGCGCTATGAAGATAACAATACCACCATCTCCGCATACCTTTCCGGCCAGGTGCAGTACATCGCTACCGGCAACCTGGTTGTGGCGGCGATTGCCCGCCAGAGCCCGGCCAAAGCGCCGGTCAGCAAGTTTATGCTTAAGGACTCTCCTTGCTATATCGGGCTCAAGAAGAATGAACCGGCCCTGAAAGCGAAGGTCGACGAGCTGATTGGCGAAGCGCTGAAGGACAATACCCTGAATACGCTGTCGCAGAAATGGATGCAGGCGCCGCTGCCTGCCAACCTCGGCGCTTAAGGAGCCGGGGATGACCACGCAACTTGATTTTGCCGGTCTGCTGCCCTACTGGCCGGAGCTGCTCTCCGGCCTGTGGGTGACCCTGGGACTGACTTTTATGGCGACGGTCGGTGGCGTAGCCATCGGCATTACCGGGGCGGCCATTCGCAGCGGCAAACCGGGGCTGTTGAGCCTGGTCTGGGGCGGTTACGTTGAGTTAATTCGCAACACGCCGTTTGTGGTGCAGCTGTTCTTTATCGTCTTTGGACTACCGGTACTCGGGCTAAAACTCAACGCCGGGGAAGCGGCACTTATCGCGATGCTGATTAACCTCGGGCTTACAGCACCGAAATTATTCGCGCCGGGATTCAGGTTACGCCGAAAGGGCAGTGGGAAGCCGCCCGCGTGCTGGGCCTGACCCGCAGCCAGACCTTTTTACGCGTGGTGCTGCCGCCTTCGCTGAAGCGTATTTATCCGGCGCTGGTGAGCCAGTGCATTATCGTGATGCTGGGATCTTCGGTGGTCTCGCAGGTCTCATGTGAAGATTTAACGTTTGCCGCCAGCCTTATCCAGTCGCGCACCTTCCTCAGCTTTGAGGTCTATCTGGTGACGACCTTACTGTATCTGGTGCTGTCGTTGATCATGCGCCAGCTGCTGCTTGCGGCGGGGCGGAAATGGCTAGGGAGTGATGTCGGATGATGACTTTTACCGACTGGGATATCGTGCGTAACTTATTGCTGGCCGCGCGCTGGACGGTGCTGCTCTCGCTGATTGCCTTTTTCTGCGGCACGCTGGTGACCTTGCCGCTGCTGCTGCTGCGCATCAGCCGCTGGGTTTGGCCAAAACGTTTCATTGGCGCCTATATCGCGCTATTTCAGGGGACGCCGCTGCTGATGCAGCTGTTCCTCGCGTTTTTCGGTATCGCACTGTTCGGTATCGATGTGAGTGCCTGGACTGCCGCAACGCTTGCCCTCACGCTGTTTACCAGCGCGTTTCTGCTGGATATCTGGTACGGCAGCCTTCGCGCGTTACCCAAAGGGCAATGGGAAGCCTGCCGCTGCCTCGGTTTGAGCTTCTGGCAGACGCTGTTCCGGGTGATTGCCCCGCAGGCAATGCGCATCGCCGTTGCGCCGACTGTTGGATTTTCGGTTCAGGTGATTAAAGGCACCGCGTTGGCCTCAATTATTGGTTTTGTCGAACTGACCAAAGCGGGAACCATGCTGAACAACGTCACGTTTGAGCCGTTTAAAGTGTTTGCCCTGGTGGCGCTCGGCTATTTCTTACTTTGTTACCCGCTGTCGCGCTACAGCCGCTACCTGGAGAAAAAATTCCATGCCGCTCATCACCATTAATGACGTACAAAAATATTACGGCGATAACCACGTGCTGAAGGGCGTGAGTCTTGATATCGATATGGGCGAAGTGGTGTCGATCATCGGCCGCAGCGGCTCAGGCAAAAGTACACTGCTGCGCTGCATGAACGGACTTGAAGGCTACCAGGACGGCAGCATCAAGCTCGGCGGCATGACCATCACCGACCGCGAGTCGCAGGCGCGTGAAATCAGCCGTTCCGTTGGGATGGTGTTCCAGAGTTTTAACCTGTTCCCGCACATGACCGCGCTGGAAAACGTGATGCTGGCGCCGCGGCGGGTGCTGAATAAGAGCGCGGCAGAATGCCGTGAGCTGGCGCTGGAGATGCTCAACAAGGTCGGCCTGGGCGAACGCGTGGATTATTACCCGGCCAACCTCTCCGGCGGCCAGCAGCAGCGCGTTGCTATCGCCAGGGCATTGGCGATGAAACCCAAAGTGCTGCTGTGCGATGAAATTACCTCGGCGCTGGATCCTGAGCTGGTGGGCGAAGTGCTCAAAGTCCTGGAACAGCTGGCGGCGGAGGGGATGACGCTGATTCTGGTGACCCACGAAATGAACTTTGCCCGCGAAGTGGGCGATCGGGTGGTGTTTATGCACCAGGGTAAAGTGTGGGAGCAGGGGGAGAGCAAGTCATTCTTTGCTAATCCTCGCACCCAGGAACTTCAGCAATTTATCTCCTCCGTGCGCGGGCTCGGCTGACAATCCTCACCGCCGGTCCGTTGTCAGTGCCGGCGGTTTTTTAATTCCCTGCATCTTATCGGCCTGATTAGCGGCTCGCTAATAATTTCCTGGCAATTATGAAGCTCTCTTATAACCCGGCATTTCTGCTATCTGAATAAAGACGTTTTGTTACAATCTTGCCTCATTTTTTGGACAGGCAACAATTTCCTATGGTTTCACAAGATAAAACGACAGAAGCGCCTGGCTTACGCCGCGAATTAAAGGCGCGCCACCTGACGATGATCGCCATTGGCGGCTCCATCGGTACGGGGCTTTTCGTTGCTTCCGGGGCGACAATTTCACAGGCTGGTCCGGGTGGCGCGCTGCTCTCCTATATGCTGATTGGGCTGATGGTTTACTTCCTGATGACCAGCCTTGGCGAACTGGCGGCCTTTATGCCGGTTTCGGGTTCCTTCGCGACATATGGCCAGAAATACGTTGAAGACGGGTTTGGTTTCGCGCTCGGCTGGAACTACTGGTACAACTGGGCAGTGACCATCGCCGTTGACCTCGTTGCCGCGCAGCTGGTAATGAATTACTGGTTCCCGGACACCCCAGGCTGGATCTGGAGCGCCTTGTTCCTCGGCATCATGTTCCTGCTTAACTGGATCTCCGTGAAGGGCTTTGGCGAAGCGGAATACTGGTTCTCGCTGATAAAAGTGACCACCGTCATCATCTTCATCATTGTCGGCGTGATGATGATCGTGGGTATTTTCAAAGGGGCACAGCCGGTGGGCTGGAGCAACTGGACAACCGGCGACGCGCCGTTTGCCGGGGGCTTTGCCGCAATGATCGGCGTAGCGATGATCGTCGGCTTCTCCTTCCAGGGCACCGAGCTTATCGGGATTGCCGCCGGGGAGTCTGCCGACCCGGAGAAAAACATCCCGCGCGCCGTGCGCCAGGTGTTCTGGCGTATCCTGCTGTTCTATGTGTTTGCGATTCTGATTGTCAGCCTGATCATTCCTTATACCGATCCAAGCCTGCTGCGTAACGACGTGAAAGACATCAGCGTCAGCCCGTTCACCCTGGTGTTCCAGCACGCGGGTCTGCTGTCTGCGGCGGCGGTAATGAACGCCGTTATCCTGACAGCGGTGCTCTCTGCGGGTAACTCCGGGATGTACGCCTCCACGCGCATGCTTTACACCCTGGCCTGCGACGGCAAGGCACCGCGAATTTTCGCGAAGCTGTCTAAAGGCGGCGTGCCGCGTAATGCGCTCTACGCTACCACCGTCATCGCCGCGCTGTGCTTCCTGACCTCGATGTTTGGCAACCAGACCGTCTACCTGTGGCTGCTGAACACCTCGGGGATGACGGGCTTTATCGCCTGGCTGGGGATTGCTATCAGCCACTATCGCTTCCGCCGTGGCTACGTGCTGCAGGGCAACGACATTAACGACCTGCCGTACCGTTCAGGCTTCTTCCCGATTGGCCCCATCTTCGCCTTTGTGCTGTGCCTGATCATTACGCTAGGCCAGAACTATGAAGCGTTCCTGTCAGATACCATCGACTGGGGCGGCGTGGCGGCGACCTATATCGGCATTCCGCTGTTCCTGGCTATCTGGTTTGGCTACAAGATAACGAAGGGCAGCCGCTTCGTGCGCTACAGCGAAATGGAGTTCCCAAAGTTTCGTGACAAATAAGTCTTAGCAACAATAAGTTACTCTTTATAGGGCGTGATCATCACGCCCTTTTTTATTTCGTTCTCGCCAGCAATAATTCCACCAGGTTATAGTAGAGAACAATTAAATTGATAACCATTATCATTTGCTTTATCGTTAACGCCATTCTTTAAGGAACGAAGGAGCGTTTGCGTGAAGCGTATGATTAAATTCAAGAATATTTGTCTGGCTCTGGCATTAACCACCGCCGGTTTGCACTCTGCGCTGGCGGCGACGGTGACCGATATCGTGGGGCGTGAAGTCACTATTCCACAGAAAGTTGACCGTATTTTGTTGGGGGAGGGGCGTCTGTTTTATGCTCTGGCGCTGCTGGAAGGGCAAAAGCCGATAGACCGCATCGTGGGCTGGCAGGGCGATTTCCGGAAGCTGGACACCCAGACTTACGCGGAGTACAAAGCTAAGTTCCCGAAAATTGACGATATTCCGCTGATCGGCAGCACCACGGCCGACAGCGTCAGTCCGGAAAAAGTGCTGACGCTGCACCCGGACGTGGCGATTTTTGGCCTGTCCGGACACGGGCCGGGTCGTCATAGCGAGCTGGTTTCCCAGCTTGAAAAAAGCGGGCGTACCTGTGGTCTTCGTCGATTTTCGTACCTCGCCGCTGAAAAATACCTTGCCGAGCATGCGCGTGCTGGGCAAAGTGTTGCATCGCGAGAAGCAGGCCGATGATTACATCGCCTTTTATGAAGCAAACCTGAAGAAAATTACCGATGTCACCGGCAAGATGGCGGTAAAAGACAAGCCAACGGTGTTTATCGAACTGCGTGCTGCGGCAATGGAAGAGTGCTGTGGCTCTGCCGGTAAAGGCAATATGGGCGACTTTATCGACCTGGCAGGCGGCAACAACATTGCTAAAGATCTGCTGCCGGGCGCGCTGGGAACGGTGAATCTGGAAAAAGTGCTTGCCGCTGACCCGCAGGTCTATATTGCCAGCGGCGGCAAAGCGCCAGGCTCGACGTCTCCGGGCGTAGTGCTCGGCGCTCAGGCCACTAAAGCTGAAGCACAGGCCAGCCTGCAGAGCGTGCTCGAGCGTAAAGGCATTGACCAGCTAACGGCAGTGAAAGAAGGGCGCGCCTGGGGCATATGGCATAATTTCTACAATTCGCCATATAACATTCTGGCGATTCAGGCGATGGCGACCTGGTTCCATCCGCAGCAGTTTGCCGGGGTAAATCCGGAGCAGACGATGCAACAACTTTATAAACAGTTCCTCGCGGTAGAACCAACGGGAACGTACTGGACCGATCTGAAGAAGTAACGAAGGTAAGACTTGATGAGTGCCACCACCGATCCGATGCCAAACGAGGCGCAGCCTGCCACTATTATGGGGCGCTACCAGCAGGTGCTACGTCACCGCTATTTGCTGATGGGGGCATTGGTCATTGCGATCTTAGCCTCGCTGCTGCTGGACTTTACCCTTGGCCCCTCCGGGCTGCCGCTGGATACGCTGTGGCAGACTCTGATTGACCCGGCCAGCGCTAACGCCGGTACGCGGGTGATCGTGTGGGACATTCGTCTGCCCTACGCGCTGATGGCGATTCTGGTCGGTATGGCGCTGGGCCTGGCGGGGGCGGAGATGCAAACCATCCTCAACAACCCGCTGGCCAGTCCGTTTACCCTCGGCGTCTCCTCCGCTGCGGCCTTTGGCGCCGCGCTGGCTATTATTCTCGGCATCGGTATTCCCGGGGTGCCGGATCAGTGGTTTATCTCCGCTAACGCCTTTGTCTTTGCGCTGTTTGCCGCGCTGATGCTCGATGCTATTACCCGCTGGACCCGCGTGGCGAGTTCCGGCGTAGTGCTGTTTGGTATCGCGCTGGTGTTTACTTTTAATGCCCTGGTGTCGATGCTGCAGTTTATCGCCAGCGAAGACACGCTCCAGGGGCTGGTGTTCTGGACCATGGGCAGCCTGGCGCGAGCCTCCTGGGATAAGCTCGGCGTGCTGCTGCTGGCCTTCGCCATCATTATGCCGATCTCCATGATGAGCTCGTGGAAGCTGACCGCCCTGCGCCTTGGCGAAGATCGCGCCGTGAGCTTCGGTATTGACGTGAAGCGCCTGCGTTTAGGCACTTTGCTGCGCATCAGTATTTTGTCCGCGCTGTCCGTGGCCTTTGTCGGCCCCATCGGCTTCATTGGTCTGGTCGCGCCGCACATCGCCCGTATGCTGTTCGGCGAAGATCACCGTTTCTACCTGCCGGGCAGCGTGCTGGTCGGTGCGCTGGTGCTGTCGCTGGCGTCGGTTGCCTCAAAGAACATTATCCCCGGCGTCATCATTCCGGTAGGGATTGTTACCTCGTTGGTGGGCGTGCCGTTCTTCCTGAGTATTATTCTGCGCCATAAGGGGAACGTGTGATGCAGGGCTTAAAGATTGATGCATTCAACGCCGGTTACCCGAAGCGTAAAATTATCGAGAACCTCAGCGTGCCCGCGCTGCCTCGCGGCAAAATCACCGTGCTGCTGGGGCCCAACGGCTGCGGAAAATCGACGCTGCTGCGCTCGCTGGCAGGGCTAAACCGCGCGGAAGGGCAGCTCTATCTGGATGGCGAAGACCTGATGGCTTTGCCGTTCGCCAAACGCGCTGAAAAAGTGGTTTATCTGCCGCAGTCGCTGCCGCAGGGCGTACATCTGCACGTGCTGGAGTCAATCATTGTGGCGCAGCGGGCTTCCGGTGGTCGTCACAGCGCAGAGAGCGAAGCGCAGGTGATGCAGTTGCTTAAGCAGCTGGGGATTTCTCATCTTGCTTTGAGCTATCTCGACCAGCTTTCCGGCGGCCAGAAGCAGCTGGTTGGCCTGGCGCAGTCTTTGATTCGCCGTCCGTCCCTGCTGCTGCTTGATGAGCCGCTGAGCGCGCTGGATTTGAATTACCAGTTCCACGTTATGGACCTGGTCGCCCGCGAAACCCGCGAGCGTAATATCGTCACCGTTGTTGTGGTACACGACATCAATATTGCTTTACGCCATAGCGAGCATGTTCTCATGCTGCGCGACGGCAAACTGGTTGCCAGCGGCGAGCCGGAGGAAGTGATCACGCCACGCAGTCTGGCCCAGGTTTACGGCGTGAAGGGGCGCATTGAACGCTGCTCCCAGGGCGTTGCCCAGGTGCTTATTGACGGCCTGGTGGAGACGCCCACCGTATAACAACGCTTTTCAGGAATACTAAGGAACACAGTATGCAGCCGGCGGCCAATGTAGCCGCTGGCGCATAGTGCAATGTGAGCGCTAAACGGTTGTTTCGTTTGTAATTCACCTCATGGAGAGAAAGAAATGTTACGGTTGAATCCTATTGTCCGGGGAGGACTCTGCGCATCTGTCATCGGCCTGGCTTTACCCGCCATCGCAGACGATCGCGAAGATACTCTGGTTGTCACCGCCTCTGCCACCGAACAAAACCTCAAAGATGCTCCCGCCAGTATCAGCGTTATCACCCAGGACGATCTGCAAAAGCGGCCGGTCAATAATCTGAAAGATGTACTGCAGAACGTGCCCGGCGTCCAACTGACCAATGAGGGCGATAACCGTCGCGGCGTCAGCCTGCGTGGTCTGGATAGCAGCTACACCCTGATTCTGGTGGACGGCAAGCGAGTCAACTCCCGCAATGCGGTATTCCGCCATAACGACTTTGACCTGAACTGGATCCCGGCTGATGCGATTGAACGTATCGAAGTGGTGCGCGGCCCGATGTCCTCGCTCTACGGCTCCGATGCCCTGGGCGGCGTTGTCAATATTATAACCCGCAAGGTCGGCAAAGCCTGGCACGGGACCTTCACCGCAGATACCACCGTCCAGGAGCACCGCGATCGCGGCGATACCTGGAACGGTAACTTCTTCACCAGCGGCCCGCTGATTGACGACGTGCTGGGCGTGAAAGTGTACGGCGGCCTCGGAAAACGTCAGAAGGATGGACAGCAGACCTCAGCGACCAATGCCAGCGGCCTGACGCCGCAGATTGAAGGGTTTACTTCGCGTAACCTCAGCACCGAGTTTGCCTGGACGCCTGCCGATAATCAGGATGTCACCGTAGGCTACGGCTTTGACCGCCAGGACAGGGAGTCCGATTCGCTGGATAAGAACCGGATCGAACGTCAGGATTACTCCATTGGCCATAACGGACGCTGGGATTTCGGCAATACCGAACTGCGTTTCTACGGCGATAAGATTGATAACCGCAATCCTGGGAATAGCGCGGCCATCACCTTACGCAACAACAGCCTCGACGGCAAGCTGGTGCTGCCTCTCAGCGATATCAACCAGTTCCTGACCTTTGGCGGCGAATGGCGTCACGATAAGCTGAGCGATCCGGTCAATATTACCGGCGGCAACAGCTCTAAAACCTCAGCCAGCCAGTACGCCCTGTTTATTGAGGACGAATGGCGTATCTTCGAGCCGCTGGCGCTGACCACCGGTATTCGTATGGATGACCATGAAACCTACGGCGACCACTGGAGCCCACGTGCCTACCTCGTTTATAACGCGACCGATACCGTCACCGTTAAAGGCGGCTGGGCAACGGCCTTTAAAGCCCCGTCGCTGCTGCAGCTCAGCCCGGACTGGACCAGTAAATCCTGCCGTGGCGCCTGCCAGATTGTCGGCAGCCCTGATCTGAAGCCGGAAACGAGCGAAAGCTTTGAGCTTGGCCTCTACTATGCTGGCGATGAAGGTATTCTTGACGGCGTGAGCGGCAGCGTGACCGCCTTCCAGAACAACGTGGAGGATATGATTGATATCCAGCGCACCGCGGACCGCAGCGTGGCGCCGTCTTACTCAAACTTTGTTGGTTTTGATAAGAGCGGCAACCCGATCTTCCGCTACTACAACGTGAACAAAGCGCGTATTCGCGGCGTAGAAACCGAGCTGAAAATACCGTTTAACGACCAGTGGAAGCTGTCGCTGAACTACACGTACAACGACGGGCGTGACCTGAGCAACGGCGGCAACAAACCGCTGCAGCGGCAGTCGTTCCACACCGCTAACGGCTCCCTTGACTGGGCACCGCTTGATGACTGGTCATTCTATGTTTCTGCAAACTATACCGGCAAGCAGCGCGCTGTGTCGGCGTCGGATAAAGCGCCGGGCGGCTACGTAGTCTGGAACACGGGAGGGGCCTGGAAAGCGACGAAGAACGTGAAAGTGCGCGCCGGGGTTATGAATCTTGGCGACAAAGACCTGAATCGCGATATCTACAGCTACAGCGAGGATGGGCGCCGCTACTTTATGGCGCTGGATTATAGCTTCTAAGCTGTTGGTTACCTCTCCCCTTTGGGGAGAGGATTGAGGTGAGGGGGCTCGCTAGCCCCGCAAATGCTCCGCGTGAAAACGAAGATGATCCTCAACAAACGTTGCGATGAAATAGTAGCTGTGGTCGCAGCCCGGCTGAATGCGCAGCGTCAGCGGCCACTCTTTCTCCTGTGCGATCTTTTCAAACTCTTCCGGCCTTAGCTGGTCTGCCAGGAACTGATCGTCATCCCCCTGATCGATAAGGGTCGGGAGCCTTGCGGACGCCTTAGCCAGCAGGCAGCAACTGTCCCATTCCTGCCACAACGTTTCATCCTCACCGAGATAAGCCTTAAAGGCTTTTTGCCCCCACGGCACGCGGGTCGGGTTAACGATAGGTGCAAAAGCAGAAACTGAACGGAAGCGACCCGGATTTTTCAGCGCTATCATCAGCGCGCCGTGGCCTCCCATAGAGTGGCCGAAGATGGAGGCTTTTTCACTGACGCTAAAATTATCCGCAATCAGGCGCGGCAGCTCATCTCGCAGGTAATCGTACATGCGGAAGTGAGTTGCCCAAGGCTGCCGGATGGCGTTGAGGTAAAAGCCCGCACCCTGGCCCAGATCGTAGCCCGCGTCGTCTGGCACTTCTTCACCGCGCGGGCTGGTGTCCGGCATCACCAGCACAATGCCAAGCTCTGCGGCGACGCGCTGCGCGCCCGCTTTGGTGGTGAAGTTCTCATCGTTGCAGGTGAGCCCGGAAAGCCAGTAAACGACCGGCGGCGGCGTATTGCCGGCCGGAGGCGGAAGAAAAATACTGAATGTCATCGGGCAATTAAGCACAGAGGAGGAGTGGCGCCAGCGCTGCTGCCAGCCTTCGAAACATCGGTGTTCTTCCAGTAATTCCATCCAGAGGCTCCTTAACTATTTTCAAGATTTATGAACAACTTTCACTTCACCTGAGTCTAGCCATCCCGCATTATGGCCGCAACGGTATTGTTCTTGCCCGGTCAGGCGATGAACGGTTATTTCGATTTCAACAATTATGCCCGGCACTACTGGATTCTAAGCACGTGCTGCCGCACAATAAGCGGACACTTTGCCCCATGAAGGGCAGAGGTCAGCCACACCTGCAGGAGAAAACAGCATGTCATCACTCTCAAAAGAAGCCTCCCTGGTTCATGAGGCGCTGCTGGCGCGCGGTCTTGAAACGCCGCTGCGTCCGCCGTTACGTGAACTGGATAATGAAACGCGTAAAAGCCAGATTGCCGCCCATATGACGGAAATCATGCAGCTGCTTAATCTCGATTTGAGTGACGACAGCCTGATGGAAACGCCGCATCGCATTGCCAAAATGTATGTCGATGAGATTTTCTCCGGCCTGGACTACGCCAATTTCCCGAAAATCACCGTCATTGAAAACAAAATGAAGGTGGATGAAATGGTTACCGTGCGTGATATCACTCTGACCAGCACCTGTGAACACCACTTCGTGACTATCGACGGGAAAGCAACCGTAGCCTATATCCCGAAAGATACCGTGATTGGCCTGTCCAAAATTAACCGCATCGTGCAGTTTTTTGCTCAGCGTCCTCAGGTTCAGGAACGCCTGACCCAGCAAATCCTGATTGCGCTGCAAACGCTGCTGGGCACCAACAACGTGGCGGTTTCCATAGATGCAGTGCATTACTGCGTGAAAGCCCGAGGCGTGAAAGACGCAACCAGCGCGACGACGACGACGTCGCTTGGCGGCCTGTTCAAGTCCAGCCAGAATACGCGTCAGGAGTTCCTGCGCGCAGTGCGCCACAATTAATCCCTCAGGCAGGTATCCGTGGAAAGAAATGTCACCCTGGACTTTGTCCGCGGTTCCGCCATTCTGGGTATCCTGCTGCTCAATATCGTCGCCTTTGGCCTGCCGAAGGCGGCTTACCTCAATCCGGCCTGGTACGGCCAGATAACCTCCCGCGACGCCTGGACCTGGGCCGTCATGGATCTGTTTGCCGAAGTTAAATTCCTCACGCTTTTCGCGCTGCTGTTCGGGGCTGGCCTGCAGATGCTGCTGGCTCGCGGCTCGCGCTGGATCCAGTCCCGCCTGACGCTGCTGGTATTGCTGGGCTTTATCCATGCGCTGCTGCTGTGGGATGGCGATATTTTGCTGGCTTACGGCCTGACCGGCCTGGTGTGCTGGCGGCTGATCCGCGATGCGACGGGGCAGAAGCAGCTCTTCAATACCGGCGTTGTGCTTTATCTCATCGGCATTGGCGTGCTGCTGCTGCTTGGCCTGATATCAGGTGACGGTCTTGGCCGCTCCTGGGTGCCGGATGCGGCCAATTTGCAGTATGAACGGTGGTGGAAGCTGGGCGGCGGCCTCGAGGCTGTCAGCAACCGCGCGGATTTACTCTCTTCAAATCTGGTGGCATTAGGGGCGCAATACGGCTGGCAGCTGGCAGGCATGATGTTGATTGGCGCGGCTTTAATGCGCAGCGGCTGGCTGAAAGGGGAGTTTAGCCTGAGGCACTACCGCCGAATTGGCGCCATGTTTATTGCCATTGGCATGATTATCAACCTGCCGGCGATCGTGGCTCAGTGGCATCTTGAATGGAATTACCGCTGGTGTGCGCTGCTGTTACAGGCGCCGCGGGAGCTTAGCGCGCCGTTTCAGGCCATTGGTTACGCCGCGCTGGCGTGGGGATTCTGGCCTCAGCTTTCCCGGTTCCGGCTGGTGATCGGGATCGCCTGCGTTGGCCGCATGGCGCTGACCAACTATCTGCTGCAGACGATTATCTGCACGACCTTGTTCTACCGCTTTGGTTTATATATGAAATTCGACCGTCTTGCGCTGCTGGCCTTTGTCCCCGGCGTATGGACGATAAACATCCTGGCGTCGGTGATCTGGCTGCGTTACTTCCGCCAGGGACCGGTTGAATGGCTTTGGCGTCAGCTAACCGCGCGTGCTTCAGGGAGTGCGTTACGGCAGGCCAGGAGATAATGATATTCGTCACAAAGGTTAACGAATTGTATGTAACCGCTTTCACCACTGTGATCTACTTCACTTCGAACAGCCCCTCACTCACCGCAAAATAGCCACCTTGCCTACAACAGGGTGCACCTATGAGACCGACTCCCCCAACGCCGATCACCATTCGTGACGTTGCCCGTATCGCCGGGGTTTCAGTAGCGACAGTATCCCGAGTATTAAATAACAGCGCGCTGGTCACCCCGGAAACGCGCGAGAACGTCATGCAGGCGGTTGCTGAACTGGGCTACCGTCCAAACGCCAATGCGCAAGCGCTGGCAACCCAGGTTAGCGACACTATCGGCGTGGTGGTCATGGACGTCTCCGACCCCTTCTTTGGTGCGCTGGTTAAGGCCGTGGATGTGGTTGCCCAGCAGCACAATAAATATTTGCTGATTGGCAATAGCTATCATCAGGAAGAAAAAGAGCGTCATGCCATTGAGGTTCTGATTCGCCAGCGCTGTAGCGCGCTGATTGTGCATGCAAAAGCGCTGAGCGATGAGGAGCTGGCTGCCTTCCTCGAGCAGGTGCCTGGCATGGTGTTAATCAACCGTCTGGTGCCCGGCTATGCCCATCGCTGCGTCTGCCTGGATAACGTCAGCGGGGCGGTGATGGCCACCCGCATGCTGCTGAATCTGGGCCACTCGCGTATCGGCTATCTGGCGTCCAGCCATCAGATTGAAGACAACGACCAGCGGCATGAGGGCTGGCTTTATGCCCTGGCGGAGCAGGGCATCGTGCCGCCGGAAAGCTGGGTAGGAATGGGGACGCCGGATATGCAGGGAGGAGAGGCGGCGATGGTGGAGCTGCTGGGGCGTAACCTGCAGCTCAGCGCAGTCTTCTCCTATAACGACAGCATGGCCGCCGGCGCGCTAACGGCGCTGAAAGACAACGGCATTGTCGTGCCGCAGCATGTGTCGATTATCGGCTTTGACGATATCCCTATTGCCCGTTACACCGACCCGCAGTTGACCACCGTGCGTTACCCGGTGGTGTCCATGGCGCGGCTGGCGACTGAGCTGGCATTACAGGGCGCCGCAGGCCGGCTGGATTGTGATGTAACGCACTGTTTTATGCCGACTTTAGTCCGCCGCCACTCGGTCGCGATGAAGCAAAATGTGGCGGCGATCACTCCGCTATCAAAGCGTCAGGTGTAACCGGTTTCAATCTGTGAGTAAATTCACAGTTAATTAACATGGCGCTGACTATGATGTCAGCGTTTTATACGCTGAAACACTATGTAACGGTGAATGCTCACTTTTAGCATAGCAATAAGGCCAATGACGACCATAAAAAACGCAGTATTGGATTGTTACCGAACACGGAAGTGCAACTTTTTTTAGGATAACTTCGGCATTCAGTAACATTTTAATAACATTACTGTCCTGCCTGGTTTCGAATGCGAACTACCCTGCAAAATAAAAACCGGAGATACCATGAATAAGAAGGTTTTGACTCTGTCCGCCGTGATGTCCTGCATGCTGTTTGGTGCCGCTGCGAACGCTGCGAACGCTGCTGACCGTATCGGTGTAACTATTTATAAATACGATGACAATTTTATGTCAGTGGTTCGTAAGGCTATTGAAAAAGATGCTAAAGCGTCACCAGACGTACAGCTGCTGATGAATGACTCCCAGAACGACCAGTCCAAACAGAACGACCAGATCGACGTTCTGCTGGCAAAAGGCGTGAAGGCGCTGGCCATCAACCTGGTTGACCCGGCAGCTGCGGGCACCGTTATCGAAAAAGCGCGTGCACAAAACGTCCCGATTGTCTTCTTCAACAAAGAGCCTTCCCGCAAGGCGCTGGATAGCTACGACAAAGCTTACTACGTTGGGACCGACTCCAAAGAGTCCGGGATTATCCAGGGCGACCTGATTGCCAAGCACTGGGCGGCCAACCCGGCCTGGGATCTGAACAAAGACGGTCAGGTTCAGTTCGTGCTGCTGAAAGGTGAGCCGGGCCACCCGGATGCCGAAGCGCGTACCACCTACGTTATCAAAGAGCTAAACGATAACGGCTTGAAAACTCAGCAGCTGCAGCTGGATACCGCCATGTGGGATACCGCCCAGGCCAAGGACAAAATGGACGCCTGGCTCTCTGGCCCTAACGCCAACAAAATCGAAGTGGTGATTGCCAAACAACGATGCGATGGCAATGGGTGCGGTAGAAGCGCTGAAAGCGCACAACAAATCCTCTATCCCCGTGTTTGGGGTCGATGCCCTGCCTGAAGCGCTGGCGCTGGTGAAATCTGGTGCAATGGCCGGTACCGTGCTGAACGATGCCAACAACCAGGCGAAAGCGACCTTCGATCTGGCGAAAAACCTGGCCGACGGCAAACCTGCTGCAGAAGGTACCAACTGGAAGATTGAGAATAAAATCGTGCGCGTACCGTACGTGGGCGTAGATCAGGATAATCTCGCACAGTTCATCGGCAAGTAATACCCGTCCTATTTTTGTTGTACACGGGCGCAGATACCTGCGCCCGGCTTTAGGCAGGTTACTCAGCGACACAGGTATAATTATGGTCGACAATAACTCCTCTACGTCGTCGGAATTTTTGCTGGAAATGACCGGCATTAATAAATCCTTCCCCGGCGTTAAGGCACTGGATAATGTTAATTTAAAAGTGCGTCCACACACAATTCACGCCCTGATGGGCGAGAATGGGGCGGGCAAATCGACATTATTGAAATGCCTTTTTGGGATCTACAGCAAAGATTCAGGCAGTATCCTTTTCCAGGGAAAAGAGGTGAATTTCAGCAGCACTAAAGAGGCGCTGGAAAACGGTATTTCTATGGTGCATCAGGAGCTTAACCTGGTCCTGCAGCGCACCGTGATGGACAATATGTGGCTCGGACGTTACCCGACCAAAGGCATGTTTGTCGATCAGGATAAGATGTACCGCGACACCAAAGAGATTTTGATGAGCTGGATATTGATATCGATCCGCGTGCTCGCGTAGGGACCTTATCCGTTTCTCAAATGCAGATGATTGAAATTGCCAAGGCTTTCTCCTATAACGCCAAAATCGTTATTATGGATGAGCCAACGTCTTCGCTGACGGAAAAGGAAGTTAATCATCTCTTTAAAATTATCCGCAAATTAAAAGAGCGCGGCTGCGGCATTGTCTATATCTCCCATAAAATGGAAGAAATATTTCAGCTGTGCGATGAGATTACTATTTTGCGTGACGGGCAGTGGATTGCCACCCAGCCGCTGGAAGGGCTGGATATGGACAAAATCATCGCCATGATGGTTGGCCGCTCCCTGAACCAGCGTTTCCCGGACAAATCCAACGTGCCGGGCGAAGTCATTCTCGAAGTGCGTAACCTGACCTCGCTGCGCCAGCCGTCAATTCGTGATATCTCCTTTGACCTGCACAAAGGTGAGATCCTCGGGATTGCGGGCCTTGTTGGCGCGAAGCGTACCGACATTGTGGAAACGCTGTTTGGTATACGCGAAAAATCTGGCGGTACCATTACGCTGCACGGCAAGAAAATCAATAACGGCAGCGCGAACGAAGCGATCAACCATGGTTTTGCGCTGGTCACCGAAGAGCGCCGCTCCACCGGGATCTACGCCTACCTGGATATCGGCTTTAACTCACTCATTTCCAATATTCGTAACTACAAAAATAAGGTCGGGCTGCTGGATAACTCCCGCATGAAAAGCGATACCCAGTGGGTTATCGACTCCATGCGCGTGAAAACGCCGGGGCACCGAACCTCCATCGGCTCGCTCTCCGGCGGTAACCAGCAGAAGGTGATTATCGGCCGCTGGCTGCTGACGCAGCCGGAAATTTTGATGCTGGATGAACCTACGCGCGGCATTGACGTGGGCGCCAAGTTTGAGATTTACCAGCTGATTGCCGAACTGGCCAAAAAAGGGAAAGGGATCATTATCATTTCGTCCGAGATGCCGGAATTGTTAGGAATTACAGATCGTATTCTGGTGATGAGCAACGGGCTCGTGGCCGGAATTGTAGACACCAAAACAACAACGCAGAACGAAATCCTACGTCTTGCGTCTGTGCACCTGTGATGATTTAGGGGCTATTAAAAATGAGTGCGTTAAATAAGAAGAGTTTTCTAACTTATCTGAAAGAGGGCGGCATCTACGTGGTGCTGCTGGTGCTGCTGGCGATCATTATTTTCCAGGATCCGACGTTTTTAAGCCTGCTTAACCTCAGCAACATTCTGACCCAGTCCTCGGTGCGTATTATTATCGCGCTGGGCGTGGCCGGGCTGATTGTCACCCAGGGGACCGACCTCTCCGCAGGTCGCCAGGTTGGGCTGGCGGCGGTTGTCGCGGCGACGCTCCTGCAGTCGATGGACAACGTCAACAAGGTGTTCCCGGACATGCACACCATGCCGATTCCGCTGGTGCTGCTGATTGTCTGCGCCGTGGGCGCGGTGATTGGCCTGGTGAACGGGATTATTATCGCTTACCTGAACGTGACGCCGTTTATCACCACCCTGGGCACGATGATTATCGTATACGGGATTAACTCCCTGTATTACGACTTCGTGGGCGCGTCGCCAATTTCCGGCTTCGACTCTCACTTCTCCACCTTTACGCAGGGCTTTATTGCGCTGGGCAGCTTCCGTCTGTCCTACATCACCTTCTATGCTCTGTTTGCGGTGCTGTTTGTCTGGGTGCTGTGGAACAAAACGCGCTTCGGGAAAAACATCTTCGCCATCGGCGGTAACCCGGAAGCAGCGAAAGTCTCCGGCGTTAACGTAGCGCTGAACCTGATCATGATTTATGCCCTGTCCGGCGTGTTCTATGCCTTTGGCGGGATGCTGGAGGCGGGCCGTATCGGCTCGGCGACCAACAACCTGGGCTTTATGTATGAGCTGGATGCGATTGCGGCCTGCGTGGTCGGCGGCGTGTCGTTCAGCGGCGGGGTGGGCACGGTTGTCGGCGTGGTCACCGGGGTTATCATCTTTACGGTGATTAACTACGGCCTGACCTATATCGGCGTGAACCCTTACTGGCAGTACATCATCAAGGGCGGCATTATTATCTTCGCCGTTGCGCTGGACTCCCTGAAGTACGCGCGTAAGAAATAATAATCTCCGCAGTTTGCACAAAGCCCGCACATTAAGTTGCGGGCTTTGTGCATAGCGTTAAAGCAGATATCACTTCTTCTCTTTTTTCTGTATTTCCAGCAGCTGTTCCGGGGTGACGGCCGGGTAGGCCTGGGCATCTTCCGGCACTTCCTGCTGCGACGGAATCGGTACTAAAGGACCGAGAAAACGTGGTTCACGTTTAAACAGGTACAAATCTGCCAGCGCACCCAGGCGAGCGCCAAATTCACGTGTACGTACGGTAAGCATATTTTTAGGCGAAGGGACCGCGTAGCACTGCGCCTGGATCCCCATATGCTGAGCGATAAACAGCGCGCGCTCACAGTGGAATCGCTGGGTAATGATGATGAAGTCGTTGGTATCGAAGACCTTACGAGTGCGAACAATCGAGTCCAGCGTGCGGAAGCCAGCATAATCCAGCACGATATCTGCCGGATCGACGCCGCCGGCAATCAGATCTTTGCGCATCGTCATCGGCTCGTTATAGCTTTGCTGCGCGTTGTCGCCGCTGAGCAGCAGGTAGTTTACCTTGCCGCTGTTATAGGCATTTAGCGCGCCCTGAATGCGGTACAGATAGTACTGATTGATGACGCCTGTGCGGTAATACTTGGCGGTACCCAGCACCACGCCCACCTGGCGATAGGGCAGATCCTGCAGTTCATCGTAGACGTAAGGTGCGGTTTTCCAGCTTATCCAGCGGTCGAGCCCGAGCGCAGTCGCCAGCGTTAAGCCGATAACAATAAGCAGGCTGTAAAACACGCGCTTCAACATGAACTTGCAGACTCGTTCGCGGGGTGAAATTTCATCCAAGGCTACTTTACCCGGCCCCCAAGAGCAAGAAACGCGGGTCCGGTTGGGGTAAATTTCAACAATGCGAGTGTGGGTACACCCGCAGCGGAGAATTATTGCGCAATATTAACGCACTCAACGGCTTCACAGCCCAGGGCTTTCAGCGTCGCGGAGGTGGCGTCCCACTGCAGCAGTGGCGCATCGGCTTTTTCTGCCAGCACGGCGCGCTTAATTTGCGGATAGTCATAACCATTAAGCGAAAGCAGGTTCAGTGCAGCCTGCAGCGGTGGAAGAGAAGGGTTAAACGCGGCGTTTTCTGCATAACTGCCGGTAAAGATTTTGCCGTCGATCGTTTCCAGCGCAACGCCCGCCGGGGCTTTACTGTAAGGCGCATGGCTGCGGTTAGCTGCGGCAATAGCCGCCTGAGTCAGGGCATCACCTTTAAGCGCAAAACCGTGATTTTCTTCGTCCAGCAGCAGCGTTTTGATGTCCAGATCGTGCGGGCCAAAGGCATCAGGCAGGTACTCGCCCAGCGTGGAGGGCTGGCGACCCGGCAGATGAATGCGCAGGGCTGTGCCGCTGTTCAGTTCGTTCATAAACTGGCGGCAGTGGCCGCATGGCGTGTAGTTGACGGTGATATCGACCAGGCCTTTTTCACCGCGCATCCACGCATGGGTGATGGCGCTTTGCTCGGCGTGTACGGTTTGCTGCATTGTGGCGCCAAGGAACTCCATATTGCCGCCAAAATAGAGATTACCGCTTACGCCACGTGCAACGGCGCCAACGTTAAAATGGGAGAGGTCCGCACGTGCACAGGCTGCAGCCAGTGGCAGAAGGGCGAAAGCCAGCTCATCATCGCCCAGCCCGGTTTGATGTTTTAGCGCTTCAACCTCGGCCGCGGTAAACATTGCCGGAAAGTGTTCGTCGGCAAGCAGGGGTTGCAAAGCGGTTTGCAGCGCGGCGGGAAGTTGTACAACAGCGGCATCAAAACGTGAACGCATGTTAAAGCCTCATAAAGGGTAACGGAAACGTAGTGTACGGATCTGTATAGGCTTGATATGTGATCTACTTCTAATTATTTGTGCAACTTATGAAAACAGATCTGAAAATGCGCGATCTCTCGCAGGCTTTAGCCAAAAAGCTTCAGCAGCACCGGGAATAAAAACGGCGCGATAAGCGAGGTCATAACCCCACAAATAACCAGCGCCAGTGAGCTAAAAGCGCCTTCCTGGAAGTCAAGCTCAGCGCAGCGTGCCGTGCCCAGCGCGTGAGAAGCGGTGCCCATTGCCAGCCCGCGTGAAGCCTTGGTGCTTATGCGCATCAGGTTCAGCAGCGTGTGGCCGAAGACCGCCCCCAGAATGCCGACAAAGATGACGCAGACTGCGCTGATGGCCGGAATACCGCCGATACCGCCGCCAACCGCCATCGCAATCGGGGTAGTCACGGATTTAGGCAGTACCGAGGCGGCGATCTCCGGTGAAGCGCCCATCAATAATGCAATAGAGGTCCCGGTAGACATCGCCACCATGCTGCCAATAAAGCAGATGGTGATAATGGACTTCCAGCGGGCGCGAATCTGATGGATTTGCTCATACAGAGGGAAAGCCAGCGCCACAACGGCAGGCTGCAGAAGGTCGTTAAGCACTTCGCTGCCTTTAAAATAGTGATCGTAAGGAATGCCGGTCACCAGCAACAACGGAATAATCACCACCATACAGACCAGCAGCGGGTTTAGCAGCGGCGATTTCAGCCAGGCCGCC
Organism: Cedecea lapagei; assembly: GCF_900635955.1. Taxonomy (GTDB): domain Bacteria; phylum Pseudomonadota; class Gammaproteobacteria; order Enterobacterales; family Enterobacteriaceae; genus Cedecea; species Cedecea lapagei. Next base: position 1,434,138 of record NZ_LR134201.1, read on the forward strand.
AGTCTGCGGGCGGCGAAGAACACCACCAGCGTTAACGGTAAAGACCACCATATAAAATGCATCATTTTTTCCCTGCCTCGCCTTCACCAATCACTTTTCTTTCGCCGTGCACCAGGTGCGAACTCCAGCTCACGATGACAAGCACCACCAGCGTACTGATTAAACAGGAGATGACTACCGGGCCAAACTGGGCTTTCAGCACGTCGTAATACTGCATAACGCCAACGCCAATGGGGACGAACAGCAGAGCCATATAGCGAATCAGCAGATGACAGCTGGGTTTTACCCACTTCGCCGGCAGGATCTGCAGCGACAGCAGTACAAACAAAATCAGCATACCGATAATGCTGCCTGGGATGACGATAGGCAGTAAGGATGCGACAAAAATACCAGCATATAAGCACAGGTAAATTAAGACAAAAGCGCGAAGGTACTGCCAGATTATCGAGAACGAGTTACGCATGGTGGTTACCCTTTAAGAAACGCATTCATCATACAATTAAACTCGATATTGTGCTATCCGTCACAACATGAATTATGAGCATAACAAACATTCCCTGCGTGAAGGTTTCCTGGCTTAATGACGGCAAAAAAAAAGCGGCCCGGAGGCCGCTTTCATTCAATGGACTGCTGCTTAGTTCAGACGAACCGGCATCCCGGAGCGGTTCTGAATCGCCTGGTCGACAACGGTAGTGTCAACGTCGGACTGCGCTGTCACCTGCTGTACGCTGCTGGTCAGCTTAATTGGCACGATTTCACCGGAGTTAAACTGCGCTTCGGTCGTGGAAAGCGGGTTGTGAACTTCGATGTAGCGGCTGCCGTCTGGCTCGGTCGTTGCTTTTACCGGCTCATCAATAAACTGAACGCGGGTGCCAACCGGCACGTTGTCGAACAGGAACTTGATGTCTTCGTTACGCAGACGAACGCAGCCATGGCTTACGCGCAGGCCGATACCGAAGTTAGCGTTAGTACCGTGAATCGCATACAGATTACCGATGTACAGGGCGTACAGGCCCATCGGGTTATCCGGGCCCGCTGGCACAACGGCCGGCAGCGGCGTACCGGCAGCGACGTATTCAGCGTGCATTTTCGCGGTTGGGGTCCAGGTTGGGCCCGCCTTCTTACGCTCTACCTTGGTGGTCCAGTTGATCGGGGTATCTTTCCCCAGCTGGCCGATGCCGATGGGCAGCACGATCACGGTATTAGTGCCTTTCGGGTAGTAGTAGAGGCGCATTTCGGCGCTGTTAATCACAATCCCTTCATGCACGGTGTCCGGCAGGATCAGCTGCTGAGGGATGTTCAGGATGGTCCCGGCTTTTGGCAGGTACGGGTCAATCCCCGGGTTAGCTTCCAGCATGTTAGACAGTCCCATCTGGTACTGAGAAGCATACTCTTCCAGCGGCGCGGTGCTGCCTTCCGGAATAGTGATAACCTGGTTTTCACCAACCAGGCGGCTGCCGTTAGTCGGTAACGGATAAGTCACGGCGGAAGCAGAGAAAGACGCGACAGCCACAAAAGCCAGTAAGAGCGAGCGTAATTTCATATTCATGTTGTGCGAATTGTTATGCCAGACGGGCCAGCTAGTGAGTGTTCATGGATGATTTAGCCGCGCATTATATGTGCATTACATTCATCTGGGAAATCAGATGTGGATGAAATCACAATTTTTTCACACTGATTAACTCTTGAACGGTGAAGATGCGGGGCGACCCTTTATCAGTAGTTATGGCATAATGTGGCCGAAATCACATTCCAAAATCTCGACAACTTATTTCTCCAGGACATACCAGTGCTTGTATCCAGCAACGTTACCATGCAGTTTGGCAGCAAACCGCTGTTCGAAAATATCTCCGTCAAATTTGGCGGCGGCAACCGTTATGGCCTGATTGGCGCTAACGGAAGTGGCAAATCCACGTTCATGAAAATTCTCGGCGGGGACTTAGAGCCGACGCTGGGCAACGTTTCTCTCGACCCGAACGAGCGCATCGGTAAGCTGCGTCAGGATCAGTTCGCCTTCGAAAAATTCACCGTGCTCGACACCGTTATCATGGGCCACGGCGAGCTGTGGGAAGTGAAGCAGGAACGCGACCGCATTTATGCCCTGCCGGAGATGAGCGAAGAAGACGGTTACAAGTTGCCGACCTCGAAGTGAAATACGGCGAGATGGACGGCTACACCGCGGAAGCGCGTGCAGGCGAACTGCTGCTCGGCGTAGGTATTCCGCTGGAGCAGCATTACGGCCCGATGAGCGAAGTGGCTCCAGGCTGGAAACTACGTGTGCTGCTGGCGCAGGCGCTGTTCTCTAACCCGGACATCCTGCTGCTCGATGAGCCAACGAACAACCTGGACATCGACACCATCCGCTGGCTGGAGCAGACGCTGAACGAACGTGACAGCACCATGATCATCATCTCGCACGACCGTCACTTCCTGAACATGGTCTGCACCCATATGGCTGACCTGGACTACGGCGAACTGCGCGTTTATCCGGGCAACTACGACGAATACATGACGGCGGCGACCCAGGCTCGTGAGCGTCTGCTGGCCGATAACGCGAAGAAGAAAGCGCAGATTGCCGATCTGCAATCCTTCGTTAGCCGCTTTAGCGCCAACGCCTCTAAATCTCGTCAGGCGACCTCTCGTGCCCGTCAGATTGATAAAATCAAGCTGGACGAAGTGAAGGCCTCCAGCCGTCAGAACCCGTTCATCCGCTTCGAGCAGGATAAAAAACTGTTCCGAAACGCGCTTGAAGTTGAAGCGCTGACCAAAGGGTTTGAGAACGGCCCGCTGTTTAAAAACTTCAACCTGCTGCTGGAAGTGGGCGAGAAGATTGCCATTCTGGGCGCCAACGGCGTGGGTAAATCCACTCTGCTGAAAACCCTGGTCGGCGAACTGGCTCCGGATAGCGGCAGCGCAAAATGGTCTGAGAATGCTCAGATTGGCTACTATGCGCAGGACCACGAATACGAGTTCGAAAACGATCTCACCGTCTTCGACTGGATGAGCCAGTGGAAGCAGGAAGGCGACGACGAGCAGGCGGTGCGCAGCATCCTTGGCCGTCTGCTGTTCAGCCAGGACGACATCAAGAAGCCGGCTAAGGTGCTGTCCGGGGGTGAGAAGGGCCGTATGCTGTTCGGCAAGCTGATGATGGAAAAACCGAACATCCTGATCATGGACGAACCGACGAACCACCTGGATATGGAATCTATCGAGTCGCTGAACATGGCGCTGGAGATGTACCAGGGGACGCTGATCTTTGTTTCCCACGACCGTGAGTTTGTTAGCTCGCTGGCAACCCGAGTGCTGGAAATCACGCCACAGCGCGTGATTGACTTCACCGGCGGCTACGAAGATTACCTGCGCAGCAAAGGGATCGACGGGTAATTTTACCCTCATCCTAACCCTCTCCCAAAAGGGAGAGGGGACATTTTCCCTTTGGGATGAGGGGCAATTACAGCCCCCACACCTCACATTCCACGCCGTTCACCAGCAGGCGACGCCTTTCTCCATCAGGCAAAGACAGCTTAATCTTGCGCCACGCGGGCTGATAATCACCTTTGCGGCTGAAGGCCACGTTAATGGCATCTGCCGAGCAGGTTATTTCCCAGCTAAGCCAGAGCGCATCACCTTCTTTATAGCCCCAGGATTCTCCGTCATCCTCAAACAACATTCCGTGGGAAACGCCAGCACCCTGCAGCGGGTAAACCTTCAGCTCCCGAACGGTATCGTCCTGCGGGGAAACGTAGCTGATGCGTTCGCTGTGGGGAAGCGCTGCTCCGGCACGTACCAGCAAAGGCAAGCGTTCGAGCGGTGCGGGCAGGGTAACTGTCTGGCCGCCGCTAAACCACTCGCCGGTATAATAGTCGTACCAGCCGTGCTCATTGGCCGGCAGCCATAAAGTGCGCTCGCGCGCTCCCGGCTCCACCACGCTTGCGACAAGGAGATCGCGGCCCAGCAGAAACTCATCGCACTCATCAAACGTCTTCTCATCGTGTTCGTGGTCGAGGAACGTTGGGCGCAGCATAGGTTCGTCATCCGCATGTGCCTGCCACAGCAGCGTGTAGAAATAAGGCAGCAGACGATAACGCAGCTCGATTGCGCTGCGGATGGTGGGGGTGACAGCCGGATACATCCACGGTTCGTTGACCGTGTGGTCATCATTCCAGGAGTGGATCGTAAAGCGTGGGTGCATCACGCCGTTCTGAACCCAGCGAACGAAAAGCTCGGCGTCCGGTTTATCGCCTGAAAAACCGCCCACGTCATGCCCGACGTTATAAAGCCCGGACAGGCTCATACCCACTCCCATCCGCGTGTTGTAGCGCAGCGTATTCCAGCTGGTGCGGTTGTCGCCGCTCCAGGTCTGAACGTAGCGCTGCATCCCGGCGCAGCCGGAGCGGGAAATCAGATACGGGCGCTTTTCAGGGGCAAATTTCTGCTGAGCCTCCATCGAGGCGCGCATCATCAGCAGCGGCATCACCGGGCGAATGTGCTTGATGGCTATTGGATTGCCGAAACCGTGGCAGCGTGCTTCGCCGTCCCACACTTCGTATTCGTTGTTGTCGTTCCACGTAGAGCCGATGCCCATCTCCAGCAGCTGCGTGGTGACGCCAGTCTGCCACCATTTCACCGTAGCCGGGTTGGTGAAGTCCAGGTGTGAACCCTCATCGTCCCAGAAGCTGGAGCGCTCTGGCGCATCTGATTCTGAATCTTGAATAAATAGTCCACCGGCGGCGACCTCTTCGTAGCGCGGATGATCCTGCAGCAGGCAAGGCTTAATGTTGGCCGCAAGGCGGATCCCTGCTTCCGTGAACGCCTGGCTCATCGCCTTCGGCTGCGGCACCTTTTCATGGTTCCAGTTAAATACGTAGCGCTTATTGTTGATTGAGGTATAGCCCGATGAAAGCTGGAAAGAGTCGCACGGAATCGCGTGCTGCTGGCTCAGACGAATAAAATTCATTAGCTGATGCTGGGCGTCTGGCGCGTCGGTGTAATGCATCGTTGACCCGCTGTAGCCCAGGCTCCATTTTGGACCAAAAAAGGTTTTCCCGGTCAGGCGCACGAACGCTTTGGTAACGTCCAGCACGCGAGGGCCGAGAAGCAGGTAGTAGTCAAGGTCTCCGGCTTCCGCCTGCCAGCGGCGGTAGGGCAGGTGGTAGTTGTCTATCTCGTTTCCCAGATCCAGCCAGCAGCTGCTCAGGTTGTCATAGAACATGCCAAAGCTGACGTCGTCGCGGCGCGTAATGGTGAAGGGGATATGTTTGTAAAGCGGGTCGGTGGACTCCGCGTTGTAGCCCATCGCATCCAGATTACGCATCTCATAGCGCCTGCCGGTTCGGTTCAGCGGCCCGGCTTTTTCACCCAGCCCATAAAAGCGCTCGCCGGCAAAACGACGCTGATAGTGGGCCACGCCATCGCCGTGGGCGTTAAGCTGGTAGGCGCTGGTGGGGCGATCGCAGGCGAGGGGTTTCCATTCGTCCTGTTCCGTTTTGTATTCCCACTCCAGATAAAGCGGCTGATGAACAATAACGCGCAGACTGTTGGTGCTGACGATGAGGAGATCAGACCGCTGTTCCAGCGTGAAGCCTGGCAGGGTAAACCCGGCGAGGCTCTCACGTTCGCGGCCTTCCCAGGCCACATCCTGCTGCGGAGCGATACTCCAGGTGCGGTCGAGCGCCAGCCCTTGCTGACGTTTAATCAACACGCGAAACAGCTTCTCCTCGAGAACATACAGATGCAGCGAATGTTTCCCGTCGAGGGTCAAAATCAGCTGGCTGTGATCCTGTTTTACGAGCGTCCAGTTTTTGAGGGTTTTCATTAGCAATTATCCATTTCAGGGACGTTTTTCACGGCGTTCGGCGATAAACGCCACCAGGAACACCGCACCGATCAGGTCAAAGAAGCCCATGGCGACAAACAGCGGGTTGAAGCCAATCTTGTCGGCGGTGACGCCGATAATCAGGGAGAAGATAAAGCTGGCAATCCAGGCCGACGAACCGCGCATGCCGTTGACGGTAGCCATCTGCCCTTTGTCAAACGAGTCCACCACCAGCGCGCTGAGCATGCAGGAGATAATCTGGTGCCCGAAGCCGCCGATGGAGATAAGCACAATGGCCAGCCACGGATCCCGGGTCACGGCGACCAGCGCCAGAGAAAGCATCAGAAAAGCGCCGGTGACCGAGCTGGCAACCACCGAGTTGGTGCGCGAGCAGCCGAACAGGCGGACATAAACTTTGGTCAGATAGCCGCTGGCAATACTGCCGATATCGGCGGCCAGGAAAGGGAGCCAGGCAAACATGGCTATCTGTTTCAGATCCATGCCACGCTCATTGGCCAGATAGAGCGGAACCCAGAAGCTAAGCACGGCCCAGGCGGGTTCTGCCATAAAGGCCGGGATGGCGATGCCGTAGAAGCGTTTGTTTTTGGAGACGGTTTTCAGGGCGGTGAAGAACGGCAGTTTCACGGCAGGCGGCTCGTTATCCTGCTTGATGAACGCCAGCTCTTCTTTGCTCAGGTTCGGGTGTTGCTCAGGGTTATGGTAAAACAGCCACCATAAAACGACCCACACCAGCGCCAACGCGCCGCTGAACATAAAGGCTCCCTGCCAGCCAAAAAAGCTGTGGGCGAAGTAGATAATTGGCGGGGCCAGCATCGCGCCGATGGAAAAACCAACTCCGGCCCAGCCTGCGGCTATCGGGCGCTCTTTTTTCGGGAACCATTCACCGAGCGTTTTGGCATTGGCGGGCGTAGCAGCGGCCTCCGCGCCGCCCATCATAAAGCGCAAAATGGCCAGCTGTAGCCAGCTTCCGGCTCCGGCATGCAGCATGCACATTACCGCCCAGATGCTGGCGCAGATTAGAAAGCCGACTTTCAGTCCAATAACGTCTATTAGCCAGCCGCACAGCGGCTGAAACAGGGTATAGGCCAGCTGGAAAGCGCCCACTATCCAGGAGTATTGTTCGGTGGTAATGCCGAGAGAGGTTTTCAGCTCCGGCGCCAGGATCCCCAGTGCGTTACGGGTGATGTAGTTGACGGTCACGCCAAGCAGGAACAGAACCAGAACCCACCAGCGTAAATGCCGGAAAATGCGTCCTGCGCTAACGATTGCGACCGGTTTATCGATTCCTTGACTCATAGTTCACTCCACCTTGTAGGGTAATTAGTCGAATTGGTATGCCACTCTCCGGGGCAATGAATTTATTTTATTTATTTGATTTTTATGAAGTTAATATAAGCCAATCTTTTTGATTGAAATGTTTTTGCTCAACTAAACGGAGCCTAATTGAGTTATCAGCCAACCAATAGCGCAATTTTTGCAAAAATTTTCATAATCTGATCTGACACGAAGAAACGGCGCTGTGCTTCCGGCACCATGGCTTATTCATGGCCATGAAAATTTTTTCATTTCACAAACGGGCGTCGATCACAAAATGAGTAAAACACTAAAAATTGCCGAAATTTCCACGCAGACAGGGCTGTCGATCAGCACGGTTTCCCGCGTGCTGGCGGGCAAGGGGAATACCAGTGAACTTGCCCGCCAGCAGGTGCTTGCCTGCGCCAGGGAAAAGGGCGTACTGCAGGGGATTGCGGCAGGAAGGCTGCTGGTGAACAGCCTGGTGGTTTTTGCTCCCCGTCGGGCGTTTGATGAGCGGCTGGATGTCTTTTACTACCGGGTGATGCAGGGTATTGGGAAAGCCCTTGAGCCTCACGATGCCAGGCTGCGTTTTTGCGCGCTGGAAGAGAATGACAGTGATGCCGGGCTGTTTCTCAGCAAGATGAACGAGCCAGAAACCGAAGCGGCCATGCTGTTGGGGATAGATGATACCCATATTCATGATTTAGCGGCCGACCTGGGCAAACCCTGCGTGTTGATCAACTGCCAGGATCGCAAAATGCGCCTCTCCGGGGTGGCGCCGGATCACCTGATGATAGGCCGCTTCGCCGCAAACTATCTGTTCGACATGGGGCATAAAGGCGTGTTGACGCTGATGTGCCTGCGTCGCTACACCATGGAGCAGCGCCTGGCCGGGATTCGTGATGCGTGGGACTGCCGTAATCTGTCGTTCGATGAGACTCGCCATCTGCTGGTTGCCAGCAGCTTTGGCGCAAAAGAGAGTGAGGCGTTAATCAGCGACTATCTGGCGACTACGCCCCGGCCAGCCTGGCCGAGCGCGCTGCTGGTTGGCGGCGACTTTATGGCCTCTGGCGCGGTGAGCGCCCTGCAAAAGGCCGGACTGCGCGTGCCTCAGGATATGTCGGTGATGAGCATCGACGGTTTTAACCTGGCCGAAATCCATGACGTCCCTTTAACCTCGGTTCATGTTCCCAGGGATGAGCTGGGGGAGGAGGCGGTCCAGCTGCTCCAGCAGCGCCTGATGAGGCCGGAAGCCTCGGTGGTGAATACTCTTTTAGCCGGTAAGATCAGGGTGCGTGAATCGGTACGAAGATTGGGGACAGGTAAAGGCGGTGCGGCGTTAACCAGCGATAAACTCTACGACTGAGCGGAAAAGAAGCATAAATAAACCCTAAACAACACAAGCCTTTTGCCTTGCGCCCGCAGCTTAACTCCCTACTATAGGCCGCGGAAGACTTGCAGTATCTCGTTAGGCGAGGCTCCTGTACAAACATAGGTTGCTGATCTGACGACGTCGAGAGACGCCCAAGATTAGGACAGGTTATATCGAGCGAAGGTATAACCCCAGGTAACTTCCCCCGCTTTTGGGGATACGTTGTACAGTGCTAAAACCGAGACATGGAGATAGCGTCAGCACTCTCATATCTTGCTTCGCCCCAGGATGAGGACTGTTTATTTTTAAAACAGTAACCGGGGAAAAATCATGACCTTTTCAACTAATACCTCAGCGCACTCTCGCGCTTCTTTGGCCGTGTCCGTCAAACTGCCATCCTCTGAGTCACAAAATACCGTGCTGGCTTATCTGAGCCAGGACTACATCGCTCTACCGCCCGGAACTTCGGTGGCGGAAGCGCAGGCGCTGTTCTGCTCGGGCATTAAAAACGAGCAGATCCCGTCGCAGATCTTTGTGGTGGACGATGATGATCATCTGTTTGGCCTCGTGCCGGTAAAATCGCTGCTGCAGGCGGACAAAGAGGCGCTGCTGAGTGACCTGATGAGATCCGTTGGTTTCTCATTAACGCCGGAAAAAACGCGTCATGAAGCCTGCGTGGAGATCAAAAAGTCGGCTTCTAACTACATTCCCGTGCTGAGCTACGGCAAGCTGAAAGGCGTGCTGGGTCCACTGGAAATTGCTCAGCTGCTTGAGGACGAAAACACGCTGGATAGCCAGCTTCAGGGCGCCTCTTCGCCGCTGGAAACGCCTTACCTGCAAAGCAGCGTCTTTACGCTGTGGCGCAAAAGATCGGTCTGGCTGCTTCTGCTGTTCGTTGCCGAGGCCTACACCAGCTCGGTCATCAAATCGTTTGAGGATCAGCTGGAAGCGGCGATTGCGCTGGCATTCTTTATCCCTTTGCTGATTGGCACCGGCGGCAACACCGGCACGCAGATCACCTCGACCCTCGTCAGGGCGATGGCGCTGGGCGAAGTGGGGTTAAAGGATTTGGGCGCTATCCTGCGTAAGGAAATTTCGGCCTCGGTGCTGATTGCCTTAACGATTGGTACTGCCGGGTTTATCCGGGCGTGGATGCTGGGCGTAGGCATGGAAGTGATGATGGTGGTGAGCCTGACGCTTATCGCGATTACCGTCTGGAGCGCGATTGTTTCATCGATTATTCCGATGCTGCTGCGTAAGGTGAACATCGATCCGGCCGTTGTCTCCGCACCGTTTATTACCACCCTGATCGACGGAACGGGTTTGCTGATTTACTTCGAAATCGCCAAAGTAATGCTCACCGATCTGGCCGTTTAAAAAATAACGGGGATAGCAATATCCCCGTTTTTCATACTAGCCACAAACTTCACACTGCGGGTGACGCGCCAGCTTCATCTCTCTGAACTGGCAGGTCATCGCATCGTAAAGCACGATTTTACCGCGGGCCGGCGTGCCGTAGTTTGCCAGCAGCTTAATGGCCTCCATGGCTTCCAGCGAGCCAACGATCCCGACCAGGGGAGCCATCACGCCCGCCTCCACGCAGCTCAGCGTGCTTTCCCCAAACAGGCGGCTCAGACAGCGGTAGCAGGGCTCATTTTCCTGGTACGTGAATACGCTAATCTGGCCCTCCATGCGGATTGCTGCCCCGGAAACCAGCGGCGTTTTATGCTGATGGCAGCAGCGATTTAGCTGATTGCGGATGGTCACGTTATCCGTGCAGTCCAGCACGACATCATGCCTGGCGACCAGCTCATCAAGCTGCGGTTCGTCAAGCAGCGCATTCACCGCCTCAAGCTGGATGTGTGGATTGATCGCCGCCAGTGAATCTCGCGCGGAATCTACCTTAGGTTTACCGATGGTCGCATCGCTGTGCAGCGTTTGTCGCTGAAGGTTGGAGAGCGAAACGGTATCGAAATCGAGCAGGGTAAGATGCCCCACGCCTGCCGCCGCCAGATACTGTGCCGCAGCGCAGCCCAGCCCGCCAAGCCCGACGATGAGAACCCGCGAGGCTTTCAGCTTCTCCTGGCCATCAAAGTCAAAGCCGCGCAGCACAATCTGGCGGTTATAGCGCAGCATTTCTTCATCGCTCAGCTCAACCATCTCAGCCTCCGAGCAGCGGGTTAAACGGTTCGACCTCAACCCATTCTCCGGCTTCAACATTGCCGCGCTCTCGCTCCAGCACCACAAAGCAGTTGGCCTGGCTAAAGGAGCTGAAAATATGCGAGCCCTGGTGCCCGGTGCTCAGCACCTCAAGCTCACCCTGCTCATTGCGACGCAGAATGCCGCGCTGGAAGTCGAGGCGGCCCGGTGATTTCTTCAGTTTGCCGACGGTGCGCACGCGCATTCGCGGAGGAAGAGGGCTGCTCAGCTGGCCGCTCAGTTTTGCCAGCAGCGGCTGCACCAACTGGTAGAAGGTCAGCGCAGCTGAAACCGGGTTACCCGGCAGGCCGCAGAACCAGCTGTTTTTGAGGCGTCCAAAAGCAAAAGGTTTGCCCGGCTTAATCGCCAGCTTCCAGAAGCCCACTTCGCCCAGCTCTTCGAGAATTTGTTTGGTGTAATCAGCTTCGCCCACTGAAACGCCGCCGCTGCTGATGACGACGTCTGCCCGGCTGTCCGCCTCTTTAAACACCGCGCGAAGCGCATCCTGATCGTCACGAACAATGCCGAGGTCAATGACTTCGCAGCCCAGCTGCTCCAGCATGATGTGTACCGCCAGGCGGTTGGTATCGTAAATCTGGCCTTCGGCCAGCGGCTGGCCTGGGAGCTGGAGTTCGTCTCCGGTAGAAAACACCGCCGCACGCACTTTGCGATGGACCTTAACCTCCGGGATGCCGAGGGAGGCAATCAGCGGCAGTTCAGCTGCGGTCAGCTTCAGGCCTGCTGCCAGCACGCTGGCGCCCTGGCGGATATCCTCGCCACGGCGGCGAATATTTTGGCCATTCTTCACGACGGCGTTAAAACGCACGCCGCTTTCGGTCACTTCTGTCTCTTCCTGCATCACTACGGCTTCTGCCCCGGCAGGAATCGGCGCGCCGGTCATGATGCGTACGCAGGTGCCCGCAGGCCATTCATCGCTGAACGGCTGCCCGGCAAAGGCTTTACCCGCAACAGGCAGCGCGCCGCCGGCTTTGATATCTGCCAGCCGCACCGCATACCCGTCCATCGCTGAATTGTCGAAACCCGGGACATCAAGCGGAGAGAAAACGGGGGCGGCGGTGATGCGGCCCGTAGCCTGCAGCAGCGGCAGGGTTTCCGTTTCGGACAACGGGTGAATACGGGACAGCATCTGTTCAAGCGCGGTTTCAAGCGGGATCAGCCCGGCGGTAAATTCCATTCGTGGCTCCTGGAGCAGGGACAAAATAAGGGCTTAGTATGGCAGAAAACGCCGCCAGGCGGCATGTCCGGGATCAGCAAAAAAACGCCGGCCAGCGGCCAGATATGCGTTACATCACGTTGTCACGTTTCTTCTTTACGCTCGGTCTGCGCGTAAACAGCCATTGGCTATAGTCATGGTGGCTACTACAAAACCTCTGCAAGGAAGAACTGATGATAAGAAAACCAAAAGTATTTCCATTCAGTATGCTGGCTATCGCTGTGGGCTTCACTTCATCCACCTTTGCCTTTGATTCACTCACCGTATTTGGCGACAGTCTCAGCGATACCGGCAACAACGGGCGCTGGACCTGGAACAGCAGCCAGAACAAGCTCTACGACGAACAGCTTGCCGGGCGCTATGGCCTGACGTTAACGCCATCCCGCGAGGGCGGCAGCAACTATGCCGCAGGTGGGGGCACCGCGGTGCCAGCGCTGAACCCGGCAGATAATACCCAAAACCAGGTGCAGCGCTACCTGAGCCAGACCGGCGGACGTGCAGACGGCAACGGTTTATACATTCACTGGATAGGCGGAAACGACCTTGCCGCGGCCGCCACGCAGCCTGCGCTTGCGCAGGGAATTGCCGCCAACAGCGCGGCCAACGCTGCGGCTCAGGTTGGCGCTTTACTTGATGCCGGAGCCGGGCTGGTGGTGGTGCCGAATGTCCCGAATATCGGGGCAACACCAACGCTGATGGAGCTGGTGCTTAGCGCGGGGCTGGGCGCGGCGGCAACGCCGGCCATCCAGGCCGCCTATGCCTCTCTTGATGCGGCGCAAACCCCTGACCTCGCGAGCCGCCAGCAGGCGATTCATCAGGCGTTGCAGGCGGCGGCTTACGTCGTCAGCGCTAACCCGCTTATTCAGCAGGGCGTCGCCGCTCAGCTCATCGCCGCCTACGACGAGGCCGTGCAGCAGGCTTCTCTGCTCACCACGTTTTACAATAGCGCCGAGGATCGGGCTTTGCTGCAGCATGGAGGCAATATTGCGCGGGCGGATATCAACGGCGTCTTCCAGGAGATCCTTGCCAACCCTCAGGCATTCGGCCTGACCAACACCGCCGGGATGGCCTGTCCACCTGGCGTTGCGGCCACCGACTGCACAAGCTCAACGCCAGGATTTAATGCTGCTCAGGATTATTTATTTGCCGACCACTTCCACCCCGGCCCGCAGGTACACAGCATTATTGCCCAATATATTGAGTCGATTATCGCCGCGCCGGCGCAGGTGACACGTCTTAACCAGGGGACCCAGGCGATGGTGCGCGGCAGCCGGGCAACCCTCGACAGCCGCTATCAGCAGCTGCGGCATGGCGATAACGCGGCAGGTACACTGGGCGTGTTCGGCGGCTACAGCGGCGGTTATCAGCGTTACAGCGGAAAGAGTGACACCGGGGACGGCAAAGGGAACACCAATAACCTGACCGTCGGGCTCGACTACCAGCTGAATGAAAACGTGGTACTGGGGGGATTGATAGCCGGTTCGCTGGACAACCAGCGCCCGGAGGATAACTATCGCTTCGACACACGAGGTTTTCAGGCCGCGCTCTTTGGTCAGCTCAGGGCAGGGCAGGCCTGGCTGAACGGCGACGTGCATTATCTCTCTGCGGATTTCACCAATATTCAGCGCGATATCACGCTGGGGCAGCTAACCCGCACCGAAAAAGGTGATACCGATGGCAGGCTCTATGGTGCGAGATTAACGGCTGGCTACGATATTCCCGTCACGAACTGGCTGACCACGGGGCCGATGTTGCAATACGCCTGGGACTACAGCCACGTAAATGGCTACGGTGAAAAGGGGAGCAGCAGCACCGCCATGCGTTTTGGCGACCAGAACGGTCATTCACAAATCGGCAGCGCGGGCTGGCGAGTGGACACTAAGCTGGGGGCCATTAATCCTTGGGCGCAGGCAAGCTACCGTCATCAATTTGGGGATGACAACTACCGTGCGAACGGCGGCTTAAAATCCACGGCGCTGACCTTCAGCCGCAGCGGCGAAGCGGTGGATAAAAACTGGGCAGATATTGCCGTCGGGGCCGATATGCCGCTCTCTGATACCGTCTCTGCTTTTGCGGCGGTGTCACAAACGGCCGGTTTAAGCGACGGTAACCAGACCAGCTATAACGTGGGGATCAGCGCGAAGTTCTAAGATTTTGTTATTACCTGAAAAAGGGCGACTTTAGTTTCAAAAGTCGCCCTTGTCTGCTGCCACCGGGGCTGCCTGCGCCTCGCCGGGCAAAGTCAATTTTCTTTACAACACTTTTACGTCTTTCTATATTCAAAAATCGTATCAATGTTTGGCAACGATTCTGATATTTATAGAAAAAACGTTGTCAGATGCCACTTTCTACAGGCAATGCCGAATGACCAAAGCCGTTATCGCTATCCATGGCGGGGCCGGAGCCCTGACCCGCGCGCAGCTGACGCCGGAAAAAGAGCAGCAGTTTATCCGCGCGCTATCCGCAATAGTGGAAGCCGGGCAGCAGATCCTCGAGCAAGGCGGCAGCGCGCTGGACGCCGTAACCGAGGCGGTACGCCTGCTGGAAGAGTGTCCGCTTTTCAACGCGGGGATCGGGTCGGTTTTCACCAGCGAGGGCAGACATGAGCTTGATGCCTGCGTGATGGACGGCAACAGCCTGGATGCCGGGGCCGTGGCGGGCGTCAGCCATATTCGTAACCCGATTCTTGCGGCCAGGCTGGTGCTGGAAAACAGCCCGCACGTGCTGATGATTGGCGAAGGGGCGGAACGTTTTGCCGTGCAGCAAGGCCTTGAGCCGGTAGCGGAAACGCTTTTTTCGACCGAGGAGCGCTACCAGCAGCTGCTTCGCGCCCGTGAAAGCCAGCAAACGCTGCTGGATCATGACGGAGCAGAGCCGATAGATGCCGATACGAAGTTTGGCACGGTAGGCGCAGTGGCGCTGGATAAACGCGGTAACCTCGCCGCGGCGACCTCCACCGGCGGGATGACCAATAAACTGCCGGGCCGGGTGGGCGATTCGCCGCTGGTTGGTGCGGGCTGCTACGCCAATAACGCCAACGTGGCGGTCTCCTGCACCGGCACCGGAGAAGTCTTTATACGCACGCTTGCGGCCTATGATATTGCTGCCCTGATGGAGTATGCCGGGCTAAGCCTGCAGCAGGCTGCCGAACGTGTGGTGATGGAAAAACTGCCCGCCCTGGGCGGCAGCGGCGGCATGATTGCCATCGACAATCAGGGTAACGTCGCGCTGCCGTTTAACAGCGAAGGGATGTACCGCGGCTTTGGTTTTGTGGGCGATGCCCCTAATGTAGGAATTTATCGTGACCAGGAGAGTTAATGCCGCACAGTCATGAGCTGCCGGACGAGCAGGTGCTCGCCGTTAGCGATCTCAATATTCGTTTTCGCCAGCAGCAGCAGGTCACCGAGGCTGTGCGTCACCTGTCGCTGACCCTTAACCGCGGCGAAACGCTGGCGATTGTTGGCGAGTCGGGTTCCGGAAAGTCGGTGACGGCGATGGCGCTGATGCGCCTGCTGGAGCAGGGTGGCGGCCAGGCTGAGTGCGAGAAGCTGCTGCTGCGACGCCGCAACGGCGAAGTGATCAACCTCCCCGAGCTAAGCAGCGCGCAGATGCGTCGCGTTCGCGGCGCGGATGTAGCGATGATTTTCCAGGAGCCGATGACCTCGCTAAATCCGGTGTTCACCGTCGGCGAGCAGATTGCCGAATCCATTCGTTTACATCAAAAGCTTGACGGGCGCGCGGCGCTGGCTGAAGCAAGGCGTATGCTTGAGCGCGTTCGCATTCCCGAAGCTCAGGCCATCCTGAACCGCTACCCACACCAGCTTTCCGGCGGTATGCGCCAGCGAGTGATGATAGCCATGGCGCTCTCCTGCCGCCCGGCGGTGCTGATTGCCGATGAGCCGACAACCGCTCTCGACGTGACTATTCAGGCACAAATTCTGCAGCTTATTCAGGTGCTGCAGGATGAAATGCAGATGGGGGTGATTTTTATCACCCACGATATGGGCGTGGTAGCCGATATTGCCGATCGCGTGCTGGTGATGTACCGGGGTGAAGCGGTGGAGACCGGCACCGTTGAGCAAATATTCCAGAATCCGCAGCACGATTATACTCGTGCCTTACTGGCCGCCGTCCCGCGTCTGGGGGCCATGAACGGCAGCGATTTGCCGCGTAAATTTCCGCTGATGGTGCCGGGAAAAGAGGGCCAGCAGGAGCCGGAAACCGAGCAGGATACCATTCCTCAGGGGGCCAGGCCGGTGCTGGAAGTGCGCGACCTGGTGACCCGCTTTCCGCTGCGCAGCGGAATATTCAACCGCGTGACCCGCCAGGTTCATGCCGTGGAAAAGGTGAGCTTTGATTTACTGCCCGGCGAGACTCTGTCGCTGGTGGGAGAGTCCGGCTGCGGCAAATCGACCACCGGGCGCTCGCTGCTGCGGCTGGTTGAAACCCAGGGCGGCACCATCACCTTTAACGGTCAGCGTATTGATAATTTGCCTAACGGCGACCTGCAGCATGTACGCAAAGATATTCAGTTTATTTTCCAGGATCCGTATGCCTCGCTGGACCCGCGCCAGACGGTGGGGTACTCCATTATGGAGCCGCTGCTGGTTCACCATGCTATGCCAAAAGATGAGGCTCAGCAGCGTGTTGCCTGGCTGCTTGAGCGCGTGGGGCTGCAGCCGGAACACGCCTGGCGGTATCCGCATGAATTCTCCGGTGGCCAGCGTCAGAGGGTCTGTATCGCCCGCGCGCTGGCGCTGAACCCGAAGGTGGTGATCGCCGACGAGTCCGTCTCCGCGCTGGACGTTTCGATTCGGGCGCAGATAGTTAACCTGCTGCTCGACCTGCAGCGCGAGTTCGGCATCGCTTTCCTGTTTATCTCCCACGACATGGCCGTCGTGGAGCGCATCAGCCATCGCGTGGCGGTGATGTACCTGGGCCAGATTGTTGAAATTGGCCCGCGCCGCGCGGTGTTTGAAAACCCCCAGCACCCGTATACCCGCAAGCTCATGGCGGCGGTGCCGGTGGCTGACCCAACCCGTAAGGGACGCAAACCCGTATTAGTGTCTGACGAGATCCCCAGTGCCACACGCAGCCTGGGGGATGAACCGCACGTAGCACCGCTGGTTGCGGTGGGGCCCGGGCATTTTGTCGCCCGCCATCCCATCGGCAGCAGTGAAAATCGCCTCTAAAGGAAAACAATAATGACAGCTAACACAACGCAAAAATGGCTGCTGGCGGCGGGACTGGTCTCCGCCGTTATCGCCACGCCCGCTCTCGCGGCTAAAGATGTCGTCGTAGCGGTAGCCTCAAACTTCACCACGCTCGATCCGTACGATGCTAACGACACGCTGTCGCAGGCGGTGGCGAAGTCGTTTTATCAGGGCTTATTCGGGCTCGATAAAGACATGAAGCTGCAGAACGTGCTGGCGGAGAGCTACAAGGTCTCCGATGACGGTCTGGTATACACCATCAAATTACGTTCTGGCGTGAAGTTCCAGGACGGCACCGACTTCAACGCCGAGGCGGTAAAAGCTAACCTTGACCGCGCCAGCAACCCGGATAACCACCTCAAGCGCTATAACCTGTATAAAACGATCGCCAAAACCGAAGCGGTCGATCCTTCGACGGTAAAAATCACCTTAAAAGAGCCGTTCTCGGCGTTTATCAATATCCTGGCTCACCCGGCGACGGCGATGATCTCTCCGGCGGCGCTGCAAAAGTACGGCAAAGATATCGGCTTCCATCCGGTGGGTACCGGCCCGTATCAGCTGGACACCTGGAATCAGACCGACTTTGTGAAGGTGAAGAAATTCGCCGGTTACTGGCAGCAGGGCCTGCCGAAGCTGGACAGCATTACCTGGCGTCCGGTAGTCGATAACAACACCCGTGCGGCGATGCTGCAAACCGGCGAAGCGCAGTTTGCGTTCCCGATTCCTTACGAGCAGGCCGGCGTGCTGGAGAAAAACAGCAAGCTTGAGCTGGTGGCTTCCCCGTCTATCATGCAGCGCTATATCAGCATGAACGTGACGCAAAAGCCGTTTGATAACCCGAAGGTGCGTGAAGCCATTAACTACGCGATCAACCGTCAGGCGCTGGTGAAAGTAGCCTTCTCCGGTTATGCCACGCCTGCGGAAGGGGTGGTGCCGCCTTCCATCGCCTATTCCGAAAAATTTAAACCCTGGCCTTACGATCCGGCCAAGGCTAAAGCGCTGCTGAAAGAAGCCGGTTTCCCGAACGGCTTTGAAACCACGCTCTGGTCGTCCCATAACCACAGCACCGCGCAGAAAGTTCTGCAGTTCACCCAACAGCAGCTGGCACAGGTCGGCATCAAAGTGAAAGTGACGGCGATGGACGCCGGGCAGCGCGCGGCAGAAGTGGAGGCTAAAGGGCAGAAAGAGAGCGGCGTAAGGATGTTCTACACCGGCTGGTCGGCTTCAACCGGCGAGGCCGACTGGTCTCTGTCACCGCTGTTTGCCTCCCAGAACTGGCCGCCAACCTTGTTCAATACCGCGTTCTACAGCAATCCTCAGGTGGACAAAGATCTTGCTGATGCGCTGAAAACCACAAAACCAGAAGAGAAAGCGAAGCTGTATAAGGATGCGCAGGAGATCATCTGGAAAGAGTCTCCGTGGGTGCCTCTGGTAGTGGAAAAGCTGGTTTCAGCCCACAGCAAAAATCTCACCGGGTTCTATGTGATGCCGGACACCGGATTCAGCTTTGATAATGCGGATCTGAAGTAGCGTGATAATGACCCTCACCCCAGCCCTCTCCCTGCAAGGGAGAGGGCGAAAGCGAAATCCGTCTCTGTTCCCTCTTCCCTTTGGGGAGAGGGTGAGGGGCCGCGATGTTTAGCTATTTCCTCAAGCGCCTTTTGGGCCTGATCCCGACACTGTTTATCGTTGCGGTGCTGGTATTTCTGTTCGTGCACATGTTGCCCGGTGACCCGGCGCGGCTGATTGCCGGCCCAGAGGCCGACGCGACGGTCATTGAACTTGTTCGTAAGCAGCTGGGGCTGGATCAGCCGCTGTGGCGGCAGTTCCTGCACTACATCACCCATGTTGTGCAGGGCGATTTTGGCACTTCGCTGGTGTCTCGCCGCCCGGTGTCCGAAGAGATTGCCAGCCGCTTTATGCCTACTCTATGGCTGACGCTGACCAGCATGGCCTGGGCCACGCTGTTTGGCCTGGCGACCGGCATCGTGGCCGCCGTCTGGCGTAACCGCTGGCCGGACCGCCTGAGCATGACGCTTGCCGTCTCGGGCATTTCATTCCCGGCTTTTGCGCTGGGGATGCTGCTGATGCAGGTTTTCTCGGTTGAATTGGGCTGGCTTCCCACGGTGGGAGCCGACAGCTGGCAGCACTATATTTTGCCGTCTATCACCCTTGGCGCCGCGGTGGCGGCGGTGATGGCGAGATTCACCCGCGCGTCGTTTGTGGATGTGCTGCACGAAGATTATATGCGTACCGCCCGGGCAAAAGGCGTGAGCGAAACGCTGATCGTAGTAAAACACGGCCTGCGCAACGCGATGATCCCGGTGATCACTATGATGGGGCTGCAGTTCGGTTTCCTGCTTGGCGGCTCGATTGTGGTGGAGAAAGTGTTTAACTGGCCGGGGTTAGGGCGCCTGCTGGTGGATTCGGTGGAGATGCGCGACTACCCGGTTATTCAGGCGGAAGTGCTGCTGTTTTCGCTGGAGTTTATTGTGATCAATTTAGTGGTGGATCTGCTGTATGCCGCCATTAACCCGGCCATCAGGTACAAATAAGGATGCGACTTTTAAACTGGCGACGCCAGGCCATAGTAAACGCGATGCCGGTGGTTCGCGCCGGGCAAATTCGTACCCCGTGGAGTGAATTTTTACGCCGCTTTCGCCAGCAGCCGGTGGCGATGACCGCCGGGCTGTTTGTGCTTTTGCTGATACTGGTTGCGCTGATAGCGCCGTGGATAGCGCCTTTTGATGCCGAAAACTACTTCGACTACGACAGGCTGAATGAGGGGCCGTCGGCCCTGCACTGGTTCGGCGTTGACTCGCTGGGGCGCGATATTTTTAGCCGTGTGCTGGTCGGGGCGCAAATTTCCCTCGCCGCCGGGGTCTTTTCGGTACTTATCGGCGCGCTTATCGGCACCTTCTTTGGTCTGCTTGCGGGCTATTACGAAGGCTGGTGGGACCGCATCATCATGCGTATTTGTGATGTGCTCTTCGCCTTCCCCGGCATCCTGCTGGCCATTGCCGTGGTAGCGGTGATGGGCAGCGGCATGACTAACGTGATTATAGCGGTAGCGATTTTCAGCATCCCGGCCTTTGCCCGCCTCGTTCGCGGCAATACTCTGGTGCTGAAGCAGCAAACTTTTATTGAGTCTGCTCGTAGCATTGGTGCCCCGGATACGACTATTATCTTCCGACATATCCTGCCGGGAACCGTTTCGTCGATCGTGGTCTATTTTACGATGCGAATTGGTACCTCGATTATTTCTGCCGCCAGCCTCTCTTTTCTCGGCCTTGGCGCCCAACCTCCGACGCCGGAGTGGGGGGCCATGCTGAACGAGGCCAGGGCAGATATGGTCATCGCCCCGCACGTAGCTATTTTCCCGAGTCTCGCCATCTTTCTGACCGTGCTGGCGTTCAACTTACTGGGTGATGGGCTACGGGATGCGCTGGATCCCAAAATTAAAGGCTAAGCTGCGGCAGTACGTTAGTGGCCCTGGAGTAGAGACATGCGAAAGATAACCGGGGCACTTCTGCTAAGCCCGCTGCTGATTGCCACCTCCTGCCCGGCGGCCAGCTGGTCGCTGGGTGCGCAGGGCGGGCTCTATCAAACGCCTTATCAAACTCGCCATCAGCTGCGGTGGGCGCTGCCTTATGTCGGCTACGACGGTAAAACCTGGTATCTTGACGGCACAGAAGCCGGCTATAACTTTATCAATACCGATACGCTGCTGCTGCGCGCGAAACTCTATTACTACGACACCCTGTACCGTGCGGATACCGGGCAAACGCCAGCGCTGCGAGGCCTGAGCAACCGCAACAGCACAATGATGGGCGGAATGACGATGCAGTACACCACGCCGGTGGGGGCATTTAGCGCGACGCTAGCGGGCGACACGCTGGGCGTCAGCAACGGCGTGACCGCTAATTCGGCCTGGATTGCAATGGCGCAATGGGGCGATTTCACGCTGGTTCCGGAAGCAGGAATGGATTTCTCTAATGCGCAAAATACGCGTTACTACTATGGCATCTCTGAGAAAGAGTCGGTAAAAACGGGCCTGGCAGCATGGCGCCCGCAAAGCAGCATTGTGCCTTATGCGCAGCTTGCAATGAACTATGCCTGGACGCCGCTGTGGAATACCTGGGCGCAGTTCACCCAGCGCTTCTACCCGAGCACTATCAGCGACAGCCCAATGGTGAATAAGAATAACCTGCGAGAATTAACGGTGGGGATGAGTTATACGTTTTAGGCGTTCTCACCCCTCACCCCATGGGGGCGAGGGAGAAAACAAGGATAGAGAGATTTTTTATTCCCTCTCCCTTGTGGGGAGAGGGTTAGTGTGAGGGGCAAAAATTAAACCACCGATCCCCACAGATCGTACTCATCCGCATTCTCAACCTTCACCCGGACCACGTCGCCTGGCTTCAGCTTCGTTTCACCGTTCAGATAAACCGCGCCGTCGATTTCAGGCGCGTCAGCCATGCTGCGGCCGATGGCGCCTTCTTCGTCTACTTCATCAACCATCACCAGAATCTCGCGGCCTACTTTCTCCTGCAGGCGCTCGGCAGAGATCTTCTGCTGCAGCTGCATAAAGCGGTTCCAGCGCTCTTCTTTCACTTCTTCCGGCACCTGGTCCGGCAGCTCGTTGGCTGTTGCGCCGTCAACCGGGCTGTACTTGAAGCAGCCAACGCGATCCAGACGCGCTTCCTTGAGGAAGTCGAGCAGCATCTCGAAGTCTTCTTCGGTTTCACCCGGGAAGCCGACAATAAAGGTCGAACGCAGGGTCAAATCCGGGCAGATTTCACGCCACTGCTTGATGCGCTGCAGCTGGCGATCCGCAGAGCCAGGACGCTTCATCAGCTTCAGAATGCGCGGACTGGCGTGCTGTAGCGGGATGTCCAGGTACGGCAGGATTTTGCCTTCCGCCATCAGCGGGATCACATCGTCAACGTGCGGGTACGGGTAAACGTAGTGCAGACGAGTCCAGACGCCCAGCTTAGCGAGCTGCTCGCACAGGCTAACCATGCTGGTTTTGACCGGTGCGCCGTTCCAGAAACCGGTGCGGTGCTTCACGTCCACGCCGTAGGCAGAAGTATCCTGGGAGATGACTAACAGCTCTTTCACGCCGGCTTCTACCAGACGTTTTGCTTCAGCCAGGACGTCACCGATGGGACGGCTGTCCAGATCGCCACGCATCGACGGGATAATGCAGAAGGTGCAGCGATGGTTACAGCCTTCGGAAATTTTAAGATAAGCGTAGTGGCGCGGCGTGAGCTTTACGCCCTGTTCCGGGACAAGGCTCAGGAACGGGTTGTGCTGAGGTTTTGGCACGTAGTGGTGAACATGCTCCAGAACCTGCTCGTAGCTGTGAGGGCCAGTGATTTCCAGCACCTTCGGATGCACTTCACGGATCTGATCCACTTTGGCACCCAGGCAGCCGGTAACAATCACCTTACCGTTTTCGTTCAGCGCTTCACCGATGGCTTCCAGTGATTCCTGCACGGCGCTGTCGATAAAGCCGCAGGTGTTGACGATAACCATGTCGGCGTCGTCATAGCTTGGCACCACGTCATAACCTTCGGTGCGCAGTTCAGTCAGGATGCGTTCGGAGTCCACGAGGTTTTTCGGGCAGCCGAGGGAGACAAACCCGATACGGGGCTGTTGGGTCACATTGCTCATAGCTTAAAAATTGTTCGATTATTAGAAGGATTAGGGCAGGGATTCTACAGAGGTTGATCGGGAATTTGTACTGGAGAATTGTGATTTGCTTTTTGTGCTCTTCCTGCCTCCGCCGACAGCGATCCCTTTAGCCATCAGCATTGCGTGAAAGTAATTCAGCTCTAAGCGCCATTTTCTCACTCCGATTTATCTCATTGCAGATTTTAATCCCTCCTTAAATCAACTACCTGGGCATACCACTAAAATTGGTAGGTTTTGCGATAAGGATCGTTTTTATTTGATTGATAGATAAAAACGATCAATTATCAGTAAGTTACGAAAAGTAAGGGAATATGATGAACATGCACCATTGGGCGCTGCCGATCTCGACGTTAGATGGGCAACTTTTAGGGGTTGAACTGGAAACCCGCGTTGAAGTTAATGGCTGCCGTCTGTTGATGACGCATGGAATGAAAGAGTCTGTTTTTAGCCACCCGCTTCGGGAGGCGCAAACGAGCTGGCTGAAAAAAAAAGCGGCCTGGTTTACCGACAATAATCTTTTCTGCGTGATAAAAGCTGAACCGGGCAGCCTTGAATACTCCGCGCCGTTTATAAAATATTTCAGCAGCAATAGCGATGAGCATGCGTCGTCAGAATTCTGGGTAGATGAAATGGGCGCCCGAAGCAGCAGCCCTCTGTCGCTGTTTGCCGAAGGCTGCGAAGTGGTTCGCTTCAATAAAGCTTTTACCGAACAGAATATTGACCGAATTATTTTCCCGGTTCTGCTCGATAACGTGCGGCGTCATTGCGATAAGATTATCGTGCCGGTGTATCAGCGCCAGTACCATACGATGCTAAAGAAAGCTGGCGTCTGGGCGGTGCAGGGGCAGTGCAGACCGGTACATTTCAGCCACTGCGAGCTGTTACTTTCTCGCTAAACAGCATTAAACAGGAAAGAAAGAAGCCACGGTTTTTGTTCTGTTGACCATACTTTAGCTGTGGGTTACCCGATAGCTCACGAGGAGGATGGCACTATGTCCAAACGTACGCTGAAACACGATCTGCTGCAAAAGCTGCAGATTTCGAAGGGAGAAATAGCCACTTACCTGGCGATGAGAAAGGCTAAGGGATATATGTCGGTTAGCGAAAGCGAGCAGCTTCGCGCTAACTTACTTGCGCTATGCCATCGGTGTCACGACGCAGCATTTATGCTGCAGGCGAGCCTGATGGAGGATGAAAAGGATAATTTTCGCCATGCCGTGGAGGCGTGCTCATCGGTCGCGGTATGTCTGATGAGCGGGCGTAAAGATTGCCCGCAATACATCTCGGTGGACGCGGTGAAGCTTGAAGCCGGCCTGAAGCAACTCACTCAGGGCCTGAATGCCCTGGCAGCACGCGGGCAGGCCCTCGAAGCCTGACCGACCAATCGCGGGGAGCCCTTTATGCTCCCCGTTCTTAATGTTGTGTAAAAGCGATCGTTCGATTTTCCCCGGCGGCTACCCTTAACGGACAGGTAAATTCAGGAGATCGCCATGACGCCGTTCCCGTCCCGCCCGCTTATCGCCGCTACGCTGCTTTTCTCTTCCACTTTTGCTCTTGCCGCAGAAACTAAAGTCGACGTCCTGCAAACCAACCTGCCTCATCCCTGGGCGCTGGACTTTTTGCCCGATAACCAGGGCATGCTGATTACTCTGCGCGGCGGGGAGCTTCATCGCTGGCAGCAGGGCGAAGGATTATCGGAGCCGATTAGCGGCGTACCTGTGGTCTGGGCTCACGGGCAGGGTGGTTTGCTTGACGTTGTGCTGGCGCCGGATTTCGCCAGCAGCCGCCGCGTCTGGCTTAGCTTTTCCGAAGGCGGCAGCGGCAATAAAGCGGGTACCGCCGTGGGATATGGCACGCTGAGCCAGGACATGAAGCGGCTGGAAAACTTTAAGGTGGTATTCCGCCAGACGCCAAAGCTCTCCACCGGCAACCATTTCGGCGGGCGTATGGCGTTTGACGATAAAGGCCACCTTTTTATCGCCCTCGGGGAAAACAACGAGCGTGCTACCGCGCAGGATCTCGATAAGCTGCAGGGGAAAGTGGTCCGCCTTAATGCGGACGGTACCGTGCCGCAGGACAACCCGTTTGTCGGCAAACAGGGCGTGCGGCCTGAAATCTGGTCCTACGGTCACCGTAACCCTCAGGGATTAGCCATCAATCCGGTTAACGGCGAGCTCTGGTTAAACGAGCACGGACCAAGGGGCGGAGATGAAATCAACATCCCGCAGGCGGGTAAAAACTACGGCTGGCCGCTTGCCACCTGGGGCGTTAACTACAGCGGACTTAAGATCCCGGAAGCAAAAGGCGGAGAAGTCGAGGGCACGGAACAGCCGGCTCATTACTGGAAAGTCTCCCCGGCGATAAGCGGCATGGCGTTTTATCAGTCCGGGACGTTCCCGCAGTGGAAAGGCAAGCTGTTTATCGGCGCGCTTAAAGAAAAGAATCTGATAGAGCTGACGCTCAGCGGCGATAAGGTAACAAACGAGCAGCGGCTGCTGGGCGATCGTAAAAAGCGCATCCGCGATGTGCGCGTCGGCCCGGACGGCTATCTCTATGTCCTGACCGACGAATCTGACGGAGAGCTGCTAAAGCTAAGCCCGTCAGCTTAATGGGATCATAATGACTTTCTGGAATGCCGGGCGCTGGGTCAATTGCTGGTACCAGCGCTGGAGGTTAGGCACCGCATCCCAGGGAATATCGAGGTTCAGCAGGCTGTAAATTTGCGGGCCAAAGGCAATGTCGCCGGTGCCGAACTCTTCTCCACCGAGCCACGGTTGTTTTGCCAGTTCGGCATCGGCGATGGCAAACAGCTTGTTGCAGGCAACGACACCGCGCTCAATTTGCTCCTGGCTCCGCTGTTCTTCCGGCAGGCGTACCAGATTGAAGAAGACGTCGCGGTATGGGCCGGACACCGCCGTCGCCGACCAGTCCATCCATTTCTCCCCTTTGGCACGCTCCGCAGGGGAGTTTACCCACAGCGAATCACGGCCATACTCTGCGGCCAGGTAGCGCACGATCGTATTGGATTCCCAAAGCGTCAGTTCATGGGCATCATCATGAATACACGGCACCAGCCCATTCGGGTTCATCGCCAGATACTCTGCGTCGTGCGTCAGGCCAAATTTCCCCCCGGCCGGTACTGAGCGGTACGGCAGCTGCAGCTCTTCCAGACACCACAGGACTTTTTTAACATTAGTGGAATTATCTCTGCCCCAAACGGTAATCATGATGGTTCCTTTTTTTGCAGGTAGGGGTTGAGTATCGCCTGTTCGGCTCGTAAAAACACCACGGTATCTCAACCAAAGTTAAAAAAATTAACCTGACGGCGGCAACTCGCCCAGTTATCGAATAAACTTAACAAACTTTACCAACTCTATGTTTCTTTAAGTGGATTCGTGGGTTATTACTCACATCCTGACATTAGGGTGGCGGTGCGCGCCGTGAATTTTTTTAAGAATGGATACTCAGGTGGTTTTATGAAGAGCTTGCAAATGCCTGCAACACTACGTGGTTTAGTCGCAGGGACAACCCTGCTGCTGATAGCGGCTCCTGCGCTGAGCGCTGAGCAGACCGCAGATGCTCCCCAGGTCGATGCAAAAGCCTGGATTTTGATGGATTACGCCAGTGGTAAAGTGCTGGCGGAGGGGAATGCCGACGACAAGCTCGATCCGGCAAGCCTGACCAAGCTGATGACCAGCTACGTGGTAGGGCAGGCGTTAAAAGCAGGTAAAATTCACCTGACGGACATGGTCACCGTCGGGAAGGATGCCTGGGCCACCGGCAACCCGGTGCTGCGCGGTTCTTCGCTGATGTTCCTGAAGCCGGGCGACAAAGTCTCGGTGGAAGACCTGAATAAAGGCGTTATCATTCAGTCCGGGAACGACGCCAGCATCGCCATTGCCGACTACGTGGCGGGTAGCCAGGATTCGTTCGTCAGCCTGATGAACAACTACGCACAGAAGCTCAACCTTACTAATACCACCTTTAAAACCGTGCACGGCCTCGATGCGCCGGGCCAGTTCAGTACTGCCCGAGACATGGCCCTGCTCGGGCGTGCGCTGGTTCATGACGTGCCGGACGAGTATGCAGTTCACAAAGAGAAAGAGTTCACCTTCAACAATATCAAGCAGCCAAACCGTAACCGCCTGCTGTGGAGCTCTAACCTTAACGTTGACGGGATGAAAACCGGCACGACCGAAGGAGCGGGCTATAACTTAGTCGCCTCGGCCACCTCCGGCGATATGCGCCTGATTTCCGTGGTGCTGGGGACAAAAACCGACCGCATCCGTTTTAACGAGAGTGAAAAGCTGCTGACCTGGGGCTTCCGCTTCTTCGAAACCGTGACGCCGATTAAGCCGGACGCCACTTTCGTGACTCAGCGAGTCTGGTTTGGCGATAAGAGCGAAGTTAATCTTGGCGCGGGTGAGGGCGGCTCGGTGACTATTCCTCGCGGTCAGCTGAAAAACCTGAAGGCCAGCTTTACCCTGAATGAGCCACAGCTTACCGCGCCGCTGAAAAAGGGCCAGGCCGTGGGCACCATCGACTTCCAGCTTAACGGTAAATCCATTGAGCAGCGTCCGCTGCTGGTGATGGAGCCGGTCGAAGAGGGCGGTTTCTTCAGCCGCATGTGGGACTTTGTGCTGATGAAGTTCCACAGCTGGTTCGGCAGCTGGTTCTCTTAAGGACTACCACTCCAGCAGCAGGTTTTCCGCCGCGGCAAAGTCTATAAACTCCGCGGCGGGCGCCCGGTTGCTGATAATCGTTTCAAACGCCGTCAGCGGCCCCATGCAGGCGGCGCGTACCTTGCCAAACTTGGTCTCATCCACCACCAGAATATTCCGCTGGGCCATGCTCAACGCCCAATGCTTTACCGGCAGCTCATCAAGATTGTAGCAGGTTGCGCCGTGACGCAGATGCACGCCTGCCGCCGATAAGAACGCAATATCCGGGCAGACATTCCCCAGACACTCCTGAAAGTTGATCGGCTTAAAAATCGCGTTGCTGGCGTGAAACTCGCCGCCGCTTAAAATTACCCGGCAGTTGGGCTTATCCTGCAGCGCCAGAAAGGTGTTGAGGGAATAGCACAGGCCGGTAAACGGCAGCTCATCGTCAAGGGCGTCGATAATGTAAGGCGTGGTCGTCCCGCAGTCGAAGAAGACGGTTTGATGCGGCTGAACGTGCTGTGCAGCAAGCCGCGCGGCGTGGCGCTTCTCTTCCACCTGACGCGTTTTTTCATCGCTCAGCAGATAGTGGCTCGCCCCGGCGCTGCGAGGCTCCAGCATCACATAGCCGCCCAGCAGAACGACCTGGCCCGGCTCGCCGTTAAGATCGCGGCGGATGGTCATTTCGGACACGCCGAGCAGCTGCGCGGCCTCTTTCAGATGAATTTTATCGCTGCGCTTCAGCGCCTGTAGCAGGCGGTTGATGCGCTCGTCACGGCGGGTTTCCATAGGCCTTTCTGCGTTTATCCCCTCGCCCCTGGAGGGAGAGGGGGGAGTTAAGTTAACGCATCTTACCTGCGGAAAAAAGCTTAGTCACGCACCCAGCCTTTGCGAATTGGCAGTGAGAAACAGAAGCGGTAAATCTGGTGCAGGCGCTGGTGGATTTGCTGCCCGCGCAGGTTCCAGACAATCTGCGACAGCAGGCAAGCGCTCATTCCGACCAGCAGACCGCCGAGCATATCCAGCGGCCAGTGTACGCCAAGGTAAACGCGTGACCAGGCAATGGCACAGCCGATAGCAAACAGCACAACGCCTGACCAGATACGGTGCCAGCACAGGAACGCCAGCGCAAAGGTGAAAATCACCGTGCCGTGGTCGCTCGGGAAGGAGTCGTCAGGGGCGTGGTGCAGGAAGTTGTAGCCAAGTCCGACCATGAAAGGTCGAGGATGCGGGAACAGCTGCCCGATAATCCATGAAAGCGCCACGCTAATCACCAGGGCCATCCCCGTTTTAATGACCACCTGACGCTGGGCGGACATCTGTTTGCGCTGGCCCCATAGCCAAAGCACGACGATCAGCAGTGGGACGATGCTGATCAGGTCTCTGGCGAAGAATATCGCCAGCTTAATTACCCACTCCGGCGACGACGGGGTGGCATTAATGAGCAAAAACAGATTCTGGTTGAGCGTTTCCATCATGACTTGTCCTGTACTTTAACTGACCAGGTGGAAATTGCGCCGTAAAGCGCCACCTGGGTTACCCATACCCACCAACCTGCCCACAGGTTGTGGCTGAAAAAAGTGCGCGCCGCGCATCACCTGGCCGTATCCCATCGCCAGGCCGAGAAAGACGCCGAAGCCGAGGAAGAACCACGCCAGGCGCGGGCGTTCACGGTAAAACATGAAAAATAGCGCCATCACGCCAAATCCGCTGGAGGCGTGGCCGCCGGGAAAACATCTTCCCGGTCCGCTGTCTGCCGGTGCGGTAGCGAACAGCGGGTAAGATGCCGCGTTGCCGCCATACTCCATAAGGCTCCACGGGCACGAGTGGTGGCTAAACCCTTTCAGGATGCCGACCGTTAGCGCTCCCAGCCCGATAAGCAGGGCGACCACGACCAGCCGCGGCTGACGACGCCAGAGCCCCCAAAGCAGCGCGATAACGCCGCCGGCAATCACCAAATCCTTCAGCAGGCGGTGGTTCAGCAGATCCAGCAGCCGATCGTTTTGCAGCGGAAAACTGCGGCTCACGGCATCAAACCAGTAGCCTGTCATCCAGCGGTCGAGCCCTTCATCCCGTGAAAGCCAGCTAAAAACGGCAGCCAGTATTATCAAGATGCAAAGCTGGAAAAGATAGAAGCGCGATGGCAGTCGGTAAAGCAGTTTTGTCTTATTTACCGTTGGTTTAGGAAAACTTGTCGTCATCTGAAGGGTGAATACCGTACTGGTCTTAATCTCATGCCCGCAGAATATTCATCGCAGATTAAGAAATCCTTAATAGAATTGAGGTATGATAGGCGCGCGTTTACACCCCGTGCTCTTTGTCAGTTTCTGACTACCGCTGGCACGGGCAATTGAATACACTCTGCGCGTTTCTTTATCTTCTGAGTTCCTAATGCAACATAATACGATAGCTAACAAATCGTTAGGCCGTCAGGCGCTGCTGTTCCCGCTCTGCCTGGTGCTCTACGAATTCTCAACTTATATCGGCAATGACATGATCCAGCCGGGGATGCTGGCCGTTGTGGACCAGTTCCAGGCGGGTGTGGAATGGGTGCCGACCTCAATGACGGCCTACCTGGCGGGCGGGATGTTCCTGCAGTGGCTGCTGGGGCCGCTGTCTGACCGTATTGGCCGCCGTCCGGTGATGCTGACCGGCGTAGTCTGGTTTATCGTTACCTGCCTTGCGACGCTGCTGGCGCAGGACATACAGCAATTCACTTTCCTGCGCTTCCTGCAGGGCGTCAGCCTGTGCTTTATCGGCGCGGTAGGTTACGCCGCCATTCAGGAGTCGTTCGAAGAGTCGGTTTGTATCAAAATAACGGCGCTGATGGCGAACGTTGCGCTGATAGCCCCTCTGCTGGGGCCTCTGGTGGGCGCAGCGTGGATACATGTTGCCCCCTGGGAAACGATGTTCGTCCTGTTTGCGCTGCTGGCCGCTGTCTCTTTCTTCGGCTTGCATAAGGCAATGCCGGAGACCGCGACGCGCCTCGGCGAGAAGCTGTCGCTGAAAGAGCTCGGGCGCGACTATAAGCTGGTGCTGAAAAACCTGCGTTTTGTCTCGGGTGCTCTGGCGACGGGGTTTGTGAGCCTGCCGCTGCTGGCGTGGATTGCCCAGTCGCCGGTGATTATCATCAGCGGGGAAAATCTCAGCACCTATGAATACGGCCTGCTGCAGGTGCCGATCTTCGGGGCGCTGATCCTCGGTAATCTGGTATTGGCCAAACTGACGTCCCGCCGTAGCGTGCGTAGCCTGATTATCATGGGCGGCTGGTGGATTGTGCCCGGCCTGATTGTGGCGGCTGTGGCAACGGTGGTTTCTTCCCACGCTTATCTGTGGATGACCGCGGGCCTGAGCCTTTATGCCTTTGGTATTGGCCTGGCTAACGCCGGCCTGGTGCGCCTGACGCTGTTTGCCAGCGAGATGAGCAAGGGCACGGTGTCAGCGGCGATGGGGATGCTGCAGATGCTGATCTTTACCGTTGGCATTGAGCTGAGCAAGCATGCTTACCAGTTTGGCGGCAACGGGCTGTTCAGCCTGTTTAACCTTGCAGGCGGGCTGGTATGGCTGGGGCTGATGGTGCTGTTCCTGAAAGATAAAACGGTAGGGCAGGCGAGAGACGCCTGATTTTACCCTCACCCTAACCCTCTCCCTAAAAGGGAGAGGGGATAAAAGAGGGTAATTCGACCGTTTTGCTTCCCCTCCCTAAAAGGGAGAGGGGCTTACTTAACCGCCATACCCGGCTGAGCACCGCTGTCCGGGCTCAGCAGGAAGATATCTTTCCCGCCAGGCCCTGCGGCCATCACCATCCCTTCAGAAACGCCAAAGCGCATCTTACGCGGGGCAAGGTTGGCCACCATTACGGTCAGGCGACCTTCCAGCTTAGACGGGTCCGGATAAGCGGTACGAATTCCGGAGAAGACGTTACGTTTTTCGCCGCCGAGATCCAGCGTCAGGCGCAGCAGCTTGTCGGAGCCTTCCACGAATTCCGCCTTCTCAATCAGCGCGATGCGCATATCCACCTTCGCGAAATCATCAAAGGTGATGGTCTCCTGGATCGGATCGTCCGCCAGCGGGCCGGTTACCGGCGTTGCATTCAGCGCCTTCACTTCTTCCTTAGACGC
The DNA here is from genome assembly GCF_900635955.1 of Cedecea lapagei. GTDB lineage: Bacteria > Pseudomonadota > Gammaproteobacteria > Enterobacterales > Enterobacteriaceae > Cedecea > Cedecea lapagei. The sequence goes on from NZ_LR134201.1 coordinate 1,465,767, forward strand.
TTCCACCAGCGCTTCCACCTGTTTCATTTCAATACGGTTGTACAATGCCTTGAAGCTGTTCACTTTATGATTCAGCAGCGGCGTGGCGATGTTGTCCCAGCCAAGCTCGGTATTAAGGAACGCCTCTGTACGCTCGGTCAGCGACGGCAGAACCGGCTTCAGCCAGGTCATCAGCACGCGGAACATATTCAGGCCCATGGTGCAGATAGCCTGCAGATCGGCGTCGCGGCCTTCCTGCTTAGCCACAACCCACGGAGCCTGCTCGTCCACGTAGCGGTTGGCGATATCCGCCAGCGCCATGATCTCGCGAACCGCGCGACCAAATTCACGGCTGTTCCAGGCTTCACCGATGCTTTCTGCCGCATCGGTAAAGGTTTTGTACAGCTCCGCATCGGCAATCTCTGCCGCCAGCATGCCGTCAAAGCGTTTAGCAATAAAGCCGGCGTTGCGAGAGGCAAGGTTAACCACTTTGTTAACGATATCGCTGTTCACGCGCTGCACGAAGTCTTCCAGATTAAGGTCGATGTCGTCGATGCGGGAAGAGAGCTTCGCGGTGTAGTAGTAACGCAGGCTGTCGGCGTCAAAGTGGTTCAGCCAGGTGCTGGCTTTAATAAAGGTGCCGCGAGATTTCGACATCTTCGCGCCGTTTACCGTCACATAGCCGTGAACAAACAGGTTAGTCGGCTTACGGAAGTTGCTGCCTTCCAGCATGGCTGGCCAGAACAGGCTGTGGAAGTAAACGATGTCTTTGCCGATGAAGTGGTAGAGCTCTGCATCAGAGTCTTTCTTCCAGTATTCGTCGAAGCTGGTGGTGTCGCCGCGCTTGTCGCAGAGATTCTTAAAGGAGCCCATGTAACCGATCGGCGCATCCAGCCAGACGTAGAAGTATTTGCCCGGCGCGTTCGGAATTTCGAAGCCGAAGTAAGGCGCATCGCGGGAGATATCCCACTGCTGCAGACCGGACTCGAACCACTCCTGCATCTTGTTAGCAACCTGCTCCTGCAGCGCACCGCTGCGGGTCCATGCCTGCAGCATTTCGCTGAAGGACGGCAGGTCGAAGAAGAAGTGCTCGGAATCACGCATTTCAGGCGTCGCGCCAGATATCACGGATTTCGGATCGATAAGCTCGGTTGGGCTATAGGTTGAGCCGCACACTTCGCAGTTATCGCCGTACTGATCCGGGGCTTTACATTTCGGGCAGGTGCCTTTCACGAAACGGTCCGGCAGGAACATGCCTTTCTCCGGATCGTAGAGCTGAGAGATAGTGCGGTTCTTAATAAAACCGTTCTCTTTCAGGCGGCCATAAATCAGCTCCGACAGCTCGCGGTTCTCATCGCTGTGGGTGGAGTGGTAGTTGTCATAGCTGATGTTGAAACCTGCAAAATCAGTCTGATGCTCCTGACTCATTTCGGCAATCATCTGCTCAGGCGTGACGCCCAACTGCTGAGCTTTCAGCATGATTGGCGTGCCGTGTGCGTCGTCTGCGCAGATGAAGTTAACCTCGTTGCCGCGCATTCGTTGGTAACGGACCCAGACATCAGCCTGAATATGCTCCAGCATGTGACCGAGGTGGATTGAGCCGTTTGCGTACGGCAGGGCGCACGTTACCAATATTTTTTTCGCGGGTTGAGTCATAGTGGGGATTGCATCTTCTGATTTAAAAAAGGGGATTCGATATTACCGGATTGGTAAATATTTGGTAACCCCAAAGCCCGCAATAACCGCATATGAATAGGCAGCGTGGTTTCTGGTATGCTTAACGGATTGCAATGTCCGATAAAACATAAGGAGTCGGGATGAATTCGCAATCCCCGTCCAGCAAGTCCCCGGAGCAGCTACGTGCGATGGTCGCCGGGACCCTGGCCAATTTTCAGCACCCTACCTTGAAGCACAACCTCACTGCGCTGAAAGCGCTGCATCATGTGGCGATGCTCGACGATACTTTACACGTTGAGCTGCAGATGCCGTTTGCCTGGCAAAGTGGATTTGAGACGTTGAAAGAGACCTGCAGCTCTGATCTGCTGCGGATCACCGGCGCGAAAGCGGTGGACTGGAAACTAAGCCACCACATTGCCACCCTTAAACGTGTCAAAAACCAGCCCGGGATTAACGGCGTAAAAAATATTATTGCCGTCAGCTCCGGCAAAGGTGGGGTGGGGAAATCGACGACCGCGGTCAATATGGCGCTGGCGCTGGCCGCCGAAGGAGCCAAAGTCGGTATTCTCGATGCCGATATTTATGGTCCGTCGATCCCGACGATGCTGGGCGCTGAGCATGAACGCCCAACGTCCCCGGATGGCAAGCACATGGCGCCGATCGTCGCGCACGGCCTGGCGACCAATTCGATCGGTTACCTCGTCACCGACGAAAACGCTATGGTCTGGCGCGGCCCGATGGCCAGCAAGGCGCTGATGCAGATGCTGCAGGAGACCCTGTGGCCTGACCTGGATTATCTGGTCATCGATATGCCGCCGGGCACCGGCGATATCCAGCTGACGCTGGCGCAGAACATCCCGGTCACCGGGGCGATGGTGGTCACCACGCCGCAGGACATCGCGCTGATTGACGCCCGTAAAGGGATTGTGATGTTCGAAAAGGTTGAGGTGCCGGTGGTCGGTATTGTTGAGAATATGAGCATTCATATTTGCAGCAACTGCGGCCACCAGGAGCCTATCTTTGGCACGGGCGGCGCCGAGAAGCTGGCGCAGCAGTACCACACTACGCTGCTGGGCCAGCTGCCGCTGCATATTACGCTGCGTGAAGACCTGGATGCCGGTAAACCGACGGTCATTAACCGCCCGGAAAGCGACATTACCACGCTGTACCGTGAACTGGCGGGCCGCGTGGCGGCTCAGCTTTACTGGAACGGGGAAGTGATCCCAAGCGAGATCGCCTTCAGAGCGGTGTAAAGATTTAGCCGCGGCTCCGTTTCTTGTTTTCCCCCTCTCCCCCGGGAGAGGGCTACTTCAGCACAAAATGCATTAAATAATATTCGCCGTCCGGCCCGTCTCCCGGCGCCTCAATATGCCAGCCGTTACGCCGATAAAACTCAACCGCATGTTGATTTTTAGCCAGGCACTTTAGCGAGCCGGTGCCGGTAAATTCACTCTGAACTTTCTCTAGCAAGGCTTTTCCCGCCCCGGTTCCCTGGTATTCCGGACTGACAAACAGGTTATGCAAAAAATTGTCCTGAACCCAGACGGAAGCGAAGCCAACGCGATGACCGTTTTCTTCGGCCACCCAGATGCGCTCATCCTGCGTAGCACTGTCAAAGTCTTCGAGCTGCCATGCGCTGCCGTCGAGCCAGGGCCAGGCTGCGCGGCGAGAGTGAAGGTAGAGGGTACGTAAGAAGGGACGATCGGATTCTTGCCAAAGTCGGAGTATCAAATGGTTGCCTTTTATCAGGAAAATTCGCCCATCGAGTCTACCCTTATGCCTGAACGTTGCCAATAAACAGCCGCCAATGACGTGACAAGCGGATAAATCCGCCTGGATTATGTTACAACGCGGTCGCTTCTCTATATACTGCCCGCTTTTGGACCCTGAGATTGCCCCATGTTGAATAATGACGTACTGCTTAGCGTTCGCTATATGCTGAACCTGAATAACGATGGAATCGTTAAGATCCTTGCCCTGACCGGCACCGACGTCCCCGCTGAACAAATCGTTCCGTGGCTGAAGAAAGAGGACGAAGAGGGCTTTAAAACCTGCCCGGATCTGATTATGGCAAACTTTCTCAACGGTCTTATCTACTTCAAACGCGGCAAAGACGAAAGCAAGCCCGAGCCGAAGCTTGAGCGCCGGATGACCAATAACATCATTCTTAAAAAGCTGCGCATTGCTTTTGAGCTAAAGTCTGACGACGTGCTGGAGATCCTGACCGCCCAGCAGTTCCGCATCTCTATGCCGGAAATTACCGCCATGATGCGTAACCCGGATCACAAGAACTACCGCGAGTGCGGCGACCAGTTCCTGCGCTACTTCCTGCGCGGTCTGACCCAGCGTCTGAAGCCTGCGAAAGCGGAATAAGAGGCACCCCAAAAGAGGGATGATGGCAGATTGTCCCTCTTGATCCCTTAGCCGTGGTCGCGCGCCGCGTCGTCAGTACAGCGTTGCCTCACGCATCATCTCGATAAGTCTTCTCAGCCCGGGATGAAGCTGTCTGCGGCTCGGGTAGTACATTACCATCGGCTCGTCCTCACAGACCCATTCCGGAATAACCTGTATCAGCTGCCCGCTCTTCAGCAAAGGCCGAACCCGTACATCCAGGCAGTAGGCCAGCCCGAAGCCGTTTAAGGCGGTATCAATGATCATTTCGCTTTCATTAAGGATCAGCGAGCCGGGCACATCCAGCGCCAGCGCCTCCTCTCCCCGGTTAAGCTCCCACTTGTAAAGCGTGCCGTTGCCGAGCCGCATGCGGATGCACTGATGCTCAAGAAGATCGTCCGGGTGAGCCAGCGGCAGATGGGCGCTGTTTCTCAAATACTCAGGCGAAGCGACAACAATCCACCGGAGTTTGCGCGTCACCGGCATTGCAATCATGTCCTTAGGGACGCTCTCTCCGTAGCGGATCCCCGCGTCATAGCCGCTGCCAATAATATCGACCAGCGTGTTGTCGACGGTAATTTCCATCTGCAGTCGCGGATACATGGACATAAATTTCGCCAGCACAGGGGCAAACAGCAGCTGGGCGGCGTCTCGCGGAATATTAATTCGCAGCCGCCCGACCGGGGATTCACGATAATGATCGAGCTCGTCGAGCGCCATGCGGATATGCGAAAAGCCGGTTTCCAGATGGCCAAGCAGCGCTTCGCCAGCGTCGGTTGGCACCACGGAACGGCTGGTACGGTTGAGCAGACGGACCCCAAGCCTCTCTTCCAGCCCGCGCATGGTGTGGCTCAGCGCCGAGGTGGAAACCCCCAGCTCAGAGGCCGCAAGGCGGAAGCTTTTACGGCGGCAGATGGTTAAAAAAACGTTGAGATCGGCAAGCTCGCCACGGACCGGAGCAGGCATAAAAGGCTCTCTGTCATCAAGGGTTCGTTGAAATTAATTCAACTTAACATGAGTTATCATAAGTTCACAGAACAGACAGGGGGAAATCATGGCAATCGAAACGATTCATATCGCGGGTATCTCTGAACCAGTCAGCCGTATCGGCCTCGGGACCTGGGCAATTGGCGGCAGCATGTGGGGCGGCAGCAACGACGAGCAGTCGATAGCGACGCTGCATGAAGCGCTGGAGCGCGGCATCAACCTTATCGATACCGCACCGGTATACGGTTTTGGGCACTCGGAAGAGGTGGTGGGGAAAGCGCTGGTAGGCCGTCGCGACAGGGCTATTATTGCCACTAAAGTGGCTCTGGACTGGGATGATGCCGGGCGCGTGACGCGTAATTCCACACCGCAGCGCATTCGTCAGGAAATCGAAGACTCGCTTCGTCGCCTGCAAACGGATTACATTGATCTGTACCAGGTTCACTGGCCGGACGATCTGGTGGCGATTGACGAAACCGCTCGCGTGCTGGAAACGCTGCACCAGCAGGGAAAATTCCGTGCGCTGGGCGTCAGCAACTATTCGCCAGCGCAGATGGACCGATTCCGCAGCGCTGCGCCGCTGGCAACCATGCAGCCGCCGCTTAACCTCTTTGAGCGTGGCGCAACGGAAACGGAACTGCTGCCGTATGCGAAATATCACCAGATGGTGGTGCTGGCCTATGGCGCGATTTGCCGCGGCCTGCTGTCTGGCCGTATGACGCCGGAAACCGTCTTTGGTGAAGGCGATCTGCGCAGCTTCGATCCTAAATTCCAGCAGCCTCGCTTTGCGCAGTATCTGGCCGCGGTCGAAGCGTTGAAGGCGTTTGCCGCCGAGCGCTATGGTAAGAGCGTGATGGCTCTTGCGCTGCGCTGGGTGCTTGACGCGGGCCCAACCATCGCGCTGTGGGGCGCTCGCCGTCCTGAACAGTTGAACGGGGTGGAAGACGTTTCCGGCTGGACCTTGACCGCCGAAGACAAACGCGACATCGACGCAATTTTAACTCAGCATATTAGTGCGCCGCTGGGGGCCGAATTTATGGCGCCTCCGCACCGTAAAACATCGCTTTAGTATTCTCTCGCGCCCCGGGTGATTCCGCGCCCGGGGTCTATTTTGTTGTTCACCTGCACAAGTCAAAAAACTATGTCATCACTTAATGAACAGGCCCTGGAAAAGGGGACCGAAGCGGTATCCCTGTCTCGCTCGGGGCTGCTGAAAGCGCTGTTCGCGCTCGGCATGGGCGGCTTTGCCATCGGTACCGGCGAATTCGTTATCATGGGACTGCTGCCGGATGCCGCAAACGGACTGCATGTCTCCATTCCTTCTGCGGGCCACCTGATCAGTATTTATGCGCTGGGCGTGGTGGTCGGTGCTCCGCTGCTGGCGGTGCTTGGCGCGCGGATGGCGCGGCGTGATTTTCTGATTGCCCTGATGGCGATGTTTGCCGTCGGCAACCTGCTGAGCGCCTTTGCGCCCGGCTACTACTCGATGATGCTGGCGCGTTTTCTAGCCGGTTTTCCACATGGCACATTCTTTGGCGTGGCCGCGCTGCTGGCAGCAAGCCTCGTTGAGCGCTCAAAGCGGGCGCAGGCGGTGTCTATGGTGCTGTTGGGCCTGACCATCGCCAATTTACTGGGGGTGCCGGCAGTGGCGGCTATCGGCCAGCTGTTCGGCTGGCGCAGCGCGTTCGCCATTGTGGGCGGACTTGCCGTACTGACGCTGATTCTGGTTTGGGCCTGGGTTCCATGGCGTGCCGGGGATAAGGCTGCCAGCCCGCTTCGCGAGCTGACCGCCTTGACCCGCAAGCAGGTGCTGCTGACGCTTGCCATCGGCGCGATTGGCAGCGGCGGCATGTTCTCCGTCTTCAGCTACGTTAAGCCTACCATGCTGGAGCTCGCGCATCAGTCGGTCGGCATGATCCCGGTAATCCTGTCGATGTTTGGTCTGGGGATGATTGTCGGCAATATCGTCGGTGGCCGCCTTGCGGATCGCGGGCTTGAGAAAACCGTTCGTCTGCTGCTGATTTGGGCGATCCTGGTGCTCAGCGCTTACGTTTACACTTCGCATTATCCGTGGCTTGGTGCGGTTACCGTGATGCTGGTGGGCACGATGGTGTCGCTCTCCTCAGTGCTGCAAATTCGCCTGATGGATGTCGCAGGTGATGCGCAAACTATGGCGGCGGCGATGAACCACTCGGCATTCAACATCGCTAACGCCCTGGGCGCCTGGCTTGGCGGGGTCACCATTTCCGCAGGTTTTGGCTGGGAGTCCACCGGCTGGGTCGGCGCGATTCTGGCGGTGCTCGGCCTGCTGATCCATACCTGGGCGGTTATTGACGCCAAAAAACATCCCCCTTTAGCACATTGAGGTTCCGATCGTGACAGTCAGTTTGGCTCTTGCAGAAGCGCTGCTCGCCAGCGTAAAAACGGCGGTGGAAACCCACCGCTTTCCACCCGTTTCAGCCGTAGTGCTGGACAGCGGCGGCCATTTGACGGCCTTTGCCCGCATGGACGGGACTTTCCTCGCTACCATTGATATCGCCATGCGTAAAGCGAGAACGGCGGTATTATTCCAGGCGAAGAGTGAGGATGTTGGCGCTAACCTGCATCCTGACGGCCCGGCTTATTCTCTGGAAAACAGCAACGGTGGTCTGGTGGGCATCGAGGGTGGCATTCCGCTGCGTAACGCAGAGGGCGTGGTTATTGGCGCGATTGGCGTGTCCGGGGCCACGAAAGAGCAGGACGGACAAATCGCCGCTTTTGCGGTGGAAGCGGTGTTCGGCAGCCGCGCTTAAATGAAAAAAGGAGCGAATTTCGCTCCTTTTGCTTTTGGCTGAAAATAAAGCCTATCTTACGCAATCAGCTTGCTCATCGGCTCTTCCTCGCGGCTGCGGGGAAGAGCAAGAGTCTTTATCAGAACGCCAGAGAACCCTGTACGAAGAAGGTACGAGGTTCGCCTACGTATTTGCCTGAGTTGTTGTCGCTGGAGCGGGTGTAATAACGCTGATCGAACAGGTTTTTAATCCCTGCGCCCAGCTTCAGGTGAGACAGGGACGGCCCAAAGTCATACTCGCCGCGCATATTCCACACCATGTAGCCTGCGATGTTACCAAACTGCCCGTCCGCGCTTTCGTCGGTGATATAGGTATCGCCGGTGCCAGGAGAACTTTGTTTGGACTGAGCAAAGCTGTCCAGATTCCATACCCAGTTGCCGGTCGCGTAGCGGGTACCCACGGTATAGACCTGACGCGAGTAGTACGGCAGGTCTTTATCAGCAAACGCGCCGTTGTCGCTGGTGGCTTTGGTGTAGGTATAGGTGGTGTAAACGCTGACGCCATCCAGCGCACGGTTGAGCTCGCTCAGGTCGTAGTTAAGCGCCAGTTCAATCCCCTGGTGCTTAGTGGCGCCCAGGTTAGTCCAGCCCACGGTATTGCTGATGTACTGCAGCTGATCGTTGAAGTCGATATAGAACAGCGTTGCTTCGGCTTTGATGACCGTATCGTCGTAGCGAGTACCGAACTCATAGGTGTGGGCTTTTTCAGGCGACAGACCCGGTGCCGGCTGGCTGCCGTTTCCGCCTTTCGTCAGCTGGAAGTACTGCATGCTGCCAAACGAGGTGCTGGCGTTGGCGAACAGCTTCCAGGAATCGGACAGGTGGTACATCACGCTAAGAGAAGGCAGCGGCTGGCTGTAGCTCTTCTCGCGGGAGATCTTGTTAAACTCGTCGCTGATGTGTGTCTTGATGCTCTCGTAGCGCAGACCCGGCGTGATGGTCCAGTTGCTGACGTTGATCGCGTCATCAATATAAAACGCGTTAGCTGCCGTGCCGCCGTAGGTGTGCTGATAGTAGGTGGATGCGTCAGGCTGCTGCCAGGTTTTATCCGGGTTATAGCTGGTCGAGCGGAAGGCTTTTTCGTCCGCGGTTTCGTTCAGGTAGCGGTAGCCAAGCGTGACTTCATGGGACATATCCCAGAAGCGGAACAGTTGCGAGTAAGACGGCTCGATAGCCCACGTGGTGTAATGGCGCGGGAAGGAACCCATCTGGTACAGGCCCTTATCGCCCACTTTCTGGGCAATATCGCTGCCGCGATAGCTGTCGGTGAAGTAGGTCAGGACCTCCAGCTTTTTGTCATCTTCGGTGTGCTTATATTTGAAAGACATGTCCTTGCGGCGGCCTTCAAACTGGTCCCACGGGCGAGTCGACTGGAATGGGTTAGCGGCGTACTGCGCGCTGGTCAACCCCCCCGGCATCCCGGCTTTAGCATCATAATAGTGGAAGTTAGCCTGAAGCTCATCGCGATCGGTGAAGTTGTACTTCGTCTTCAGCATGAAATCGTCGATGTCGGTATTGTCGTTGCTTTCGCGGTAGCCCTGGCCGTGCAGGCCGGAGTAGAGCAGCTCTGCGCCAAGGCCGTTATCTGCCGTTCCGCCTACGGAGGCGCTGGTCAATGTCTTCAGGCCGCCGTGGCTGGCGCCCTGGGTCTGCGCGCTCACGGTACCGCCAAATTCTTTCGGAATATCGCGGGTGACGAAGTTAATTACGCCGCCCACGTTTTGCGGTCCATAACGCACCGCGCCGCCGCCGCGAACCACGTCAACGGACTGAATGTTGCCCATGCCCAATGGCGCCATGGAGAGCTGTGGCTGGCCGTAGGGCGCAACCGCAAGCGGGACGCCATCCATCAGGATGGTAGAGCGTGGCGACAGGCGTGAAGTCAGGCCACGGATGCCAACGTTGAGAGAAATGTCGCTGCCGCCGGTGCCGTTGCTGTCACGTACCTGAACGCCTGGGATGCCCTTCAGGGCGTCGGCAAGCGTCTCTGAGCCCTGCTCATGCAGCTGCTGCTCGGTGACGATTGAGCGTGCGCCAGGGTGGTTAAGCAGTACGGTGCTGGTGTCCGGGTTATCCAGCCAGTTGCCGACAACGGTAATGTCATCAGCGGGTTTTTCTGCCGGGGCTTTATCTGTTTGGGTTTTATCTGCTGCGAGAACTGGCAGCGCGAATGCTACGGCGCTTGCCAGGAGAGAGACACGAAAAAGGGGGCGCATCATCATTCCTTTACAACGTTGGATTGCTGTTATCTGTTTTTTTGGAAATGACAATCTTAATGATAATTATTTTCAAGTAAATAGTTTTATTGCGGAATAGTTCGGAATAAGTCAAAAAGTAAGCAAAATAAAGCCGAGCTGTTGAATCAGCCCGGCTTTTTACTTTATGGGGTAACCCAGAAGACGCCGCTGTAGTCGAGGGCGGTGAACTGTTTGTGGGCCTGTTCGATATCGGCCTGCGGGTCGATGTCTTTGAACAGATCCGGATGCAGGAACTTAGCGATAGTTTCTACCGCAATATAGTTCAGCGGAGAATCGTAGAACTGATGGTAAATCGCCATCACGCGTTTCTCTTTGATCGCCGTCAGCACGTTAATTCCGGTGCGGTTCATCAGCCCCTTCAGCTTCTGCTCGGCAACGGCTTTGTCGGCCATATAACCCAGCGGCACCGCCTTAGGTGAGCGATTGCCACGGTTCCAGTCGGCGCCGGTCATCAGGTAAAAATCGGGGTTGCTGGTGATGACCTGCTCGGTATTCACCTGACCGCTCATTTCCGGGAACAGTTTGCTGCCGATGTTGTTGCCGCCTGCGGTATCGATAAACTGGCCGTAGCTGCCTTTGCCGAAGGTCTGACAGCATTCATCGCCGCGAATACCCGCCGCACGCTCAATAAATACGCTCGGCCGTTGCTCTGGCTTCAGCGTAGCAACTCGCTCGCGCACCAGGTTCATACGCTGCTGGTAGTGCTGAATAAAAGCGTCCGCGTTTTTCTGCTCGTCAAACACTTTGCCCAGCAGCTCGATACTCGGCAGGGTGTTGGTCAGCGGCTGCTGGCGGAAATCGATAATCAGCACCGGAATGCCCACTTTCTCCAGCTGGCTCAGCACACCGCTGTTTTTCAGCTTGGCCAGCACGCCGATATCAAAAATGATCAAGTCAGGCTGCAGCGTAACGGCTTTTTCGACGCTGAAATCCGTGTAGTACGGGTTTTCAAACATCGGGATTTTGCTCACCTGAGGGAATTTTCTCGCGTAGGCGTCCGCCAGATCCGGCGCTTTGGTTTTCAGCGAATTATCCCAGGCAATGATATTTTCCAGCGGATCTTTCGGATGAATAATGTTGAGCGCCAGCAGGGCTCGCGCATCGGCCAGCATCACGCGTTTGGCCGCATGAGGCAGCGTGACCTCCCGGCCCGCTACGTCGGTGACAACAATCGGTGCGGCGTGGGCGGCACAGCTCAACAATGCAACGGCGGCGAGCAGCCAGCGAGCTTTGGCGGTGAACATCGTGAACATGGATGACCTTCAGAACGGAAAAAATTTGGAATGGAATGATAATCGATCTCATGCCGTTTGGAACGGGGCGGCAAGAATATTTCTGGTCGCCAGGGAGGCGGGGCAGGGAGCGCGGCGGAACCTGGCGCAGTTTATCGCCACTCAAGGGGGTTACTACAGCGATGGCTTTAAGCCGCACAGGAGAACCTACCATGTTTACCGTTTCTAATAATGCCGTCCAGGGAAGACACCTGCACACCTCGAATGCCCAGGCCACGTCTTCGGAGTTCAGGGATATTCCCTCACTGGGGGAGAAAATCGGCGCCGGAAGCCAGAAAGATGTCTTTCACTCCCGACAGGATCCACGCAAATGCCTTTGCCTGTTCAGGCCGGGAACGACCGGCACGATTTCTGCCGGGCAGTACGCTTTAAAGGAGCTTGAAACGACGAAACGGCTCAAGCAACTCGGCTTCCCCGTTGTGGATGCTCACGCCCTGGTTAAACATGGCGATAGCGTCGGCGTTGAAAAAGATTATATTCACCATGCTTTTGACTCTGAAGACATCGTCAATAATAAGAAAAGCCTGCCTGATGATAAGAAATTCAATCAAAACGTGCTGGCGGACTGTAATGCCATTATTAACAAGCTGAAGAACCATGAACTGCATATCGACGACCTGCAGTTTTTAGTCGATAGTCATGGTCGGGTATTGATTAACGACCCGCGAGATGTCATTCGCTCTTCACCGGATAAAAGCATCAGTAAAGTCAACGAGCTGCGTGCTCATGCCCTAAATAATCTGCTGGATATTGATAGCGATTGATATCCGCCTTGACGAGATTCTGTAATGACTCCGCTACGAATAATGCCGGTAACGCCGGACAATCCGGGATTTGCTTTATTAAAAGCGCAAAGCATTGCGGAAAACTTCAATATGCTGCGGCGCCTCGAGGCTAACTGGCTTAGCGGAGATAATCGTTTTAACGCGCCAGGAGAAAAATTGTTGGGTATTTTTTCCGGCGAGGCGCTGGTGGGTGTTGGCGGCCTTAACCTCGATCCGTTCTCTGGAGATGATCGTGCCGGGCGTATCCGGCATCTGTACGTCAGCCCTATGTGGCGAGGGAGAGGGGTAGGGAAGCTGTTGTTGCAGGCCATCGTGGCGGACGGTGACGAATTATTCGATTTTTACAATACCCATGCTCCACAGCACGCATTCCGTTTTTATGAGGCCGCGGGGTTCGAGATTGTTTCCGGCGAGGAAAGAGTGACCCATCGGCTGATTATTTGAGCTGACTGGCGGCCAGTTTCGTCGGGCACAGGTTTTTGAGCCGCTCAATCAGCCAGCGACCTGCCGGGCCTGGCGGTGAAGCGATAGGATAGACGCCAAACATCGGTAGCGCGAGGCCGCCGGGCGGCACGTCTTCAATATTCAGCTTGACCAGCCGCCCTTCCAGGATATCCCGCTCCACAACGTGTGACGGCATGCTGCCCCATCCCAGGCCATCCAGCAAAAAGGCGTGTTTGGCGAGCAGATCGCCAAGCCGCCAGGTGGAGGGCGACATTACCCCAAACTCTTTACCTTTCGAAAGCTCGGAGCGGTCGGTCAGCACCAGCTGAACGTGTCTGGTGAGTTCAGCCTTGGGGACCATGCCCTCGAACTGCGCCAGCGGATGGTCAGGAGAGGCGACCATCACCAGCGATACCCCGGTCAGACGCTCGCCCGTTAACGACGCGGGCATATCCGGCAGAGAGCCGAGAATGCCAATTCCCGCGCTGCCATTAAGTACCGGCTTGTAGCCGCCGCCGAGAGCCTCAACAAACAGGCGAAGCGGCGTACCGGGAAACTGCTCGCGGAAAGCTTTTGCCGCCGAGGTGATCGCCTCCAGCGGGAAGAAAACGTCCACCACCACCGACAGCTCAGACTCCAGGCCAGACGACATTCCTCGGGCGCGCGCCTTCATAAAATCAACGCGTGAAACAATCCCGCGCGCGTCGGCCAGCAGGACTTCGCCTTCTGGTGTGAGCTTTGGATAGCGGCCAGAACGATCAAATAGCTGCACGCCTATTTGCGCCTCCAGACCCCTGATCAAATCGCTGATTACCGACTGGGCACGGTACATTTTGCGGGCGGCAGCGGAGAAGCTGCCCTCGTCGACGGCGGCGATGAAAGTGCGAAGTTGATCCAGCGAAATACCGTCCAGCATGCGGGGCCTGCTCTGTGGTGAGGAGATGTAGCGCAATATAGTCCTTCGGCAGGGCTTTGTCATGGGTAATAATGTATCGGCTGTGGCGATGGATTACATCGAAATATAACGGCTATTCGGGTGGTAAAGGGAATGGCATAGTGGCTGTCACGTTCAGCGAATGCCCGAGGTTGAGCAAGTTTATGTTCACTGCCCTGAAGAAACTTTTTACGCGTTTATCCCCACAACAGGATTCAAGCCCGGAGGCTAAAACCATGTCGACTATTCTGCATATTGATACCAGTGTTCTTGGCGGTTATTCCGTCAGCCGCCAGCTTTCGGCGGAAATCGTGGCCCGCCAGAAAACGCTGCACCCCGGCGCGAACGTGATCTACCGTGACCTCGTTCAGTCACCGGCTCAGCACCTGTCGGACAAGCATATTGCTGCTTTCCAGGGCGCTGAAGTGACCGATGCGGCACTGGGTGAAGATCTGGCCGCTGGCGGCGCGTTCATCGACGATCTGTTCGCTGCGGATGTGATTGTCATTGGCGTTCCGATGTACAACTTCTCCATTCCTTCTCAACTTAAGGCCTGGATTGACCGCGTTTGCGTGGCCGGGCGCACTTTCCAGTACGGCGCAAACGGACCTGAAGGTCTGCTGCCAAAAGGCAAAAAAGTGTTTATCGCCTCTTCACGCGGCGGCCAGTACACCGGCGACAGCCCGGCGGCTTTTCTGGAGCATCAGGAGTCTTATCTGAAAGCCGTGCTGGGCTTTATCGGCCTGACCGACGTGACGATTATCCGCGCTGAAAACCTGAGCCGTGGCGATGACGCGAAAAATGCCGCGCTCGCCGATGCAAAAGACCAGATCGCCGCGTTGTCCTGATAACAACACGCGGATCCACTACTTTTACGGGAAATCCAGATGGACAGATACGCTACTAACTTCGCGACGCTAGGTCGCATCGTGATTGCCGCCATTTTTATCGTAAGCGGGCTGGGGAAAATTGCAGCGCCTGAGGCGACTCAGGGGTATATCGCTTCGGTAGGGCTTCCGTTCCCGTTACTCGGGTATCTTATTGCCCTGGCGGCCGAGATTGGCGGCGGTATCCTGCTGCTGGTGGGCTACCGTACACGGCTGATTGCCGCGCTGCTGGCCGTGTTCACCCTGGCGACGGCGGTGTTCTTCCACCATAACTTTGCCGATCAGAATACCCTCCTGCACTTCCTGAAGAACCTGATGATTGCTTCAGGGCTGCTGCAAATCTCAGCGCTGGGGGCGACCTCCCTGAGCTTTGATACCCGCCGCCTGCGCCGTCAGCTGCAGTAATAAACCTTAGTGAGGCCTCTTACCCTGAGGCCTCAATTCTGATTAAAACGCCCGCCAGATCAGCACCGCAATCCCGCCAAACAATATCCATTTAACGATGTAATACACCGTCTTGTTCCAGCTTTTTAATTTCTTCCCGACGATGCGAATCTGATAGATGTAGCGGAACGCGCGGTTGATGCCGCCGATGCGATCGTTTTCATCGTTTGGCGCCGAGGCCGCGCTCATCAAATTGCGCCCCAGCCAGTGATTTACTGCCTGAGCCCAGCGGTAGCGCATCGGCCTTTCCACATCGCAAAACAGGATCAGACGGTTTTCGCCGCTGGTATTTTCCGCGTAGTGAATATAGGTCTCGTCGAACAGCACGCCTTCACCGTCGCGCCAGCTGTAGCGTTTGCCGTCCACTTCAATAAAGCAGCGATCGTCATTGGGGGTGGCCAGCCCCAGGTGGAAACGCAGCGAACCGGCATAAGGATCGCGGTGGCGCGGTAAGCGGCTGCCGTCCGGCAGGGTGGCGAACATTGCGGCCTTAATGGAGGGAATAGCGTGCAGCAGCTCGGTGGTTTTTGGGCACAGCAGGCTGGCCGACGGGTGGGCGTTTTCATACCACTTGAGGTAGAAGCGCTTCCAGCCGGTTTTAAAGAAGGAGTTAAACCCGGCGTCGTTAAATTTATCCGCAGCTTTTATCTGCTCCAGCTTTTGCAGATGAATGCCCTCTTCGCGAATAACCTGCCAGTTATCCCGCAAAACAGCGAGTTCGGGAAACGTCTCCGGCGTTAAATAAGGGGTATTAGGGACTTTGGAGAACAGATACATAAAGCCGTTAAGCGGGGCGGTAAACGTCGAGTGGTCGGAGAGCTGCCGCCAGAAGCGGAAGCGAACCTTACCGCGATAGTGCACATAGACCACTGAAATAATAATGATGAGCAAAATGATATATTTCATATTGTTTTATCTATCCACTATGTTTTTTTATCGATCCCTGTCAGGCAAGCCCCGGGCGCCCATATACATGACTTTACAAAGGTGCTGCCATTGAGCTTAGCAGCGCTTAGCGCGAAGTAAATGTTACCCCTGAACAAGTTTTGGGCTTGTCTAAGATAAGGGGGACTGGCATCATTCCTGGCGCGGTTAACGGATAGAGTTAACCACAACACATTGATTTAAATGACTCGGGGTGCCCTTCCTGGTGAAGGCTGAGAAATACCCGTACCACCTGATCTGGATAATGCCAGCGTAGGGAAGTCAGATGCCTGTCCGGCGTCCCTTCTTTCACGCCGGACAGGAGCCTTACCGTTATGCAACCTGACCTGCTTCCCGGCGCGACCGCCGCGTCTGTTTTACACCAACTCCGTCAGCACTCTCCGCTGGTTCACTGCATGACCAATGACGTAGTGCAAACCTTCACCGCTAACGTACTGCTTGCGCTCGGGGCCGCACCTGCCATGGTGATTGAGCCCGAGGAGGCGGCGCAGTTTAGCGGCTTTGCCGGCGCGTTGCTGATCAACATCGGGACGCTTACCTCTGAGCGAGCTATCGCGATGCTGGCGGCAATTCGTGCCGCTAACCAGGCCGGAACGCCGTGGACGCTCGATCCGGTTGCCGTTGGTGGACTTGCTTTTCGCACCCGTTTTGCCCACGAGATTATTTCACTGAAACCTGCCGCTATTCGCGGCAATGCCTCCGAGATCCTGTCACTGGCGGGTCAGCAGGCTGGAGGGCGCGGTGTCGACAGCACCGACGATGCGCTCTCTGCTATTCCAGCGGCACAAGAGCTGGCGTGTGAGACCGGGGCGGTGGTTGCCGTGACCGGCGAAATTGATTACGTCACGGACGGCGAGAGAACGCTTGCTGTTGCTGGCGGCGGTCAACTGATGACGCGTGTCGTCGGCACCGGCTGCGCGCTTTCTGCCGTGGTTGCCGCTTGCTGCGCTTTACCCGGTGACAGGCTGGACAACGTCGCAAGCGCCTGCCGATTTATGTCGCTGGCAGGCGAGCAGGCCATCGCCGCCAGCCGTGGGCCGGGAAGTTTTACGCCAGCTTTTCTCGACGCACTTTATCATCTGAACGCGGAGGCACTGGTATGAAACGCATTAACGCGCTTACCATCGCCGGCACCGATCCAAGCGGCGGCGCAGGGATCCAGGCCGATCTGAAAACCTTCTCTGCGCTCGGCGCATACGGCACCAGCGTGATCACCGCGCTGGTGGCGCAAAATACCCGTGGCGTACAGTCCGTATACCGTATTGAACCTGATTTTGTGGCGGCGCAGCTGGATTCGGTACTGAGCGATGTGCGTATCGACACCACAAAAATCGGTATGCTTGCAGAGGCTGATATCGTTGAGGCCGTCGCGGAGCGCCTGGCGTTTTACAAGGCGCAGAACGTGGTGCTGGACACGGTGATGCTGGCGAAAAGCGGTGACCCGCTGCTTGCCCCCACTGCGGTAGAAAGTTTACGCCAAAGCTTGTTGCCGCAGGTTTCGCTTATCACGCCCAATCTCCCGGAGGCCGCAGCGCTGCTGGATGCTCCCCATGCGCGCAGTGAAAAAGAGATGCGTGAGCAAGGTGAAGCCCTGTTGGCAATGGGCTGTAAAGCGGTGCTAATGAAAGGAGGGCATCTGGACGATGAGGAGAGCCCGGACTGGCTGTTTACTCGCCATGATGCGCAGCGTTTTACCGCGCCTCGCGTAGCGACAAAAAACACGCACGGCACCGGCTGTACGCTGTCTGCCGCGCTGGCTGCGCTTCGTCCCCGTCATGACGACTGGGCGCAAACCGTAGCCGCCGCAAAAATCTGGCTATCCAAAGCGTTGGCCCAGGCGGACTCGCTGGAGGTTGGGCACGGCATTGGCCCGGTACATCATTTCCACGAGTGGTGGTAACCGTAGGTTAAGCGAGAAGTTTTTAGCCAGCATAATACCAGTGGTACTATACTGGCTTCCTCTTTCTCTGCGGACAAATGCGTACCATGGAACAGGCTCATCACCAGTTAGTTGAACAGCTAAAACAGCGCTTTGCCGCCCCGGATAACGCTCCTCTGTACCTCAAATTTGTTGAAACGGTGAAGAACGCCGTGCGCGCCGGCCAGCTTCCCCAGGGCAATATCCTGCCGGGCGAGCGCGATCTCAGCCAGCTTACCGGGGTGTCACGTATTACCGTGCGCAAGGCGATGCAGGCGCTGGAGGATGAGGGCGTGGTGACTCGCTCGCGCGGCTATGGAACGCAAATTAACGCCACGTTTGAGTATTCGCTGAAAGAGGCCAGAGGCTTTTCGCAGCAGGTGGTGCTGCGCGGCAAAAAACCGAACACGCTGTGGGTGAACAAAAGTGTGGTGAAATGCCCGACAGACGTTGCGGAGCAGCTGGCGATCCCGGCGGAAAGCGAGGTCTTTTTGCTCAAGCGTATTCGCTATGTGGATGAAGATGCAGTCTCTATCGAAGAGTCTTACGTTCCGGCAGGCTTAATTGCCGATGCGGATCAGATTGGCGTCTCGCTGTATGACTACTTCCGCAGCCAGAATATTATTCCGCAGCGCACGCGCAGCAGGGTCAGCGCCCTAATGCCGGATAACGAATTCCAGACGCACATCAGGCTGGAAACGCCGGTGCCGGTTTTGGTTATCAAACAGGTAGCGTTCGATCCGCAAAACCGGCCCATTGAGTACAGCATCAGCCACTGCCGCAGCGATTTATACGTTTTCGTCTGCGAAGAGTAGGGCTTGCTCGAGCTGCGCAAGCTTTGGTGCGCAGTCGCCGCCGCGGTGGCCAACAACATAGCTGGCAACCGCATTGCCGAGGCTAACGGCCTCTTCCAGGCTCCAGCCTGCCGCCAGGCCTGCAAGCGTGCCGCCCGCGTGGCTGTCGCCCGCGCCGATGGTATCGACTACGGTGGTCGGGAACGGCGCGGCTATTCCCATTTCTTTGTCGTCGGCAAACCAGGCGCCCTCTTTATCTAACCGAACGATAAGCGGGCTGCCGTAGCGGGTCAGCCAGGCGCGGCAGATCGCTTCGATATTTTCAGGCTCCACCTCAAGCCATTCGGCAACGATGGCGGCTTCCTGACGATTCAGCGAAACAATCGGTCTGCAGGCCATAATCCTCGCCAGCAGCGGCCGGGGAATATCGGCAATACGCGGGCCAAAGTCGATAAACGGCGTAACGCCGCTAAGTGATTCCAGCCAGCCAACGAGGAGTTCAGCGCACGGCCCGGCAAGCTGGTAGCCCGAAAGCGACAGCAGCGTGCCTGGCGCGACAGCCAGAGCATCAAGCCAGGCCTGATTCCACTGATGTTCCACGCCGCGGAACGACATAAAGGTACGTTCGCCGTCGGGCTCAACCAGCGCCAGACACCAGCCGTTGTCGCCTGCGTCGGTATGGATTTCGCTGCGGATCTGCTGCTTCTCGAGGCTGTTACGAATAATTCCGGCCCAGGTACCCTGGCCAATTGGCAGCGCGTTTTGCGAGCTTATGCCAAGGCGCGAGAGCGTGATGGCGATGTTCAGCGCGCAGCCGCCGATATTCACGCTCTGCTGGTGCAGTTCGATATCGCAGCCCCGCCACGGCAGGGCGTAGGCGTCGGCGATGACGTCAATTACCGCCGACCCAAGCACGCAAACCGGGCGCTGAGCGTTAAGCTGGGGCAGCCTGATGAGCAGATCATTTGGCTTCATGGCTTGACTCTCTCTGCTGGCGGTAAGCCATGAAGATGCGGCTGTAGCGCGTGAAGTCTAGCTGATTTTCTTCATCCAGCTCCTGTTTTAACGCCGGGTCGATGCTTTCCACGCCGTTTAGGGCGCCGCAGATGGCCGTTGCCATTGCGCCGATGGTATCGGTGTCTCCTCCGAGGTTTGCACACAGGATGGCGCAGCGGTTAGGGTCAGTTTTTGCCAGCTCGACCATCGCGATGGCGGCCGGCACGGACTCAACGGTGCTGGTGCCGGTGCCGACCAACTGGTAAATCTCTTCCATGGCGGATTCGGTACCGCGGGCATTCCGGGCCACGCCCAGCGCAAGCTCCAGGCGTGCTGCTAGGGAGGCGCTAAAGGTGGTGATCCGTTTTTCCTGCGCGTGGCGGGCAACGGAAGGCAGTTCATCGCAAATTGTTTCCCAGCTCGCGCCGTCAATCGCGCGGGAAATTGCCCAGGAGATCACTACCGCACCGGCGATGGCTAAGTCCGACTTGTGCGTAGGGCTTGAAGCCAGGGCGACTTCATCCACAAACTCATCAAGACTTGCCGTAGGCAGCAGGCAGCCAAGCGGAGAAGCCCGCATGGCCGCGCCGTTGGTGACGCCGTTGTTTTCCAGTTCGCTCACCGGCGTACCTTGTTTAATCGCATTCAGGGCTATTTTCGACGTCGGGCCGAGCACGTTTTTGTTAAACGCATCGAACCCTTCTGCCCACGCCAGAATATGGCGTCCGATGGCGTCCGGGTTTATCGCGCCGTGGTGCTCAATAATGGCATCCGCCAGCGCCAGCGCCATCGAGGTGTCGTCGGTAAATTTAGCGCGGGCAAAATAACAGGCGGCGTTGTTCTCTGCCGGGCCCGGCAGGAATCTGTCTATCCAGCCGAAGTGGGCCTTCACGCGAGCGCGCGGCCACAGTTCGGACGGCATGCCCATCGCATCACCTAACATCTGGCCGTAGAAGGCTCCCAGAATACGATTTTCCATTTTTACGCTTCCTTTAATACTTTTTCAGATTCATCACCGGCAACGGCGATGGTAGCAATCTCTTTGTCCGACTCGCGGAAGAAGACCATGAACAGTACGGCGATGACAGCAATCATTATCGCGCCAAAGCCCCACATCCCCGCCCAGTTAAAGGTCTGGCCGTTCACCGGCGAGGCGTAAGCAAACATTTTTTCCATCATTTTTCCGCCGAGGCTGTAGCCCAGCAGGCTGCCGAAGCCCTGGCAACAAAGGGTAATCAGCCCCTGCGCCGCGGTGCGCATATAGACCGGGGACTTTTTGTCCACGTAGATGTAGGCGGTGACGTAGTAGAAGTCGTAGCTCACGCCGTGCAGCAGAATGCCAAGGAACAGCAGGCCGTAGGTGAACAGGTGTGAGGCATCGCCGTAAACGAAGAAGCCGTAGCGAATGGCCGCGGTGATAAGCCCGAGCAGCAGAACCTTTTTAATACCAAAGCGCTTAGTGAAGAACGGCAGCGCCAGCATAAAGAAGATTTCGGAGAACTGGCCGAGGGTCATCCAGCCGGTGGCGTTGTGCATGCCCACTTCGGTCAGGTAGCCGTTGGCAAAGATGTAGTAAAACGCCAGCGGCATAGCAAACAGAAATGAACAGAAGAAGAAGACCAGGAAATTTTTATCCTTCAACAGCACGAGAGCGTCCAGGCCCAGCATCACCTTCAGGCTTAACTTCCCGGTGCTTTTTGGAGGTGTGTCTGGCAGGAAGAACGCGAAGAGGCCTAACACAACCGAGCTTAGGGCGGTAATCAGCAACGGCACGTTGGTCGGAGAGATATCGCTGAAGCCCATCATCTGCGGCAGGAAGCCGCACACAATCCCTGAGGCTATCCAGCCGATGGTGCCCATCACGCGAATGCGTGGGAAGTCACGCTCCACGTCGTCGACGTTGGAAAACGCAATGCTGTTGGTGAGCGCGATGGTCGGCATATAGGTGAGCGAGTAGGCCAGCAGCAGCGGGAAGAAGTAGACAAACTCCGTTTGCTGAGCAGCCAGGTACATCAGTCCGGCACCGACAAACATCAGCAGCGCCAGCACTTTCTGGGCGGCAAAGAAACGGTCGGTGAGGGAGCCGACCAGAATAGGCGACAGGATAGCAGCGATGGCGGTGCAGGCGTAAGACCAGCCGATTTCACCGGCGGTAAAACCACTTTTGTTGAGGAACAGCCACAGGGGGACAAACCAGGCCCCCCAGATGAACCACTCGATAAACATCATGAACGAAAGGCTAATCGTTGTACGTTTCATGCTCAGGACCTTCATGACAGGTGTAGGGTGTGCCTTAACCATACCAATGAATAATACCTTTTAAATACCTTTGCGTCGATTATATGATCGCCGTTGCAAAAATAACCTTTCCGGCCACCTGGCTTTACGCCTGAAAAGGGTGCAAAAGTGCGCCCGGACTGGCGGATCCTCGTGGTCGGGACCATGATTAGTGCTGCCCGGTTTTTTGACCCGGCAGAACAGGATTATTTATGCGCAGCGGGCAGGGTGCTCGCTGCCCTTACGGGAGCGTATTATGACTGATATTGCGCAGTTGCTTGGCAAAGATGCCGACGGCTTGTTACAGCATCGTTGTATGACTATTCCGGCAGATCAGCTTTATCTGCCCGGCTCGGACTATGTTGACAGGGTAATGGTCGACAATAACCGCCCGCCAGCGGTGCTGCGAAACATGCAGACGCTGTACAATACAGGGCGTCTGGCCGGCACCGGCTACCTCTCTATTCTTCCAGTGGATCAGGGGGTTGAGCATTCGGCGGGCGCATCGTTTGCCGCGAATCCGCTGTACTTCGACCCAAAAAATATCGTTGAGCTGGCCATCGAGGCGGGCTGTAACTGCGTGGCCTCTACCTATGGCGTGCTGGCTTCGGTATCTCGCCGCTATGCCCACCGCATTCCGTTCCTGGTTAAGCTTAACCACAACGAAACGCTCAGCTACCCAACCACCTACGACCAGACTCTGTACGCCAGCGTCGAGCAGGCCTTCAATATGGGTGCCGTGGCGGTCGGGGCGACCATTTATTTTGGTTCGCCTGAATCTCGTCGCCAGATTGAAGAGATCTCCGCCGCCTTCGAGCGTGCGCACGAGCTTGGCCTGGTGACCGTGCTTTGGGCCTATCTGCGTAACTCTGCTTTCAAGAAAGATGGGGTGGATTACCACGTCAGCGCCGACTTAACCGGCCAGGCCAACCACCTTGCGGCGACTATCGGCGCCGATATAGTGAAGCAGAAAATGGCTGAGAATAACGGCGGCTATAAAGCGGTGAACTTCGGCTATACCGATGACAAGGTTTACAGCAAGCTGACCACCGACAACCCTATCGATCTTGTGCGTTACCAGCTGGCCAACTGCTATATGGGCCGAGCCGGACTAATTAACTCCGGCGGTGCCGCAGGCGGTGAAACCGACCTGGCAGATGCGGTGCGCACGGCGGTGATTAACAAACGTGCGGGCGGCATGGGGCTTATTCTGGGACGTAAAGCGTTCAAGAAATCGATGGTGGAGGGCGTGAAGCTGATTAACGCCGTGCAGGATGTTTACCTGAACGAGAAAGTGACCATCGCGTAAACGCTATTGCGTAAGTTCATGGCCCCCGATTTTTGGGGGCTTTTTTATACCCGTTTTTCTGCGGTTGGCTTACCCCAGCAGCGGGCAGTTTGGCGGTAGGCGACAGTCCAGCGCATTGGGGATGATTTCAATGCGGAAATGCCTTCCGCTTAGCGGCTCTCCGTCGAGGTTAAAGGTGATATCGTGCGGGGCAGAAATCTCGAACCAGGCCGATTTGCCTTCAATCACATTCGGGTTCTCACCCGGATTCGTCAGGGTGGTCAGCAGAGCAGGAAGCAGGTCTTCACTGGTAAAAATTCGCAGCTCAAGCAACCCGTCGTTGATCAGGGCCTCCGGGCAAAGCTGTTGCCCGCCACCGGCCTGGCGACCGTTACCGATGCCTATCACCAGCGCATCTCCCTGCCAGCTAAAATCCTCCCCGCGAATATGACAGCGATCGGGTTTCAGCTTATCCATGCGCATCAGGCCGTGAATTAAATATGAGACGCCGCCGAGCGCGGCTTTGAGTTTTTCCGGCGTTTCCGTCGTGATGCGTGTACCAAATCCGCCGGTCGCCATGTTAATGAAAAAGGCATCCTCGTTTACCTGCACCAGATCGATGCTGGTGGCTTTACCGAGCAGAGCGAGGCGCAGCGCTTTTTCAAAATCTTCCGGGATGCCTACGCTGGTGGCAAAGTCGTTGGCCGTGCCTAGCGGCAAAATGCCCAGAGCCGGGCGGCTCGCAGGAGGCACTTTTGCAAGGCAGGTGGCAACTTCATTGATCGTACCGTCACCGCCTCCGGCGACGACCGTATCTGCGCCAAGGCTGAGGGCTTCTTCGATGTAGCGCTCGGCGTCTCCCTTTTCCCAGGTTACGCGAATGTGCAGCGTGTAACCTTCCTGGCGAAGAAGGTGTACAGCCTCTCGCAGTAGCGGGTGACCGGCGCCCTTGCCGTTTAGAATCACAAACGAAAGCGGGGATGTCTCCATGACTTACCTCAGAAAAATGAGCATTATCAAAGTGTAGAGCAAAGCGGCGGCAGGGGAGTAAGAACTGGCTGAATCCGCAGAAAAAAGAAAGCCTGCGCAAGGGAGATTGCGCAGGCCAAGGAGGTGGTTCCTGGTACAGCTAGCATTTATGGGTTATGTTTTTCAGCACGCGGATAATAACGCCATCCTGTGTAACCGTATGTGATCGGTTTCTAAGAATGATCCTGGCACGGGAAAATAACCCTGATTCACTAGTTTGTGTGCGGTTTACGGCTTGTCTGACCAGAGAGATTGCGCATCAGCAGCGCATAATCCAGCGCTATCTCCTGAGGTACAGGCATCCATACGGTATGGCCGTCGCCCGGCGCCACTTCCACCGGCTCAGCCTTGCTGTTCTCGAGCTTCTCCAGCGTAAAGGTGATGTTGCCCTGCGGGGTCATCATCTCCAGGCTGTCGCCCAGCAGAAACTTGTTTTTCACCGCAACTGCGGCCAGGTCCCCGCGGCGTTCGCCGGTAAATTCGCCCACAAACTGCTGGCTTTCGGAAACGGAGTGTCCGTACTCATAGTTCTGGTGGCTGTCGTGCGTGTGACGGCGCAGGAAACCTTCGGTATAGCCACGGTGCGCCAGGCCTTCCAGCGTTTGCAGCAGCGTTGGGTCAAACGGCTTGCCTGCGGCGGCATCGTCAATCGCGCGGCGATAGACCTGAGCCGTGCGTGCGCAGTAGTAGTAGGACTTGGTGCGGCCTTCGATTTTCAGCGAGTGTACGCCCATTCGGGTCAGGCGTTCTACGTGCTCAATGGCACGAAGATCCTTGGAGTTCATGATGTAGGTGCCGTGCTCATCTTCAAAGGCGGTCATGTATTCGCCCGGACGTTTGGCTTCTTCCACCATAAACACTTTATCCGTTGGGGCGCCGACGCCAAGGGTAGGTTCGACATTTTGCACCGGAATAGGCTCATGCACGTGAACGATGTTCCCGATGTCGTCCTCTTTGCCTTCCTGAACTTTATATTCCCAACGGCAGGCGTTGGTGCAGGTCCCCTGGTTAGGATCTCGCTTGTTAATATAGCCGGAGAGCAGGCAGCGGCCGGAGTACGCCATGCACAGCGCGCCGTGAACGAAGATCTCCAGCTCCATTTCCGGAACCTGCTCGCGGATTTCGGCGATTTCTTCCAGCGAAAGTTCGCGGGAGAGGATGACGCGAGTAAGTCCCATTTGTTTCCAGAACTTCACGGTAGCCCAGTTGACGGCATTAGCCTGTACGGAAAGGTGAACGTCCATCTGCGGGAATGCTTCGCGCACCATCATGATAAGGCCAGGGTCGGACATAATCAGCGCATCCGGGCCCATATCAATGACCGGCTTAAGATCGCGGATAAAGGTTTTCAGCTTGGCGTTGTGCGGGGCAATATTCACCACCACGTAGAATTTTTTACCCAGCGCATGGGCTTCGTTGATCCCGAGCTGGAGATTTTCGTGGTTGAATTCGTTATTGCGCACGCGCAGAGAGTAGCGAGGCTGGCCCGCGTAAACGGCATCAGCGCCGTAAGCGAAGGCGTAACGCATATTTTTCAGCGTTCCCGCCGGGGAAAGGAGTTCTGGTTTAAACATGAAATTCTCGGTCTGATATCAGGTCAGAACCGCCCCACCTTGTGGAGCGGTTAAAGTCGAGTGGATTACCACAATTTAAGGGCGGGAATTGTAGCGCCGTGAGGCGGGGGAGTAAACCGTCTTGCGGAATCAGGCGGTAAACGGGATGCCGACAAAAAGGATCGACGCGAAGGCAATATTCTCCGTGTACTCTTTCAGCGCTTCGGTATTTTCTTTGAAATGTGAGATGAACATGTCGAGCGCAGCGGCTTCATCCGTCGCCGGTATCTCGAAGCCAATTTTTTTAAATCCGTCAGCGGCCAGCTGTTTTTTCTCTTCCTTACCAAGAGATGCCTTCGGGTAGATATTGAAGGCAATATCCCGGCTATAGAATACATACTTTTCCACGATGAACTCCTTGCGGGGAAGGCGCCGGTCAATGTTGAACGGCCTGTGTTCTATCGTAGAGTTTTTTTTGTTCTCTGAGCAGTCTACTAAAAGTAGTAGTTCTGAATGTGAGTTATATCACCCGGCCCGCGTCGGCCTCCCAGCGGTAACCCACCCCGTAAACGGCACGAATAAACGACTGATCGGCATCCAGCGCCTCAAGCTTGCGGCGCAGGTTTTTAATGTGGCTGTCGATGGTACGGTCGGTCACCACGCGGTAATCGTCGTACAGATGGTTCAGCAGCATTTCGCGGGAGAACACTTTTCCCGGCTCATGGGAAAGGGTTTTGAGCAGACGAAACTCAGCGGGCGTGAGATCCAGAAGCTTATCCCGCCAGATGGCCTGGAAACGCCCTTCATCAATGAGCAGCGCGCTTTCTTCTGTGCCGGAGGAGATAGCGATCTGACGTTTGCAGCGGCGCAGGATGGTTTTGACGCGGGCCACCACTTCACGCGGGCTGTAGGGTTTGCAAATATAGTCGTCGGCACCAATTTCCAGCCCCAGCAGGCGGTCTATCTCTTCAATCTTTGCCGTCACCATCACAATCGGCACTTCGGAGAAACGGCGAATCTCTTTGCACAGCGTCAGGCCGTCGGTGCCCGGGAGCATCAGATCCAGCAGAATAAGATCCGGCGGCGTCTGGCGAACAAACGGCAGTACCTCATCACCGTGGGTCAGCAGAACAGGGGCGTAGCTTGCGGCTCGCAGGTAGTCGATGAGCAACTGCCCAAGCTTAGGTTCATCTTCCACGATCAGGATGCGCGGCGTGCTTTCATCAATCGGTAGCTCGGTCATAGTGTCCTCGACGTTTCTGTTTCCAGAGGAAGTTCAACGGTAATGCTAACGCCACCAAAGCGAGAATGGGCGGCGGTTAGCGTTCCGCCATGGGCGGTCACGATATTCTGGCAAATAGACAGGCCGAGTCCCGATCCGCCGCTGGCACGGTTGCGGGAGCCTTCGGCCCGGTAGAACCTGTCAAACAGCTGGCCTAGCTGCTCGTCCGAGACGCCGGGCTCGCTGTCGTCAAAACTCATTACAAACTGCTGATTCACCACTTTGCCGCTGATCACCAGCTGACCGCCGCTGTCGGTGTAGCGCAGGCTATTTTCCAGCAGGTTGTTAAACAGCTGCATCAGGCGGTCTCCATCACCAAAAATAACGGCGGTGTCCGGCAGCGCGAGGCGTACCGTCAGGCCTCGTGAATCAAAACGGGATCGGAATGCGCCGGCAGCGACCTCAAGCAGCGTAATAATATCCAGCGATTTCTTCTGGTAGGCCAGCGCGCCTTCGTCCGACATGGAGAGCTGATGCAGGTCGTCGACCAGCTTGGTCAGGGTGGCGACCTCCATTTGCAGAGAGGTCACGGAGTCCGGCGTAAACTTCCGCACGCCGTCCTGAATCGCCTCCAGCTCGCCGCGCAGAACGGCCAGCGGCGTTCGCAGCTCGTGAGAAATGTCCGCCATATAGGCGCGGCGCATTTTATGGTTCTTTTCCAGCGTACTGGCGAGTTGGTTAAAGTCCTGAGCTAGCCGTCCCAGCTCATCCCGGCTGTCGACCGCAACCCGGGTAGTAAAGTCACCGGCAGCCAGCTTATGCGTTCCCTCAACCAGACGTTTTACCGGGGCCAGCAGGCCACGGGCGAGCAGGAAGGTTGCCGCCGCCGCGAGCAGGCTGGAGAGCGCGACGATTATCCAGCTGGTCCGCCGCTGCTGACGATCGAAGTTAATATCAGTATTACGCGTCAGGCGCTCAATGGGGGAGGCGATCACCCAGCCAACATCCTGACCGTTGACGTTAATCGCCCGGCGCATGCCCTCCCTGGGCAGTTGTTCCCGTGGACCAACCAGCACCTGGTTATTCTGATCGACGACCCAAAACTTGGTGCGCCAGCCGTGGGGAGGCAGCCCGTGCGCTTCGTCACCGTCGCGCTCAAACGAACGCAGGATCTGAAACACAAACCGATCGTTGTGGCGCAGAAAACGCCAGTCGCCGTGAAGGGCATACTGCTCGCCAAGCGCGTCGCTCAGCATCTCGATGCGCTGAACATTGCCACGCTTGATGTAGTCGATAAAGCCCCGTTCAAAGCTGAGCCGTACGCCCCAGTGCATGATCGCCAGCACCAGCAGGCAGGTAGAGAAAATCGCTAAAAACAACTTACCGGTAATACCGGAGCGCCAGAGTTTCATGTTTCGCTCCTTTTGCGACGGCTAATCAGCGCGTTTTCTGAACGATCGTTTGGGACGCGAGCAAACAGCAGCGCAGGAAGCGCAATCACCAGCGCCATGCAGAAATAGGTATACATAAAGATGCCGTGTGCCTGTTCATCGCCGGCCGGAAGCTGCTGGTGGCCGAACATGCCCAGCAGAAGCCCGGCCACGGTCACGCCTATACTCATCGAGAGCTGCATGACCATCGACAGCATACTGTTGCCGCCGCTGGCGAGCTCATCCGGCAGGTCTTTTAGCGTCAGGGTATTCATGGAGGAGAAGCGCATGGCGTTGACCATACCCTGTATAAACAGGACGACCGGCAGCAGCCAGAACCAGCCCATCAGGGCGGTTGCCATAAATATCAGCGTAATCAGCGCCAGGCCAAGCGTAGCGGCGACCAACACGTTGCGGTAGCCAAAGCGGTTAACCACCTGCACAACAATACGTTTCATGCCCATGCTGCCTAGCACCATCGGGACCATCATCAGCCCGGCGTGGAACGGCGAGAAACCTAATCCAATTTGCAGAAATACCGGCGTCATAAAAGGCAGCATCCCGCTACCGATGCGCCCGCAGAGGCTGCCCAGCAGGCCGAGTGAAAACGTTTTAGTATTAAACAAGTTGAGGTCGAACAGCGCGTTTGCGTTGCCGCGCGCATGCCACAGGTAGAGCAGGATGGCGATAACGCCGCCGAGGATCAGCAGCCCGAGCATTTCGCTGGAGATCCCAAGGCCCTTCTGACCATCCAGGGCAATCGTCAGCGCCGCCATGCCGAACGCCAGCATCAGGAAGCCGGAGATATCAAAGCGGCGGGTTTGCATGGTGTAGTTCGGCATCAGCCAGAGCGTGGCGATCGCCCCGACGATGCCGACGGGAATATTGATCAGGAATATCCAGTGCCAGGAGGCGTACTCTACCAGCACGCCGCCGAGCGCAGGGCCAAGCAGCGGGCCAACCTGGCCCGGGATCGTCACGAAGGTCATTGCCGCCATATACTGTGCCCGGGGCACGATTT
Organism: Cedecea lapagei; assembly: GCF_900635955.1. GTDB lineage: Bacteria > Pseudomonadota > Gammaproteobacteria > Enterobacterales > Enterobacteriaceae > Cedecea > Cedecea lapagei. The sequence goes on from NZ_LR134201.1 coordinate 1,495,148, forward strand.
TCATTACCGTCAGCCGCCCCACCGGCACCATCATTGCGCCGCCCACTCCCTGAACGACGCGGGCCAGCACCAGCTCATTGAGCGTGGCGGCATTGGAGCAAAACAGAGAGCCCAGGGTGAAAAGAATTATCGCCGTGAAGAAGACATTGCGCACGCCCACTCTGTCCGCCAGCCAGCCGCTGGCCGGAAGCATCACCGCGACCGTTAAAACGTAGGCCACCACTACCGAGTGCATATGCAGCGGGCTGACGCCCAGGCTTTGCGCCATCGAGGGCAGGGCGGTGTTAACAATCGTGGTGTCCAGCGCCTGCATAAAGAAGCCAAAAGCGACAATCCATAACTGCCAGCGGACGGCGGTGGGCAAATCAGTCATACGGACAGAGCCTTACTTTCACGGGGCTTGCGGTTAAAACGCAATCTCAGTCGATCAAAGAACAGGTAAACCACCGGCGTGGTGTAGAGCGTCAGCAGCTGGCTCATTACCAGCCCGCCAACGATGGTGATTCCCAGCGGCTGGCGTAACTCTGCGCCATCACCGCTGGTCAGCACCAGCGGTAGCGCCCCAAACAGGGCGGCCAGCGTGGTCATCATAATCGGGCGGAAGCGCAGCAGGCAGGCCTGGAAAATAGCCTCTTCCGGCGTTAAATCGCCTTTCCGCTGCGCCTCTATCGCGAAGTCCACCATCATGATGGCGTTCTTCTTCACGATGCCGATCAGCAGCATGATACCGATTAGCGCAATCAGGCTGAAGGGGGCGCTGAAAAGTTCCAGCGCCAGCAGCGCCCCAACGCCCGCCGAAGGCAGCGTCGAGAGGATGGTCAGCGGGTGAACGTAGCTTTCATACAGCATGCCAAGCACGATATACACCGTAGCAATCGCCGCCAGAATCAGGATCACCTGCGAGTTCATGGTTTGCTGGAACACCTGTGCCGTACCGGCGTAGCTTCCGCGAACGCTGGACGGCACGCCCAGTGAGGTCATCGTCCTGTCGATGGCGTCACTGGCTTCGGAAAGCGAAACCCCATCCGGCAGGTTGAATGAGATGGTTGACGCTGCGGAAAGCCCCTGATGATTGACCGACAGCGGCGCGTTTGCCGGCTGCCATTTGGCAAAATAGGAGAGGGGAATGGATTTACCTTCGCTGTTGATCACGAACATCTGGTTTAGGGCGCTGATATCCTGGGTATAGCGCGGGTCAACCTCCATCACCACTTTGTACTGGTTTAACGGCTGATAGATGGTGGAAATCTGCCGTTGACCAAAGGCGTTGTTGAGCAGGTTGTTGGCATCGGAAACGCTGATCCCCAGTCGCGACATGGTTTCGCGGTCATAAATCAGATCCATTTCCGAGCCATTGTCCTGCTGGTCAGAGTTAACGTCCGCCAGCTCCGGCAGCGCCGCCAGCGCCTTACGAATTTTAGGTTCCCACTCGCGCAGGGCGCTTAAATCATCCGAAAGCAGAGTGTACTGGTAGCTGGCGTTGGCCTGGCGGCCGCCGACGCGAATATCCTGCACCGCCATCAGGTAGAGGTTGGCTCCTGGCTCTTTGGCGAGTTTGCCACGTAACCGGTCAATGACCTGCTGGGCGGTTTCGCTGCGTTCACTCAGTGGCTTAAGCGAGATAAACATCATGCCGCTGTTAACCCTGGAGCCGCCGGTAAAGCCGGTGACGTTGTCGACCGCCGGGTCTTCACGAATGATCTTCATAAAGTCCTGCAGCTTGCCGCGCATCGCCTGGAAAGAGATGCTCTGGTCGGCCTGAATGTTGCCCATCAGCCTGCCGGTGTCCTGCTCCGGGAAGAAGGTTTTCGGGATCGAGATATAGAGCCAAATGCTCAGGGCTATCGTGCCCAGCAGCACCACGCCCACCAGTCGGGTATGGTTCAACACCCATTTTAGCGAGCGGGCATAGCCGCCCTGCATGGCGATCAGCAGGCGGCCAAAGCCACGGTTTTTGTTTCTCTTTTCCGGTGGCCTGCTCTTCAGCAGCCAGCCGCACATCATTGGCGTCAGCGTGAGCGACACCACCAGCGAGATCCCGATAGCCACCGAAAGCGTGACCGCGAATTCGCGGAACAGACGCCCCGGCAGCCCTCCCATCAGCAGCAGCGGCAGGAAGACCGCCACCAGCGACAGGCTCATGGACAGCACGGTAAAACCTACCTCACGCACGCCCTGAAGCGCCGCCTGCAGCGGCTTCACGCCCGCCTCAAGGTGACGCGAAATGTTCTCCAGCACCACGATGGCGTCATCCACCACAAAGCCGGTGGCGATGGTCAGCGCCATCAGCGAAAGGTTATTCAGGCTGAAGCCACACAGATACATAGCGGCAAAGGTCCCGATCAGCGAAACCGGCACCGCCACCGCCGGAATAAAGGTCGCTCGCCCTGAGCGAAGGAACAGAAACACCACCAGAATCACCAGCGATACGGAGATCACCAGCGATTGTTCTACCTCGGCCAGCGAGGCGCGAATGGTTGGCGAGCGGTCCTGGGCCACCTGTAGATCTATGGACGCCGGAATGGTCTCTCGTAATTCGGGAATTTTGGCGCGAATACGGTCAACGGTTTCGATGATGTTCGCTTCCTGCGACTTGCGGATCATCAGTAAAATGGCCGGCTTAGCGTTGGTCATCCCGGCATTACGCACGTCCTGCACGCTGTCGGTAACGTTAGCGACATCCTGCAGCCGCACCGCCGAGCCGTTGTTGTAATGCACGATCAGCGGCATATAGTTCACCGCTTTTTTTAGCTCGTCGTTGGTCTGGATTTGCCAGCGGCGCGTGTCATCTTCCACCGCGCCCTGAGGGCTGCGAACATTGGCATTGCTGATGGCGGTGCGGACGGCATCAAGCGACACGCCCTGGTTAAACAGCGCCTGTGGATTGAGGTCGACCCTTACCGCCGGCAGAGAACTCCCGCCAACGTCAACGTCGCCTACTCCGTCAATCTGCGACACGGTTTGCGCTAGCTGCGTAGAGGCAAAGTCGTACAGCTCACCCTGCGACAGCGTGTCGGAGGTGAGCGTCAGAATCATGATCGGTGCATCGGACGGGTTGGCTTTGCGATAGGTTGGTCGCCCCGGCATACCGCTCGGCAGCAGGCTTTGGGCGGCGTTGATAGCGGCCTGCACGTCACGTGCAGCACCGTTGATGTCGCGGTCAAAATTGAACTCCAGAATAATACGCGTGCTGCCCAGCGAGCTGGACGAAGTCATCTCGTTGACTCCGGCAATGCGGCTAAGCGAGCGCTCCAGCGGCGTAGCCACGGAAGATGCCATGGTTTCCGGCGCTGCGCCCGGCAGCGAGGCGCTGACCATAATGACCGGGAAGTCTACCTGCGGCAGCGGGGCAACCGGCAGCAGGCGAAAACCCAGCACGCCGCACAGCGTAATGGCGACGGTCAATAAAATCGTCGCCACCGGGCGGTAAATGAAGAGCGCAAAGAACTTCACTTACGCCTCCTCCCGCTGTCTGCCAAAGCGACGGCTCGTGTAGTGTGACAGGCGGTCGAACAGCAGGTAAATCACCGGCGTGGTAAACAGCGTCAGCACCTGGCTGACCAGCAGGCCGCCGACCATGCCGATGCCCAGCGGGCGGCGAAGCTCTGCACCAACCCCGGTGGAAAGCATCAGCGGCAGCGCGCCCAGCAGCGCGGCAAGCGTGGTCATCAGAATCGGACGGAAGCGCAGCAGGCAGGCCTGATAAATCGCCTCGTAAGGGGCCATACCCTGTTCCCGCTCGGCGGCCAGCGCAAAATCGATCATCATGATTGCATTCTTCTTCACGATGCCGATAAGCAAAATGATGCCGATGATGGCGATAACGTCCAGCTCGGCGCCCGCCAGCATCAGCGCAAGCAGCGCCCCAACGCCCGCCGTGGGCAGCGTCGACAGGATGGTGACCGGATGAATAAAGCTCTCATACAGCACGCCAAGCACGATATACATCGCCACGACCGAAGCAATGATCAGCCAGATGGTGTTGCCTAATGCGGCCTGGAAGGCGAGGGTGCTGCCCTGGAACTGAGTGGTGATATCGGACGGCATCGCCAGCGCTTTCTCCGCTGCGGCAATGGCATTTACCGCGTCGCCCAACGATTGATCTTCCGGCACGTTAAAGGAGAAGGTGGTGGACGGGAACTGGTCGAGGTGATTGATGGTGAGCGGGGCAAACCGCTGCTCGACCTTCGCAATCGCGCTTAGCGGAATACTGCCGCCGTCGCTGCTAACCAGGCGAATGTTGTTGAGCGCGGCAAGCCCTGGCGTGGTGCTGGTGTCATGTTCCAGTACCACCCGATACTGGTTTGCCTGAGTGTAAATGGTTGAAATCAGGCGCTGGCCAAAGGCGTTATAGAGCGCGCTGTCCACCGCCGACATCGTAATGCCGAGGCGGCTTGCGCTGTCGCGGTCGACGTTGACGTAGGCCATCAGCCCCTGATCCTGCCAGTCGCTGCTGATATCGGAGAGCTGCGGCAGTGCTTTCAGTTTATTTTCTAATTGCGGTACCCAGGTGCTCAGTTCGTCCAGAGAGGTCGCCTGCAAGGTGAACTGGTACTGAGTGCGGCTCACCGTGGTGTCGATAGTCAGATCTTGAATCGGCTGCAGATAGAGCTGGACGCCCGGCACGCCGGCGACATTCTGCTGTAGGCGGTCGATAACAACCGGGATCCGGTCGTCACGTTCGCTCAGCGGTTTGAGGTTAATTTGCAGACGGGCGCTGTTTAGCGAAGGGTTGGTGCCGTCGACGCCGATAAATGACGTCAGGCTCTCCACCGCCGGATCTTTCAGGATCACGTCCGCCACCTGCTGCTGACGCTGGGCCATACTGGCGAAGGAGACGGACTGCGGCGCCTGCAGGGTACCCTGAATAATGCCGTTATCCTGAATCGGGAAGAAACCTTTGGGGATAAATACCCACAGCACAACGGTCAGCGCCAGCGTGCCAAAGGCCACGCCAAGCGTCAGCCACGGATGGTTCAGCACCTTGCTTAGCAGGCGGCCATAGGCGGCGATGACGTTATCGAACATCTTTTCGCTGGCGCGAGAGAAACGGTTCTGCTTGCGCAGCGACTCGTGGCTCAGCATCCTCGCGCACATCATTGGCGTCAGGGTCAACGAGACGACGGCGGAGATCAAAATGGAGACCGCCAGGGTGACAGCAAATTCGCGGAACAGGCGCCCGACAATATCTCCCATAAACAGCAGCGGGATCAGCACGGCAATCAGCGAGAAGGTGAGGGAGATAATGGTAAAACCTATCTCTCCGGCGCCTTTTAGCGCGGCGGCCAGCGGCTTCTCGCCTTTTTCTATGTAGCGCGAGATATTCTCGATAACCACGATGGCGTCATCCACCACGAATCCGGTGGCGATGGTCAGCGCCATCAGCGTCAGGTTGTTGATCGAGAAATCGAGAAACACCATCACCGCGAATGTGCCGATCAGCGACAGCGGGACGGCGACGGCTGGAATGATGGTTGCCGGGACATTACGCAGGAACAGATAAATGATCATTACCACCAGCGCGATAGCCAGCATCAGTTCATGCTGGGTATCGGTGACGGAGGCGCGGATATTAGTGGTACGGTCGCTCAGCAGCTTTACCTCAACCGACTTCGGCAGGCTCTGGGTTAGCGTCGGCAGCATCTGACGGATGCTGTCTGCCGTGTCGATGATGTTGGCTCCGGGCTGGCGCTGCACGTTCATCACGATGGCCTGCTGTTTGTTGGCCCATGCGCCCAGCCAGCTGTTTTCCGCCCCTTGCTCAACGGTGGCGACATCGCCAAGGCGAATGGGGGCGCCGTTATGGTAAGCGATGATTAAATCGCGGTACTCCTGAGCAGATTTCATCTGATCGTTAGCAGAGAGCGTGACTGCGCGTTCCGGGCCGTCAAGACTCCCTTTGGCCGTGTTGACGTTGGCGCTGGTAATCGCGGTGCGAATGGTTTCGCTTGTCAGGCCAAGCGCGGCAATAGCGGGAGCATTCAGCTTAACGCGCACGGCAGGGCGCTGGCCGCCCGCAAGCGTGACGAGGCCTACGCCGGAAACCTGGGAAATTTTCTGCGCGACGCGAGTTTCCACCATGTCTTCAACCTGCGTCATTGGCAGGGCGCTGGAGGTCACGGCGAGCGTCAGGATCGGCGGATCGGCTGGGTTAACTTTGCTGTAAACCGGCGGGTTTGGCAGGTCGGTCGGCAGGAGGTTTGTGGCCGCGTTGATTGCCGCCTGGACCTCCTGCTCGGCAACGTCGAGCGCCAGCGTGAGCTGGAACTGCAGGGTGATAACGGAAGCGCCCCCGGCACTTTGCGAGGACATCTGTTTCAGACCCGACATTTGACCAAACTGGCGCTCAAGCGGGGCCGTTATCGCCGAGGTAATGACATCCGGGCTGGCGCCAGGATAGAGGGTGACAACCTGTATTGTCGGGTAGTCTACCTCTGGCAGCGCCGAAACAGGCAGAAAGCGATAGCCAATGATCCCCGCCAGCAGGATAGCCACCATCAATAGCGTGGTGGCAACAGGGCGAAGAATAAACAGGCGAGAGGGACCCCCCGTTGAGCCTGGCGGTAACACCTGCATCAGGATCGCGCTCCGTTATGTTTGTGGCCGGATTGAGTTTTATCTGCAGGTTTCACAGTGTCCGCAGCCGTATTGTGCGGCTCGACCACTTCAACCTGGGCACCTTCGGTGAGGCGATCGATCCCGTCGGTCACCACGCGATCGCCAGCGGATACCCCGGCGGTAATCACGACTTTTTGACTGTTCTGAATTCCCGGCGTGACCAGATGTTTGCTGACCTTGTTATCCCCGTTCAATATCCAGACGAAATGGCCTTCGTTGCCCATTTGCAGCGCCCCTGCCGGGATCACTACCGCATTCTGCTGGGTATCCACCAGCATGCGGGCATTCACAAACTGATTCGGGAACAGAGCATCATCCTGATTATCAAAGCGTGCCTTGAGCTTGATGGTGCCGGTGGTGGTGTCGATTTGGTTATCGAGGCTCAGCAATTTGCCGCCGCTGAGTTTTGTGGTATTGGTGCGGTCCCAGGCTTCAACGCTCAGCGTTTCACCGGCTTTCTGCGCTTTAATCACCGTGGCGATATCGTTTTCCGGCAGGGTGAAGACCAGGTCAATCGGGTGGGTTTGCGTCAGCACCACAATGCCGTTGGTGTCGCTGGTGGAGATCTGGTTGCCAATATCCACCTGCTTCAGGCCTACGCGGCCGTCGATTGGCGCGGTAACGCGGCTCCAGTCAAGCTGCAGCTGGGCGCTGGCCACGGCGGCTTCATCAGCTTTAACGGTGCCGAGAGAAGAGGCTACAAGCGATTGCTGAGTATCGAGATCCTGGCGAGAGACTAGGTTCGTTTTGACCAGTTGCTGATAGCGGGCGAGGTCGCGGCGAGCGTTGGCAAGCGTTGCCTGATCCTTAGCAAGCTGGCCCTGGGCCTGCGCGAGTGCAACTTTAAACTGGCTGGGGTCGATTTCTGCCAGTAAATCACCGGCTTTTACCTGCTGGCCTTCCTGGAAATGAATAGCAAGGAGCTGCCCATCCACGCGGCTGCGCACGGTCACGGTATTCGCTGCGGTGATGGTGCCAAGGCCTGTTAAGTAATGCGGCACGGCTTCACTGGTTGCCGTTGCGGCCTGGACCGGCGCCAGCGCGCCGCCGCGCATTCCGCGCCGGCCGCTCTGGGTTGATGCCTGGCCCGCTTTAGCCTGTGGCTGGCTACCAGAGGAAGAATTTTGGTTTCTCCATAACCAGACGGCGGCAATCACCGCCAGAATAAATGCTGCAATCCACCACCAGCGAGAAGTCTGTTTGCCTTTCATAGATGACGTGTTCTCTTCCTGAAACGATTCACGGCTAATGTTACTAGTTTAGTAACCAATAGCCTCGTAATGATGGAGGAAATATGAAGTACTGTCAGATTAGCAACATATCGCGAATGAGTGCTGTTTTAGTGGCCAAATTATATTCGTGACGATAACGCTAATATTATGAAGATGGGCGGCAAAACCTGGTGCTATTTTGCTTCGCTGAAGGGACCGACATTTTCAAAAATAAAAAACCGCAGCAGGAACCGCGGTTTTCAATGAAGAGTACTGAGCTGTTATTAGCGGAAAACTACGTCTGACCAGCGGGCAAGCCCCTGGGTTACCGAGCCGAAGTCATCGCCCCCGGCAATCGGGATATTCGGCAACTGCTGGGCCAGAGCATGACGCAGCAGCGGAGAGCGGGCGCTGCCGCCGGTAAGGTAAATAACCTCAGGCCTGGCGTTGCTGTTTTCCATGGCCAGCGTCACCTGCTCCATGATGCGATGCAGCGGCTGGCTGATGGCTGTTTCCAGCGCTTCCTGGCTGATGTCGCAGCCCACTTCATCGGCAATAAACGGCAGCAGAGTGGCAACTTGTTGGCTGTTTGACAGCGCAATTTTACTCTCTTCCGCCGCACGGACGAGACGGTAGCCCAGGCGCTGGCGCCAGACTTTTTGCAGATAAGCCACTTTTTCCGGCTCGCGTGCGTCGCGCACCAGTTCGTTTAGCGAGCGTCCGTTAGCGGTGCTGTAGAAGTCATTCTGTGCCGGGACATCGTTAATCGCTACCGCGTTCCACCAGGGTAATACCGGCAGCGCGATGCCTTTCTCCGTCTGGCCGCCCATACCGAGCAGCGGTGCCAGCTGTTTGAAGGCCAGCATAATATCCAGATCGTTACCGCCCACGCGGCAGCCGCTGTGGCCCAGCAGGCTTTGCTCCCGGTCGCGGCGCTGGTGCCATTCAGGCCCCATCAGCAGTACCGAGCAGTCGGTGGTGCCGCCGCCGATATCGACAACGAGAACCTGCTTTTCTTCCTGAAGCGTGGCTTCAAAATCCAGCCCAGCGGCAACGGGTTCAAACTGAAACACCACGTCGCGGAAGCCAGCGCGGTGCGCCGCACGCTCCAGAATACCCTGCGCCTGCTGGTTGGCCTCTTCGCCGCCCAGCCCCTGGAAGTTAATCGGTCGACCAATCACGGCCTGATCGATAGTTTCGGTGAGCTGGCTTTCCGCCTGCTTGCGAATATGCAGCATCATCGCGCAGACCAGATCCTCAAACAGCGCGACCTGCTGCGGCTTAAGGCCGCTAGCACCGAGGAAGGATTTCGGAGATTTAACGAAGTAAACTTCTTCCGGATCCTCCATGTATTGGCTAAGTGAATTCAAACCGAACTTCACGCTGCCGGGCTGCACATCAATATCTTCTTCGCGGTTATAGCTCACCGCGCGGCGCAGCAGCGCCTTGCTCTCACTTCCCGTAGCCGGAACTTCGTGGTGACGGAATAGCCACTCGCTCACCGCTTCACGCGTTGGCGCGCAGAGCATCGAAGGCAGCAGCGGTGAGCCGTTTTCCATCTCCAGCAATTGCGGCTTACCGTCGCGCATGATCGCCACGGAACAGTTTGCCGTGCCGTAGTCAAAACCGATTTTCATTTTCGTTAATTATCCCCATGCCAGTGAGAAGGGGGGCGACTTTAGCCCAATGGCGGGCTGCGGGCAACTGAATATGAAAGCAAGGCAGAAATCTCTATTTCGCAGTATGCTGAATAAGCCATGTTGTTCACCTAATGCCCTCATTCTCTTCAGGATTATTTATGTACACCCTTAGCTATCAACCGCCTTATGACTGGCCCTGGATCCTTGGTTTTTTAGCGGGGCGTGCCGTGGAGGGCGTGGAAGTCGTCACCGGGAATGGCTACCAGCGCAGCTTCGCGCTGGGTGAGCATGCGGGGCTGGTTACTCTTGAGCCAGATGAAGATAATTTTTGCGTCAAGGTGACGCTGAGCGACGGGCTGTTGCCTGTGGCCGAAGAGGTTTTGCAGCGGGTTAAAAACCTGCTGGATTTGGGCAGAGATCCGCAGCAGATTCTGAGCAGCCTCGGTGCGCTGGCGGCGGCGAGGCCGGGATTGCGCTTGCCGGGATGCATGGATCCCTTTGAGCAGGCCATCCGGGCGATTCTTGGGCAGCTGGTCAGCGTGGCGATGGCGGCAAAGCTGACCGGTAAAGTGGTAAAAACCTACGGTACAAAGCTAGAAGGCAAGGGGGACTGGTATCTTTTTCCTGATGCCCGAACGCTGGCGAACGCCGATACCCTACGGCTGAAATCTCTGGGGATGTCGCTCAAACGCGCTGAGGCGATTGTGCATCTGGCCGGCGAGGTGACCAAAGGGCTGTTTCCTTTGCAGCTGCCTGATGATGTTGCGCTGGGAGTGAAAAGCTTGATTGCGCTGCCGGGCATCGGGCGCTGGACGGCGAACTACTTTGCCCTGCGCGGCTGGCAGGCAAGCGATGTTTTTTTGCCGGATGACTACCTGATTAAACAACGCTTTCCTGAGATGACCCCCTCACAAATCCGCCGCTATGCCGAACGCTGGCAGCCCTGGCGCTCTTATGCGCTGCTGCATATTTGGTACAGTGACGGTTGGTTTCCCGACTAAGTCAATAAGATTAGCACTACGATATTTGAACTTGTAACCTACCTTTATTAGTAAGAAAATCTTCATACAAACGTGGTGTACGAGCTTTTAATATTTTAATTAATGTTACTGAATGATTTTCATTTTAAATTCAGACGAGATTGATAAGGGTAGGATGTGAAAATTCTGGTAACTGGAGCAACGGGGTTTGTGGGGAGTCGCCTGATAAGCAAACTTCGGGAGCAGGGGCATGAGGTGGTTGGGACGGCTCGCCGCATCTCAAATGAGTCTGAAGGTTTGCTCAATGTTGGCGATATCTCTGCCACTACTGACTGGTCATCTGTTTTGGAAGGGTGTGAAGCCGTCGTCCATACCGCAGGGCGAGCTCATATCTTAAATGATTCCGCAACAGACAAATTATCAGCGTTTCGCAAGGTCAATTGCGATGCAACATTAAAGCTTGCTCGGGACGCGCTTAACGCTGGAGTGAGTCACTTTATTTTTATCAGCTCTATTGGCGTTAACGGAAACTCCACCACAAATGAGCCCATTACAGAGCGCTCTCTCCCTCGGCCAACTTCAGATTATGCAGTTTCAAAACTTGAAGCGGAACAAAAACTGAACGAGGAATTTTCTTCAAGCCAAATGGCGATTACCGTTATCCGCCCGGCGCTTATATGCGGTGAAAATGCACCCGGCAATATTCGGCGTTTACTTAAACTGGTTGCCAGTGGGCTCCCGCTGCCGTTTAAAGGCGTGAAAAACAAGCGCAGCATGGTTTCCCTCGAGAATGTTGTGAGCTTTATTACAACTTGTCTGCGAGATTCGCGGGCGAAAAATCAGCTTTTTGTTCTGGCAGACAGAGATAAACCGACCACCGAAGAGATTGTTCGCTCATTTGCACGGGGGATGAATAAGCCGTCGCGCGTCATTTGGTTCCCCGTGCCACTTCTCAAAAGTTTTCTTACGCTGACCGGAAAGCAAAGCATCTATGAACAGCTTTATGGTTCACTGGATATTGACGCCTCTTACGCTTCTGATTTACTGGACTGGCAGCAGCCCGTCACCCTTTCCGGGACTATGGAAAAAACAGCAGAATTTTATTCAAAGGTAGTTAAATAATGCAGGCACTAATTATAGCGATAGTTATCTTTATTCTTTCATTTGTCCTGACCTGGTGCCTGCGGATCTATGCGCTGAAGAATAATGTTATCGACGTTCCAAATCAGCGAAGCTCCCACTCTATACCAACCCCACGCGGTGGTGGTGTCGCAATTGTTATTAGTATGGTTGCTGGTTTGCTGGCGCTGTCTACGTTTCATTTCATCGCCTTACCGACAATGCTTTCATTGATAGCTGCCGGTGGCATAACGGCCATTGTCGGCTTTCTGGATGACCACGGGCATATTGCTGCCCGCTGGCGATTGCTGATGCATTTTTTGGCCGCCGCATCCGGGCTGTTCTTCCTGGGGCAATTCCCTGCTATTGACCTGTTCGGCTATTCATTTTCAGCCGGATGGTTAGGGATGATCTTCGGGTTGGTTTATCTGGTATGGATGCTGAATCTCTACAATTTCATGGATGGGATCAACGGATTAGCCAGTATGGAGGCTATCGTCTTCTCCCTTTCCTCTCTGCTGATCGTTTGGATTTCTGTTCCTGATGCTTTGGGCTCTGACGCGTTCCTCTGCGTTTTACTGTTAGGCGCGGCGGCACTGGGTTTCATTTTCTGGAATTTCCCAAATGCAAAAATTTTCATGGGCGATGCCGGAAGCGGTTTCCTGGGCATCACGATCGGTTTGATTGTGCTTCATATTAGCCAGCTCGATAGCAAACTGTTCCTGGCGGAAATATGTTTACTTGGCGTTTTTATTGTCGATGCTACCTTAACGCTACTGCGCCGCTTGCTGGCGGGTAAAAAAGTTTATGAAGCACATGCAAGCCATGGTTATCAGATACTTGCGAGAAAATATGGTAGTCACAAACCTGTAACGCTGGGTGTCCTGTGCGTCAATCTTATTTGGTTGACTCCTTTTGCCTTGATGATTGCATCAGGAATAGTCACTGGGGTTGTCGGGGTAGTGGTAGCCTGGCTTCCTGTTGTGCTTGTTGCCTGGCGATGCGGGGCTGGGGTTAAGGACAAAACGAGTCGTTAAAAGATAGGATTTCGGGCACTGGCGGCGTACGATTAGGTGTCTCAACCGGTGCTCGGTTGATTTTTTCTCTTTATTTCATAACAACGGGTTAATGAACAGGTGCTCTGTTCGGTTGCTAATATGCTTAAGTTTCTGCTCGCTTTACCAAGGCCGGTGAAAAGAATTATTGCGCTGGCAATTGATGTCATTCTGCTGCTTTGTGCTTTCTGGTTTGCTTTCTGGGTGCGTATCGATTCAATGACACCTTTGACGAGTGGACAGCACTGGATCCTGATTCTCTCTATTATTGCCGTTACGTTGGCCTTTTTTGTCAAGCTCGGTCTCTATCGTGCGGTAATTCGCTATATAACGGCCAAGGTTTTTGTCTCTGTGGCAGTGGGGATGTTTGCGTCTTCGGTTCTGCTGATTGTGTCGACTTTTTATACTAACCTTTATCTCCCTCGGACTATCCCCTTCATCTATTTTTCTTTTGGCTTACTGTTTATAACCGGTTCGCGGTTGGCTTTAAGAATGCTGGTTAATCATGGGTTAAAGCTGGGGACTAAAGTTATTATTTATGGTGCCGGGGCATCCGGGCGGCAGCTCCTGCCGGCTTTGAGCCAGGCTTCTGAGTATTATCCCGTAGCATTTGTAGATGATAATCCACGCCTGCAAAAAACGGTGATGCATGGTGTGACGGTTTATCCTCCTGAAAAATTGGCCTGGCTGGTCGAAAAGTACGAAGTGCAAAAAATCCTTCTGGCTATGCCAAGCTTAAGTCGCGCTCGTAAAAGCGAGGTGATGAAAAAATTAGAAGGGCTGTCCTGCGAGGTGCTTTCTATACCGGGGATGGTTGATCTGGTGGAAGGGAAAGCCAGCATTGATATGCTGAAAAAGGTCTCAATTACCGATTTGCTCGGGCGGGATCCGGTCGATCCGGTACCTGAATTAATCTCCCGAAATATTCAGGGTAAGTCCGTCATGGTGACTGGCGCCGGGGGATCAATTGGTTCAGAACTTTGTCGTCAAATTATATTGAACGGGCCAAAAGCTTTAGTGCTGTTTGAGATTTCAGAGTTCTCACTTTACGCTATTGAGCGCGAGCTATCTGAACTGATAAAAAACCGTGGTGCAGACATCAAGATCTATCCAGTACTCGGTAATGTACAGAATCAGGAGCACCTGGAACGTGTGATAGGTAGCTTTGGTATAGAAACCATCTATCACGCAGCTGCCTATAAACATGTCCCTTTGGTTGAGTACAACGTTGCCGATGGCGTCAGGAATAATGTTTTTGGAACGCTGGCCTGTGCGCAAGCCGCAATTAACTGTGGTGTACCAAAATTTGTGCTGATATCTACCGATAAGGCCGTTCGTCCTACAAATACCATGGGCGCAACAAAACGTATGGCTGAGCTTGTCTTGCAGGCATTAGCGGCACAGCAATCTGACACCTGCTTTAGTATGGTGAGATTTGGTAATGTTCTTGGCTCTTCTGGATCGGTGGTGCCGCTGTTTGAAAAGCAAATCGCTCAGGGTGGACCAATTACGCTTACGCATCCGGATATCATTCGCTACTTTATGACGATTCCCGAAGCGGCACAGCTTGTTATTCAGGCTGGTGCGATGGGCAAGGGTGGCGATGTTTTCGTTCTTGATATGGGTGAACCGGTAAAAATTATCGACCTGGCACAACGTATGGTGTCCTTAAGTGGCTTTACTTTGCGCAGTGAATTGAATCCGGAAGGTGATATTGAGATTAAGACCACTGGTTTAAGGCCGGGTGAAAAGCTTTTCGAAGAGCTGCTGATTGGTGACAATGTTATGGCAACTCAGCATCCAAGAATTATGGCCGCTAATGAAGTAAAACTGTCGTGGGATGAACTGAATATTTTCCTCTCTGAGATGAGTCAGGCCTGTAACCACTACGACATGCAGACCATTCGTTCAATTCTTCTTAATGCACCTACAGGCTTCAATCCAAGTGACGATATTTGCGATATTGTCTGGAATAACAATACCGTCAACTAAGGCACAAAACATATGGAGATAGGCTGAGTATCAAGGCGGCTTCTCCCGAACTGTTCTGACAAAAACCTGCTTAAGTTAATTAAGCAGGTTTTTTTGTATCAAAATAGCCTCAGCCCCTCATAACCGTTCAGTTAATCCCGAAGTAGCTGTTGTTAAGGAGCAGCTCCAGCGGCTGCGGCTGCGCAATGGTTTCACCATAGATAAGATCCAGCCCGATACCGGATAAGGTATCCATCACCAGCGGCATATCTGCCGGACCAGCGATGGTCTGCAGCGCTATACGCTGAGCGTGCCCGTGCACAATCGTTACCATCATCTCGTCCATCAAATTACAGTGAACGTTGAGGATCAGGTCTGGATCCAGCATGACATAATCAAACAGGTGGTGGCTGAGGGTGTTAAACAGCGCCAGATCGCGGCCCACATGGCTAAGCACCATGCGACAGCCAGCCTTGCGCAGCCTTTTGAGATTGGTGTATATCCGCTTGGGTTCGGTCAGCAGATCGCTGCTTTGGATGGTCAGGTGCAGCAGGCGAGGAGGTATTCGGCTGGTGGAAAGTCGGTCCAGTAGCTCGTCGACAAAGGTATCGCTGACCAGCCCGGCACAGGAAACAGGCAGCGCGACGCCAAAGCCTTTTTTCGCCACCTCATCGGCAAAGTTATTAAAGAATTCGCTAAAGACCCGACGATCCAGCGCGTGGTGCAGCGCCGGGTCGGCCAGCCCCGCGCGGAAGGCCGTTTCATTAATTACGTCGCCTTCGCTGCCCCAGAAGCGCAGGGTGAGCAGATAAAAAGAGGTGGATTCCGGCGTTCGCGGGGGAGCGATGGCCATGGCGATCATCAAAATGGGATTGTCTTTTATCACCTGCCATTGTTCGTCCAGCGACAGGGTATCACGACCTTGCTCCATAGAATGGTTATGGGGTTCATAGACCGTCACCTGACCACGACCGTTGTTTTTAGAGGCGTAGCAGGCGATGTCGGCCTGGGAAAGCACCTCTGAGGCAATGGCGTTGTCTCCGTCGATATGAGTTATGCCGGCGCTGGCACCGATGCGGTGCAGCCGACCGTCCCACATGAAGTGATAGTCGTTGATACTGCGAATAATACGTTCAGAAATGTAACGCGCATTTTCGGTGGAGCAGTCCGGCAGCAGTAAACCAAATTCGTCCCCCCCGAGGCGGGCGAGGAAATCGCCGGTGCGCAGCATACTTAGCATCATTGCCGCCAGCTCGCGCAGCAGAGCGTCGCCTGCTGCGTGGCCCGCCGAGTCGTTCACGGCTTTAAAACGATCCAGGTCGATAAAGACCAGCGCGTGATGCTGGCGCTCCTCTATCGCGCCCTGCAGCAGACGTTTAAGGTGGTTTTCAAAACTGACCCGGTTTGCCAGGTGGGTCAGGCTGTCATGCGAGGCGCTGTAGCTCAGCTGTTTAAGCATTTTGCGCGATTCAGTGACATCCTGGATAACCAGTACCGAGCCAATGCTCTGGCCGTCGAGGGTTGTCAGCGGCGTAATGGTGTAGTGAATATCATGGCTGCCGCCGTTGCGGCAATGCAGCACAACGTCCTGCTCAATGGCGCTTCGTGAGTAATCGCCGCTATGAATATTCTCCATTACCGGGCCGTTATCGCCAAAGGTAATGCGCAGCGTTGACAGGATATGCTGACCGATAGCCATCTCCTGCGCCCAGCCGCTGAGTTTCTCGGCAACCGGGTTCATAAAGGTGACGTTCATATCGACATCAGTACAGATGACGGCCTCACCGATAGAGTCCAGCGTGATGTGCAGCCGCTCCTTTTCCTGGTAAAGCGCTTCGTTTAGCTGCTTGACCTCGGTCATGTCCATGTTAATGCCCAGCAGCCTCTCCACGTCGCCGTTTTTATTCAGAACGCGGTTGGCCAGGGAGCGAATATGGCGAATACCCTCTTTCACATGGATGCGAAATTCAAGCTTGAAGGGGAGGCGGTTTTTTAACGACTCGCGGATCACGGCTTCCGAGTGCAGGAGATCTTCTTTCACCAGACTGTCCAGCCATAGCTGGTAGGTCGGTTTAGTGTGCGAGGGAATGTCGTAAAGCTCGAACATTCTTTTATCCCAGGTGATGACATCGTTGGTCAGATCCCACTCCCAGATGCCGATGCCGCCGGCCTCATTGGCAAGCGTGATACGCTCCATCAGCCGCTTGTTAACCCACTCCGTATGTTTGAGGTCGTTAATGTCTTCTATCTGGGCAATGTAGTAGAGCGGACACCCGTCGGTATGGCGCACAACGGACACCGTAAGCATCGCCCACACCACATTACCCTCGCTGGTGTAATAGCGCTTCTCCATCGAATAGCTATTGATCTGGCCGGAAGACAGTTTGCTCAGATGCTGGAGGTCAAGGTTTAAGTCCTCAGGCCAGGTGATTTGCTGGAAGGTGAGCTCGCCCAGCTGCTCGGCGGAGTAGCCGAGGAACTTACACAGCGACTTATTGACCTGCAGCCATTTGCCTTCGGTTGAGACCAGCGCCATGCCTATCGCGGAGTACTCCATTGCGTTGCGAAACCGGGTTTCGCTTTCGATAATGTGTTTGCGCTCTTTGCGGGAAGAGTACATCACCATCGTGATGACGTTGGCCGGCAGCAGAATCAGCAGGAACGGCAGCCACGGCGCATATTCCAGCACCCGGGGATGAGGGGTTGAAAGCGGAAGCTTGCCGATGGCTATCATGGCGGAAACCATCATCAACGTGGCGAGGAAGATAATAAAGGCTTCCATGCGCGGCAGCCTGATGGCGCTCCAGGTCATAATGACGATGATAAAGGTGAACGGCCACGGCAGATAAAGCAGTGAGAAATAGCTCAGCACCAGCGTGACGGCAAACGTCGCTACGGTTTCAAACAGCAGTGAAGCTTTGCGGTGACGCAGCAGGTAATAAGGTTTGAACAGCAGCCCCGCCGGCATCAGGGCCAGGGCGCCGATAGATTCAGAGAGCGCCCAGATAAAGAAAGTTTTGAGCGCCGATGAATCCAGCGGCACCGTCAGCATGGTGACCAGCAAGCCTCCCGCCAGCGGAGGAATAGCGGCGCTGCAAATGGCTAGCCTGGCCCAATTGTTCAGGTTTTGTAGGGGGTTTTCCCGCGGTAAAAAGCGGCGCAGCAGCAGGGCACCCAGCAGCGCTTCAAACAGATTTATCAGGGTCAGCGCGACGCTCAGCCAGCTAAGAGGATAGAGCATGGCGCTAGCCGCGAGGCTGCCCAGCATGCAGGCCGCGGCAATCAATGGCCACTGCCGCACGGGGTTACGGAAGAAGCTTGCGGTAATAATGGCGGTGGTAAACCAGATAGGAACCAGATCGGTGCCTTTCAGGGTTAACTCCATCGAGTAGAAGGTAAAAATAAAGCAGAGCAACCCAAGCCCGAACAGCAGTATTAGCGAGTGGCGTGCGGTTTCTGTTTGTCTGTTTTTTTTAATCATTACCGCAAGTCCGCTTAGACACTGCCGCCAGGAGCAATGCCGGCTGCATTTATAAAGAGAGTCGGTTTATGCTAGTACAAACAATTTACAATTCCTATGTGCGTTGTTCAGATTTTACCTATAGAACGTAAGAAATTGCGCAGTCTAATCACGTAATTAAATTATTCCACCCTGACGGGCTGCTTTACACGCCGCTCGCGTAATTTCACGATTGCTGCGGGTAAGAGGCTGGTATCAAACGGCGGTTATCCCTATAATTGCGGCGTTTGACGCCTCCGCGTCGTCCTTCCAACACTTTTCGTATTCAGGCCGTAAATAATATGACCGATCAGTCTCATCAATGCGTCATCATCGGGATAGCCGGCGCATCGGCTTCAGGGAAAAGCCTCATTGCCAGCACGTTGTATCGTGAACTGCGCGAGCAAGTCGGCGATGAACACATTGGTGTCATTCCAGAAGACAGTTATTACAAAGATCAAAGCCATCTGTCGATGGAAGAGCGTGTAAAAACCAACTACGACCACCCAAGCGCAATGGACCACAACCTGCTCTTTCAGCACCTGCAGACGCTGAAATCAGGTAAAGCTATAGAGCTGCCGGTATACAGCTACGTTGAGCATACCCGCACCGACCAGACGGTTCATCTGGTGCCGAAGAAAGTTATCATTCTGGAAGGTATTCTGCTGCTGACCGATGCGCGTCTGCGTCAGGAGATGAACTTCTCGATCTTCGTTGATACTCCGCTCGACATCTGCCTGATGCGCCGCATGAAGCGTGACGTCAACGAGCGAGGTCGTTCAATGGATTCCGTAATGGCGCAGTATCAGAAAACGGTACGCCCGATGTTCCTGCAGTTTATTGAACCTTCCAAGCAGTATGCCGACATTATCGTGCCGCGCGGTGGGAAAAACCGCATCGCCATTGATATCCTGAAAGCCAAAATCAGTCAGTTTTTTGAATAATGCCCCTGTGCGAGCGTGCGTCAGCCGCTCGCTTTTACGTTGAATCCTTCATCCATTGCTCATTGGCTATCGTCGGCTCTCTGTGGCAGTGTGTGTAAAACTGAGATTGATAAGGAGAATCAGAGATGCGTCTTTGCGATCGTGATATCGAAGCCTGGCTGGATGACGGCCGTTTAGCGATTACCCCGCGGCCTCCTGTTGAACGCATTAGCGGTGCAACCGTGGATGTCCGTCTGGGCAACAAATTCCGCACTTTTAGCGGTCATACCGCGCCCTTTATCGATCTCAGCGGCCCCAAGGATGAGGTCAGCGAAGCGCTCGAACGCGTCATGAGCGACGAAATTGTGCTGGATGAAGGGCAAGCCTTCTTTTTACATCCCGGTGAGCTGGCATTGGCGGTAACGCTGGAGTCCGTGACGCTGCCGGACGATCTGGTCGGCTGGCTGGATGGGCGCTCCTCGTTGGCCCGCCTGGGTTTGATGGTGCACGTGACCGCTCACCGCATCGATCCGGGCTGGCATGGCTGTATCGTCCTTGAGTTCTACAATTCAGGTAAGCTGCCTCTGGCGCTGCGTCCGGGCATGATGATTGGGGCACTGAGTTTTGAGCCGCTTTCCGGGCCTGCTGCACGCCCTTATAACCGCCGGCAGGACGCCAAATACCGCGATCAGCAGGGTGCGGTAGCAAGCCGTATCGATAAAGACTAAATCGTTCAGCATTGCTCGCCCCGCGGCGAGTGGCATGGAGAAGGCTATGAGACGACTTTTAACCACGTTGATGATTCTGCTGGTTGTGCTAATCGCCGGCCTGACCTCACTTGTGTTGTTGGTTAACCCTAACGACTTCCGTGGTTATATGATTCGTCAGGTCGAAGCCCGCAGCGGCTATAGTCTTGAGCTGGAAGGGCCGCTGCGCTGGCACGTCTGGCCGCAGCTGAGTATTTTATCCGGCCGGATGTCGTTGACCGCGCCGGGCGCCAGCCAGCCGATGGTGAGTGCGGAAAATATGCGCCTTGACGTTGCGCTGATCCCGCTGCTTTCTCACCAGCTTCAGGTTCGCCAGGTGATGCTGAAAGGCGCGGTGATCCAGCTGACGCCGCAGGCCGAGGCGCAGCGTTCACAAAATGCCCCAGTGGGGCCGAAAGGCACCGTCAGCGATCCCGACGCCGGCCGCGGCTGGTCTTTTGATGTTTCTAAGCTCAGGGTGGTCGACAGCGTGCTGGTCTTCCAGCATACCAATGACGAACAGATCACCGTTCGCAATATTAATCTGCAAATGGAGCAGGACGATAAGCGCCAGGCGCATATTGAAGCCAGCAGCCGTATCACCCGGGATCAGCGTGATTTAGCGCTCTCTTTAACCGCCGATGTTGACCTCAGCGATTACCCGCAGCAGGTCAACGCTAAACTGAGCCAGATTGAGTATCAGCTCCAGGGAGCCGACCTCCCCGTCACCGGCATTAGCGGCGCGGGTGCGCTGCAGTTAGGGTGGAAAAACGCCGACAGCCAGCTTTCCCTCAGCCAGCTGCAGCTCACGGCCAATGACAGCGATCTGCAGGGCGACCTCAGCGTGAAGCTGCAGGATAAACCGCTGTGGACCGCAGAGTTACGTTCCCAACTGCTTAATCTGGATAAACTCGTTGCCAACTCCTCCGGCGCAGACAGCGCCATTAGCCAACAGGCGCAGCAGGCCCAGCAGCCAGCCCGTCCCGGCCCTGTCATTGCCGAGGACAGCACGGAAACAAACTACCATAGCCTGCGAGATTTTAATGCGCGTGTGAACATCTCGGCGGGTGAAGTCCGCTGGCGCGGGCTGGGCTTCAGCGACGTGCGCTCTGCGCTGGTTAACCAGGATGGCAAGCTCAGCATTAACCAGCTTAGCGGCAAGCTGGGGCAGGGCACCCTGTCGCTGCCGGGAGGCGTTGATGCCAGCGGGCAGACGCCAAAACTGGCATTCCAGCCGCAGGTGAAGAATATTGAAATCAGCGATATTCTCACGGCGTTTGATTACCCCATTGCCCTGTCCGGTCAGCTCTCTATGAGCGGCGATTTTAGCGGGGGCCGCCTTGATGCGGAGGATTTCCGTCACGGATGGCAGGGGGAGGCCCGGCTTGAGCTGGCCCACTCCCGGCTGCAGGGCATGAACTTCCAGCAGCTGATTCAGCAGGCGGTAAGCCGTAATAATGAAGGCGTTGAGGGGAAACAAAACGTCGACAACGCCACCGAGCTGGACCATTTTTCAACGTCGGCGTCGCTGGATAATGGGCTGCTGACGCTGGAGAACATGGCAGGTGAATCCCCCGTGTTGTCTCTGACCGGAAATGGCACCATGGATCTGGTGAAAGAGGTCTGTGATACCAACTTCGCGATTAAGGTCCGGGACGGCTGGCAGGGCAGCAACAGCAAGCTGATTGAAACGCTTAAAACCACGGCCGTGCCGCTGCGCGTTTACGGTCCCTGGCAGCAGCTAAATTATTCGCTGCAGGTTGATCAGGTTCTGCGCAAGCAGCTGCAGGATGAGGCGAAGCGTCGGCTCAATGAGTGGCTGGATAAGCATAAAGGGAGCGACAGGGCGAAGAATGTTAAACAGCTGATGGATAAGCTATAAGCATAAAGAGGGAAACATGTTTTCCCTCTTTGTTCGCCACGTCTGAACCGGCATTCGCCGGTTTTTTTATACTTCATAATCCAGCAGGCTATCCTCTTGCTGGCGCGGGATTATCTGCACCTTGTTCACCCTGTGATTGACCACCTCCAGCGTTTTCAGCAAGTAATTCCCCACTTCAACGCTCTCTCCTTCCTCAGGAATGTGCTGTAAATGCTCCATCAGCAGCCCGGCAATGGTGTGGTATTCACGCTTTTCGTCAAGGGGCAGGGCGATGTACTGTACCAGGTCATCAAGGGGCATATGGCCGTTGGCCGTCCAGCTACCGTCCGCATTTTTCTGAATATCGTGGCGAGCATCGATCTCTTCCACTTCGTTCGGCAGGTTACCGGCAATGGTTTCCATCACGTCGCTCAGCGTAACGATGCCCTCCACCGAGCCAAATTCATCTACCACGAAGGCAAAATGGGTGCGCGCGGTGCGGAACTGTTCCAGCGCCTGCAGCAGCGGCAGGGCCTCCGGGAAGACCAGCGGCTGGCGAATCAGCGGCGCGATGTCCAGGGCTTCACCGTGCAATGACTGCTGCAGCAAATCGATAACGTGAACCACGCCGAGGATCTCCTCTCCGTCATCCGTCGCCACGATGCGCGTATGTTTGTTCTTATCCAGCAGTTCCCGAATCTGAGCTTCCGGTGCGGCAATATTCAGGTGCTCAACATCATGGCGGGAGGTCATGATGCTGCTAACGCTGCGCTGGTTAAGATGCAGAACCCGCGCGATCATTCGCGTCTCCTGAGGGTTAAAAACATCATTGTTAATGCCGCTGTCCGCAATCAGCGAGGCGGTCTGCGCGTCCAGCTCTGCCTCCTCTTTTTTGCCGTTCAGCAGCCGAAGCACGGCCTCTGCGGTGCGCTCGCGCAGCGACTGGTTGGCCGAAAGAAAGCGCCTGCGGTTAAAGATGGCCAGCTGATTCAGCGATTCAATCATTACCGAGAAGCCAATGGCCGCATAGAGATAGCCTTTCGGGATCTGGTAACCAAAGCCGTCGGCCACCAGGCTAAAACCAATCATCAGCAGGAAACTCAGGCACAAAATCACGATTGTCGGGTGGCTGTTCACAAATCTCGTCAGTGATTTGCTGGCCAGCACCATCAGCCCGATGGCGATAATGACTGCGGCCATCATCACCGCAAGATGGTCGACCATGCCAACGGCGGTAACAACCGAGTCCAGAGAAAATACGGCGTCGAGAATGACTATCTGGGCTACCACGGGCCAG
Source organism: Cedecea lapagei (assembly GCF_900635955.1). GTDB lineage: Bacteria > Pseudomonadota > Gammaproteobacteria > Enterobacterales > Enterobacteriaceae > Cedecea > Cedecea lapagei. The sequence continues at coordinate 1,518,068 of NZ_LR134201.1, forward strand.
AATTTCGCTCCCCGCTTCTGCGCGTGGTGCTCGCTGTCCTTACCTTCCAGCCGCTCATTAAGCTCCATGGTTGCCTTAAACAGTAAGAACAGGCCGCCAAACAGCATGATCAGATCTCTGGCGCTAAAGCTGAACTCGTGAAGCGTAAAGAGCGGTCGGGTTAGCGTCACCAGCCATGAAATAGAGGCCAGCAGCAGCAGGCGCATGACCATCGCCAGCATTAAACCCGTGACGCGGGCGCGGTCGCGCAGTTTAGGCGGCAATTTTTCAGCGAGGATGGCAATGAAAACGAGGTTATCAATGCCCAGAACCAGTTCGAGAATGACCAGGGTAACTAACCCGGCCCAGATTGAGGGGTCGGCAATCCATTCCATACGGGGTTATAGCCTTTTAACTTGCGGGCAAATGCCACACTGAAATGATGGATAATTGTCAGGCAAAAAGCAATTACTGCCTGAGATTAATCCGTAATGACTTATAGAATTATCATCATTAAATGAATATCCAGCAGAATATTACGGTTTTTTTTGCTGAGATATTTTCGATTATATATTTTATTTATTGATGAGCCACTATGAGATATGTCTGTATATGTTCAGGGTGATTGTCTTAATATCTTTATTGTCAATATAAAGAAAATCCTAAAACGTTATTATTGTGTGGTTCATATTATTCTTAAAAGTCTGTTTGCTACCTTTTGTCTCCTTGCCTGACGAGTTTTAAGCTGCAACAATCCATAGCGATGATTAGCAGTGAATGTGTTTTTTATACATTGGTTAATAGTTCGCCCCAGTATTTCCATAAAGTCTGATTATCTTATTCCAATATCTTGCAAGGTATTTGAATTCGACAGGTATTCAGAATTATTTACCGTTTTCAGTAGGTTGGTGACTGTGAGCCAGGGGCGGTAGCGTGCCCGGATGCGGCCAGATTACAGCAAGCCATGGAGCTATCAGAATGTCGGGGAATAAATTTATTTTAGGAATAATGCCAGTTATCTCACGCTCTGAATATGTTCAATTCTTTACTTCATTCTCAAGGCCAGCGGCTTGCTTGTTTTATTCGCTCAGGATAATTACTCTGCCATAGTGATAAATATTCAATGATAAAATATAAACTTAAGTTGATGCCTTTATTGGTGTCGGTCACGTTGATGAGCGGCTGTACGGTATTTCCCGGCAGCAATATGTCGACATCGGGAAAAGACGTCATCAAGCAGCAGGATGCCGACTTTGACCTTGACAGAATGGTCAATGTCTATCCGTTAACACCGCGCCTGGTCGAGCAGCTGCGCCCGCGTCAGGTTGTCGCCCAGCCGAATGCCGGTCTGGATAAAGAGATCGCCAATTACGAGTATCGCGTCGGCCCAGGGGACGTTTTAAACGTCACGGTCTGGGACCATCCGGAATTAACCACGCCAGCGGGACAATATCGCAGCTCCAGCGACACCGGCAACTGGGTCCAGCCCGATGGCACCATGTTCTATCCCTATGTGGGAAAAGTCAGCGTGACCGGCAAAACGCTTGCAGAGATCCGCAGCGATATTACCGGCCGCCTGGCGCAGTACATTGCCCAGCCGCAGGTGGACGTTAATATCGCTGCCTTCCGCTCGCAAAAGGCCTATATCTCAGGGCAGGTCAACAAGTCCGGACAGCAGCCCATCACCAACGTTCCGCTGACTATCCTCGACGCCATCAACGCGGCAGGCGGCTTAACCGATGCGGCAGACTGGCGCAACGTGGTGCTGACCCACAAAGGCCAGGAGAAACGCATTTCCCTGCAGGCGCTGATGCAAAACGGTGACCTCAGCCAAAATCATCTGCTTTACCCCGGCGATATCCTGTTTGTCCCTCGCAATGACGACCTGAAGGTATTTGTCATGGGCGAAGTGAAGAAGCAGGCCACGCTCAAAATGGACTTCAGCGGCATGACGCTCACCGAAGCGCTTGGCCAGGCCGAGGGGATCGATCTTACCTCTTCGAACGCCAGCGGCATCTTCGTGATCCGTCCGCTCAAAGGCCAGACTCAGCAAAACGGCAAGATTGCCAATATCTATCAGCTTGATATGTCTGATGCGACTTCGCTGGTGATGGGCACCGAATTCCAGCTGCAGCCTTATGACGTGGTGTACGTGACAACCGCACCGGTTTCCCGCTGGAATCGCCTGATCAACCAGCTACTGCCAACCATCAGCGGCGTCCGCTACATGACCGATACCGCCAAAGATATCCACACCTGGTAACGCGCTATGTTCAACAAAATACTTGTGGTTTGCGTGGGAAACATCTGCCGCTCCCCCACGGCTGAACGTCTGCTCAAGCGCTATAACCCGGAGCTTAACGTCAGTTCCGCGGGGCTGGGAGCGCTGGTAGGGAAGGGCGCAGATGCGGGAGCCGTTGACGTCGCCGGACGACACGACCTCTCTCTGGAGGGGCATTTAGCCCGTCAGGTTTCCGGCCGCCTCTGTCGGGAGCATGACCTGATCCTGGCGATGGAAAAGCGCCACATCACCACGCTTTGCGAAATGGCGCCTGAGATGCGCGGCAAAGTGATGCTGTTTGGCCACTGGGATGCCGGGAGGGAAATCCCGGACCCCTACCGCAAAAGCCGCGACGCCTTTGAGGCGGTCTACAGCATGCTCGACCTTTCTGCCCAGAAGTGGGCTAACGCACTTAACGCTCATCAGGGATAACAATGACAGAGAAAGTACGCCGCTCGAGCGCCCCGACCGAGGGCAATGACGAGATTGATATTGGCCGTCTGTTTGGCACCGTGCTGGAAGCTCGCTGGTGGTTGATCGGGATTACCGGCCTGTTCGCGGCGCTGGCCGTGGTGTATGCGCTGTTCGCTACGCCGGTATATAAGGCCGACGCGCTGGTGCAAATCGAACAGAATGCCGGTAATACCCTGGTCAATGACATCAGCTCCGCGCTAAGCAATAAGCCGCCGGCTTCTGCCGCAGAAATTCAGCTGATCCAGTCCCGCCTGGTGCTGGGAAAGACCGTTGACGATCTGAACCTGGATATTTCGGTCAGCAAGAACACCTTCTGGCTGTTCGGCGCAGGCTGGGATCGGCTGCGGGGACACCAGAACGACACGGTGAATGTCACCACCTTTACCCTACCGGCCGGGATGAACAAAGACACCTTCACCGTCGAAGTCCTGAACGACAAACAGTACCAGTTGACCAGCGACAGTGGTTTTAGCGCAAAAGGTGAAGTGGGCAAGCTGCTGAGTCAGGGCGGCGTCACGCTGCAGATAGACGGGATACAGGCCCAGCCGGGCGACAGCTTCACGGTGGTGAAGTACTCTACGCTTGGCATGATCAATCAGCTTTTGGGCAACCTGACGGTAACCGAAAACGGGAAAGATACCGGCGTGCTCAGCCTGTCCTATACCGGCGAAGATAAAGATCAGATTCGTGCAATTCTCGATAGCATTACCCGCAACTACCTTGCCCAGAACGTGCAGCGTAAATCTGAAGAAGCCTCCAGAAGCCTGAAGTTCCTGGCCGAGCAGCTGCCGGAAGTTCGCCACAACCTGGATTCGGCGGAAAACAAACTTAACGCTTATCGCCAGCGTCAGGATTCAGTGGATCTCTCCCTTGAGGCCAAATCGCTGCTGGATTCCGTGGTGAATATTGACGCCCAGCTGAATCAGCTGACCTTCAAAGAAGCGGAAATCTCCAAGCTCTACACCAAAGTTCACCCGTCCTACCGCACGCTGCTGGAACAGCGAAAAACGCTTGAGGACCAGAGGTCTCGTCTGACCAACAGCATCGCCGCTATGCCAAAAACCCAGCAGGAAATTGTGCGCCTGACCCGCGACGTGGAGTCCGGCCAGCAGGTTTACATGCAGCTGCTGAATAAGCAGCAGGAGCTGAAAATTACTGAGGCCAGCACCGTGGGAGACGTGCGTATCGTTGACCCGGCGATTACGCAGCCGGGAATGGTGAAGCCGCAGCGCGCGCTGGTGGTTCTGGGCAGCATCATTCTGGGTCTTATCGTCTCCATTATTGGCGTGCTGCTGCGCTCGCTGTTTAACGGCGGTATCGAAAGCCCGGCGGTGCTCGAAGAAGCGGGACTTAACGTTTATGCCAGTATTCCGCTGTCTGAATGGCAGAAAACTCGCGATCACGCCAATGTCCGCAATGTGAAAGGCGCTAAACGCCATAAACAGAGCCAGCTGCTGGCCGTGGGTAACCCAACAGATTTGGCTATCGAGGCGATCCGCAGCCTGCGTACCAGCCTGCACTTTGCCATGATGCAGGCGCCTAACAACGTTCTGATGCTCACTGGCGTTAGCCCGTCGATCGGTAAAACCTTTGTTTGTGCCAACCTTGCGGCGGTGATCAGCCAGACCAACAAGCGCGTGCTGCTAATAGACTGCGATATGCGCAAAGGGTATACCCACGAACTGCTGGGGACGACCAACGTAAACGGTCTGTCTGATGTGCTTTCCGGACAGGGGGATATGACGCGCTGCGCACAGAAAACCTCCGTGCCGAATTTTGACTTGATTCCGCGTGGACAGGTTCCGGCTAATCCTTCAGAGCTGCTGATGCACGAGCGTTTCGCTCAGCTGGTGAAGTGGGCTAGCGAGAACTATGACCTGGTGCTGATTGATACCCCGCCAATTCTTGCCGTGACGGACGCGGCGATTGTTGGCCGTCATGCCGGCACTACGCTGATGGTGGCACGTTATGCGGTGAACACGCTGAAAGAGGTGGAAACCAGCCTCAGCCGCTTTGAGCAGAATGGGATTGCGGTACGCGGCGTGATCCTGAACTCGATCTTCCGCAGAGCCACCGGCTACCAGGATTACGGGTATTACGAATACGAATATAAGTCGGATGCTAAATAAGGTGATGGCCATGAACAGCAGCGCAACTCGCCCGCTTATCTCTATTTATATGCCAACGTGGAACCGCCAGCAGCTGGCTATTCGCGCCATAAACTCGGTGCTGCGTCAGGATTATGACCACTGGGAAATGATCATCGTCGATGACTGCTCAGCGAACTTTCAGCAGCTGCAGCAGTTTGTTGAGGACCTTAACGATCCTCGCGTGCGCTACCTTCACAACGACGTCAACAGCGGCGCCTGTGCGGTACGTAACCAGGCGATTCAGCTGGCGCAGGGTCGGTTTATCACCGGGATTGACGATGACGATGAATGGACGCCGAACCGTCTGTCGGTGTTTCTTTCCCACCAGCATCAGCTGGTGACCCATGCGTTTTTATACGCTAACGACTATCTGTGCGAAGGGCAGGTTTACTCGCAGCCTGCCAGCCTGCCGCTTTACCCAAAGTCGCCGTATTCGCTGAAGCTGTTCTATAAGCGCAATATCATCGGCAATCAGGTGTTTACCTACGCCGAGCGCTTTAAAAGCAGCCTGTTTGACACCGCGCTGAAAGCGGCGCAGGACTATGACATCTTTCTACGCATGGTGGTGGAATACGGCCAGCCGTGGAAGGTGGAAGAGGCAACCCAAATTCTGCACGTGAATCACGGCGAAATGCAGATAACCCAATCGCCGAAGAAATTTGCCGGTTACTTCCACTTCTACCGCAAGCACAAAGACAAATTCGACCGGGGCAGCAAGAAGTATCAGCTGTATACGCTCTACCAGATCCGCAACAAGCGCATGTCTTTGCGCACGCTGTTAGCTCTGCTGACGGTGCGCAACGGTAAGCGTCTCGCGGATAGCCTGCGGGGGAGGTAAGCGTGCTGGAAGATTTACGAGCCAATAGCTGGAGCCTGCGCCCGTGCTGCATGGTGCTGGCTTACCGCGTTGCCCACTTCTGTTCGGTGTGGCGCAAGAAGAACGTTATCAACAACCTATGGGCGGCACCGGTTTTACTGGCGTATCGCTTTATCACTGAATGTCTGTTTGGCTATGAAATCCAGGCGGCCGCCACCATTGGCCGCCGCTTCACCATTCATCACGGCTACGCGGTAGTGATCAATAAGTTTGTCGTCGCGGGGGATGATTTCACCATTCGCCACGGCGTCACCATCGGCAACCGTGGCAACAGCCTGGCCTGCCCGGTAATTGGTCACGGCGTTGAGCTGGGCGCGAACGTGATTATCGTTGGCGACATCACCATCGGCAATAACGTAGCGGTGGGCGCAGGCAGCGTGGTGCTGGACAGCGTGCCGGACAACGCGCTGGTGGTGGGTGAAAAAGCGCGGGTTAAGGTGATCAAATGAACATCATGCAGTTTAATGTGCGCCTGGCAGAGGGCGGCGCAGCGGGCGTGGCGCTTGACCTTCACCAGCGAGCTCGCCTCGCCGGACTGCCTTCGCGTTTTATCTACGGTTATGGCAAGGGCGGCAAGAAAAGCGCCAGCCACGATCTCTATCAGGACGTTGAAAAGCACACGCCGCGCCTGGTGTCCATCGCCAATATCGCGCTGTTTCGTTTTCTGAATCGCGACCCGTTTGGCAACCTGAACAAGCTTTATCGCCGCGTCACCCACAGCCAGCAGCCCGTGGTGCTGCATTTTCACGTGATGCATAGCTACTGGCTGAATCTGGATGAAATGGTGTCGTTTTGCCAGCGGGTCAGGGCCAATAAGCCGGACGTTACCTTTGTCTGGACGCTGCATGACCACTGGAGCATTACCGGGCGCTGCGCTTTCCTCGACGGCTGTGAGGGCTGGAAAACGGGCTGCGTTAAGTGTCCGACGCTGACCAACTATCCTCCGGTGAAAGTCGATAAAGCCCATCAGCAGGTGGAGGGCAAGCGCCAGCTGTTCCGCGAAATGCTGGCGCTTGGCTGCCAGTTTATCTCCCCAAGCCAGCATGTGGCGGAGGCCTTCAACCAACTTTATGGCGCTGGACGCTGCAAAATCATCAATAACGGTATCGACGTGGCAACGGAAGCGATTCTGGCGGAGCTGCCTGATGTCGTGTCCGCAACAGGAAAACCCCGGGTGGCGATAGTTGCCCACGATCTGCGCTATGACGGTAAAACTAACCAGAAGCTGGTGCAGGCGATGATGGCCCTGGGCGACAGCATTGAGCTGCATACCTTCGGCAAGTTCTCACCGTTTGAGGGCTCGAATGTGGTGAACCACGGCTATATGACCGACAAACGCAAGCTGATGAGCGAGCTGAATACCATGGATTGCCTCGTGTTCAGTTCCCGGGTAGACAATTACCCGCTTATCCTTTGCGAAGCGCTCTCAATCGGCGTGCCGGTAGTGGCGACGAGCAGCGAAGCGGCAGATGAAGTTTTACGCAAGGTGGGCGGAAAGACTTTTACGCCTGAGCAGGTTCTGGCGCTGGTGCAGCTAAAAAAAGCACAGCTTGCTGAGCAGGTATTTGCCACCGATTTAGCGACCTTCCGCGAAGCCAGCCGCCAGGCCTACAGCGGCAAACAGATGCTGGAGGAGTATGTCTCGTTCTATCAGGGTCTGTAGCTATCTGCTGCTGCCGTTCATCTACCTGGTGGTGAACATTAAGCTGGCTTCGCTGGGCGAAAGCTTTCCGATCACCATCGTGACCTTCCTGCCGGCGATTCTGTTTTTGTATGTCGAGCGCATCAATCTGAAAAAACTGATGATCGCGCTCGGCGTCGGGGCAGGGCTTACGGCGTTTAACTACATTTTTGGCCAGTCGCTCGATCCGGCAAAATATGTTACCTCGATGATGCTGTTTGTTTACATCGTGCTCATTCTCGGCCTGACCTGGAGCTGTCGCTTTAAAACCATTTCGCTACGTAATCACCGCAAGATACTGCGCTTTTTTTACGGGGTCGTGGGAATGATTGTCGCGCTGGCCGCCGCGGAAATGGCTCAGATTATTCTGACCGGCGGCAGTAGCCTGATTGAGAAGATTTCGAAGTTTCTCATCTACAGCAACAGCTACGTGCTTAACTTTATTAGCTTCGGCGGGCGGCGTACTACGGCGCTCTATTTTGAGCCCGCTTTCTTCGCTCTGGCATTAATCTCAATTTGGCTCAGCATCAAACAGTTTGGTATCAAAACGCCGAAAACTGATGTTATGATTCTTTTAGGGATAATCCTTTCAGGATCTTTTTCCGGGGTGATGACATTTATTTTGTTTTACCTGCTGGAGTGGGCGTTTCAGTACCTTAATAAAAGCGCCATTAAAAAGAAGTTGCCGTTAGCGATTATTTCTTTGGCGGTTTTTTTAATCGGCCTGGTGTTTGCATTTCCGTATATCGCAACACGTATTGGTGATTTGGGCACGGAAGGTTCTTCTTCTTATTATCGTATCATTGGTCCGTTAGCCATGGTGGGTTATTCTCTGGCCAACGTCGACGGGGTTGTGCGTTTTGGTTCACTCTATGAATATGTCGCATCATTCGGAATATTTAACGGTGCAGACGTAGGGAAAACCGTGGACAATGGACTGTATCTGCTGATTATTTATTTCTCATGGTTTGCTGTATTAATGACCGCCGGCTATATGTGGCGAGTCATAAAAATGATGCGCAATGCCTTTGGTAATAATGAGAATTATCGGGTTCAGCTTTGGTTGTTTATGCCTGTATCCTTGTTTTTTACCGGCTCAATTTTTAGTCCGGAATATGCATTTTTAATTGTTTGCCCATTTATTTTACGTAAAGCAATTCACCGTTCGCTGCCAGGAGGTGCGCAATAATGTTATTAAGTGTCATTACAGTCGCATGGCGTAACTATGACGGGGTGGTGAAAACCTGGCAATCCCTGGCGCATCTGGCTCAGGCAAAGGACATTGAGTTCGAATGGATTGTTGTTGACGGCAATTCTCCGGACGGCACGGCTGAATTTCTTTCTGGCCTGAAAGGTCAGTACAACCTGCGCTTTGTCAGTGAAAAAGACAACGGCATCTACGACGCAATGAACAAAGGGATTGCCATGGCGCAGGGGCGCTATGCGCTCTTTCTGAACTCCGGCGATGCCTTTCATCCTGAGATTGCCGGGGTGATTTATCAGCTGGCTGCCTCAGGCAAACGCGATGATGCGATGGTTATTGGCGATGCGCTGCTGGACTTTGGTGAGGGGCATAAAATTCGCCGTAGCGCCAAGCGTGGCTGGTATATTTATCACAGCCTGCCGGCAAGCCATCAGGCTATCTTCTTCCCGCTCTCCGGTCTGCGTAAATATCCCTACGATCTGCAATATAAAGTCTCCTCCGATTATGCGCTGGCGGCAAAGATGTATAAAAATGGCTATGCCTTTAAGCGTATTAAAGGGCTGATTTCTGAGTTTTCGATGGGCGGCGTCTCGACCTCAAATAATCTTGAACTGTGCCAGGATGCCAAAAACGTGCAGCGTAATATTTTACGCGTGCCGGGATTCATTGCCGAACTCTCTTTTCAGCTGCGGTTAAAAACAACCGGAAAAGCCAAAGCGCTTTATAACAAAACCTAAAGCACACGGGAAATATTATGCAGGATTTAAGCGGCTTCAGTGTACCGAGGGGATTTCGCGGCGCGAGCGGCATTAAAGTGCAACTGTGGTGGGCGGTACAGGCCACGCTGTTTGCCTGGTCACCGCAGGTTTTATATCCGTGGCGCGCCTTTTTATTGCGCATGTTCGGCGCAAAGGTAGGTAAAAAAGTAGTTATTCGTCCGTCGGTAAAAATCACCTATCCGTGGAAGTTAACGCTGGGCGATTACGCCTGGGTTGGCGATGACGCCGTGTTATATACCCTCGGCGAAATTACCATCGGCGCTAATTCCGTGGTATCGCAGAAGTGTTATTTGTGCACCGGCAGCCACGATTATATGAGTCAGCATTTTGATATTACCCAGTCACCTATTGTGATCGGCGAAAAATGCTGGTTGGCAACCGATGTTTTTGTTTCTCCCGGCGTCTCCATCGGTGACGGCTGCGTCGTGGGAGCACGGAGCAGCGTTTATAAATCATTACCGGCGAATGCCGTTTGCCGGGGTAACCCAGCAGTAAAAATACGCGAACGCGCGTAATTACTTTTACCCTCGCTCTACGCGTCAGCGGTTCTCGCCCTCTCTCCTTCGGGGAGAGGGGTGGGGGGAGGGGTAAGGGCCAATAAAAATGTTCACAGAGGATAAATTATCATGACTAAAGTAGCTCTCATCACGGGTGTCACCGGACAAGACGGCTCTTACCTGGCGGAATTCCTGCTGGAAAAAGGCTATGAAGTTCACGGTATCAAGCGCCGCGCCTCTTCTTTCAATACCGAGCGCGTGGACCATATTTATCAGGATCCGCATGCGGGCAACCCCAAATTCCACCTGCACTACGGCGATCTGACCGACACCTCCAACCTGACCCGCATCCTGTCTGAAGTGCAACCGGATGAAGTCTACAACCTCGGCGCAATGAGCCACGTGGCGGTCTCCTTTGAATCCCCGGAATACACCGCTGACGTCGATGCGATGGGCACGCTGCGCCTGCTGGAGGCCATCCGCTTCCTCGGTCTGGAAAAGAAAACCCGCTTCTACCAGGCGTCAACGTCTGAGCTGTACGGCCTGGTTCAGGAAATCCCTCAGAAAGAAACTACGCCTTTCTATCCGCGTTCTCCGTATGCGGTTGCCAAGCTTTACGCCTACTGGATCACCGTCAACTACCGTGAATCCTACGGCATGTATGCCTGTAACGGCATTCTGTTCAACCACGAGTCTCCACGCCGCGGCGAGACTTTTGTGACCCGTAAAATTACCCGCGCCATCGCCAACATTGCCCAGGGTCTGGAGAAGTGCCTCTACCTCGGCAACATGGATTCCCTGCGCGACTGGGGCCATGCCAAAGATTACGTGAAAATGCAGTGGATGATGCTGCAGCAGGAAAAACCAGAAGACTTCGTTATCGCCACCGGCGTGCAGTACTCCGTGCGTCAGTTCGTGGAAATGGCTGCTGCTCAGCTTGGCATCAAACTGCGCTTTGAAGGCCAGGGCGTGGAAGAGAAGGGCATCGTTGTTTCCGTTACCGGCCACGACGCACCCGGCGTCAAACCTGGCGACGTTATCGTCTCCGTTGACCCGCGCTACTTCCGTCCTGCTGAAGTGGAAACCCTGCTGGGCGACCCGACTAAAGCGCACGAAACGCTGGGCTGGAAGCCGGAAATCACCCTGCAGGAAATGGTCGGCGAAATGGTTGCCAAAGACCTGGAAGCAGCGAAGAAACACTCCCTGCTGAAGTCCCATGGTTATGAGGTCGCCATCGCGCTGGAGTCCTGAGTATGAATAAGAAACGTATCTTTGTTGCCGGTCACCGTGGCATGGTCGGCTCGGCCATCGTCCGCCAGCTCGGGCAGCGTGATGACGTTGAGCTGGTGCTGCGCGGGCGCGATGAGCTGAATCTGCTGGATGCCAGCGAGGTGAATGCCTTTTTCGCCAGCGAAAAAATCGACCAGGTGTACCTCGCGGCGGCAAAAGTGGGCGGCATCGTCGCCAACAACACGTTCCCGGCGGAGTTCATCTACGAGAACATGATGATCGAAAGCAACATCGTTCATGCCGCTCATACGCACGGCGTGAACAAACTGTTGTTCCTCGGCTCATCCTGCATTTATCCGAAGATGGCGAATCAGCCAATGGCGGAAAGCGAGCTGCTGCAGGGGACGCTTGAAGCTACGAATGAGCCGTATGCGATTGCCAAAATTGCCGGTATCAAGCTGTGCGAGTCGTACAACCGTCAGTACGGGCGGGATTATCGCTCGGTGATGCCGACCAACCTCTACGGCCCGAACGACAACTTCCACCCGAGTAACTCCCACGTTATTCCGGCCCTGCTGCGCCGCTTCCACGAAGCCACGCAGGAGAATGCGCCTGACGTTGTGGTGTGGGGGAGCGGCACGCCGATGCGTGAGTTCTTACACGTGGACGATATGGCCGCGGCCAGCATTCACGTGATGGAGCTGGATCAGGAAGTGTGGCAGGAGAACACCGAACCGATGCTGTCGCACATTAACGTCGGTACCGGCGTTGACTGCACGATCCGCGAGCTGGCGCAGACGCTGGCGAAAGTGACCGGCTACCGTGGCCGCGTGGTGTTTGACGCCACGAAGCCTGACGGTACGCCGCGTAAGCTGCTGGACGTTTCACGCCTGCATCGCCTCGGCTGGTATCACGAAATTTCACTGGAGGCGGGCCTCGCCAGCACTTACCAGTGGTTCCTCGAAAACCAGCAGCGGTTCCGGGGGTAAGCATGTTTCTTAGCGCTGAAGATTTTGCCACCGTAGTGAGCGCTACTCCGCTGATCTCCCTCGATCTTATCGTCGAAAACCAGGCGGGCGAGTTCCTGCTTGGTTTACGAACCAATCGCCCTGCGAAGGGCTTTTGGTTTGTGCCGGGGGGAAGGGTACAGAAGGATGAAACGCTGGCTAACGCGTTTCTTCGCCTGACGGAAGCGGAGCTGGGGACAGCCTTCCCGCTTGCGAACGGTGAGTTTTACGGCGTCTGGCAGCATTTTTACGGCGATAACTTCTCCGGAAAAGATTTCTCGACGCATTACGTGGTGCTGGGCTTCCGCCTGCGGGTGGATGACAAGCAGCTGAACCTGCCGGCCGAGCAGCATAAAGCGTACTGCTGGCTGACGCCGGAAGCGCTGCTCAAGCGTGAGGATGTGCACGATAACAGCCGCGCTTACTTCATTAAGCAGGCCAAAGGGAAGGTACCGGGCTTATGAAAATTCTGGTCTACGGCATTAACTATTCACCGGAGCTGACCGGCATCGGCAAGTACACCGGTGAAATGGTGGAGTGGATGACCAGCCGGGGCCACGAGGTGCGGGTGATCACTGCGCCTCCCTATTATCCGGTCTGGAAGGTTCATCCGGACTACTCGGCATGGAAATACAAAAAAGAGCAGGGCAAGGCGACCGTCTGGCGCTGCCCGCTGTACGTGCCAAAGCAGCCCTCTACGCTCAAGCGGCTGGTGCATTTAGGCAGCTTCGCGCTGAGCTCGTTTTTCCCGCTTCTCGCCCAGCGCGGCTGGAAGCCCGATCGCGTCATTGGCGTGGTGCCGACTCTGTTTTGCGTACCGGGGATGCGTCTGCTCGCTAAGCTGAGCGGGGCACGCACGCTGCTGCATATTCAGGACTATGAAGTGGATGCGATGCTCGGTTTGGGCATGGCAGGTAAGAAGCCGGGCAAAATAGCTCGTCTTGCCCAGCGCTTTGAAAAAAGCGGTCTGCACAACGTTGATAATGTCTCCACCATTTCTCGCTCAATGATGAATAAAGCCACCGAGAAAGGCGTGGATACGCAGCGGGTGATTTTCTTCCCCAACTGGTCGGAAGTGGCGCGCTTTCGCGACGTTGCGCCTGAGCAGATAGAAAGTGTTCGCCGTGCCCTTAACCTGCCGGAAGATAAAAAGATTGTGCTGTACTCCGGCAATATTGGCGAAAAACAGGGGCTGGAAACGGTGATTGAAGTCGCGGGCCGGTTTGCTGAAAGCCCGTACCTGTTCGTCATCGTTGGCCAGGGCGGCGGCAAAGAACGGCTCGAAAAACTGGTGCACGTTCATGGACTGAGCAATGTGGTTTTCCATCCGCTTCAGTCTTATGAGGCACTCCCGGCGCTGCTTTGTCTGGCCGACTGCCATCTGGTCATCCAGCGCCGCGGCGCGGCGGACGCCGTACTGCCTTCCAAGCTGACCAACATACTGGCGGTAGGCGGGAATGCGGTGATTACCGCCGAGCCAGAAACCGAGTTGGGCCAGCTTTGCGAGGCTTATCCGGGTATTGCGGTCTGCGTGATGCCTGAGTCCGCCGATGCGCTGGCGGCGGGCATTGAACGGTGCCTGCAGCTTCCTCAGAACAATACGGTGGCACGTGAATATGCCGAACGCACGCTCGAAAAAGAGAACGTGTTAAGCCAGTTTATTGCTGCCATCTCTTCATAAAAAGTCGGGGATAAATTATGAGTCAGTCAAAACTCTATCCGGTGATCATGGCGGGCGGCAACGGTAGCCGCCTCTGGCCGCTCTCTCGCGTGCTGTACCCCAAACAGTTCCTCTGCCTGAAAGGGGATCTGACTATGCTGCAAACCACTATCAATCGCCTGAACGGGGTAGAGTGCGAAAGCCCGGTGGTGATTTGCAACGAGCAGCACCGGTTTATCGTCGCCGAACAGCTGCGCCAGCTGAATAAGCTGACCGAAAACATCGTGCTGGAGCCCGCCGGGCGCAACACGGCCCCCGCTATCGCCCTGGCTGCCCTTGCCGCGCTGCGAAATCAGCCGCAGCAGGATCCGCTGATGCTGATTCTGGCCGCCGATCACGTTATCCAGAATGAAGAAGCCTTCCGCTCGGCGGTGCGTAGCGCGATGCCGTATGCCGAGGCGGGCAAGCTGGTGACCTTTGGTATTGTCCCTGACCTGCCGGAAACGGGCTATGGCTATATCCGCCGCGGCGTTGTCTCTACGCCGGAAAACGGCGTTGATGCCGTAGCTTTTAGCGTGGCGCAGTTTGTCGAAAAACCTGACCTTTGTACCGCTCAGGCCTATGTCGCCAGCGGGGAGTACTACTGGAACAGCGGTATGTTCCTTTTCCGCGCAGGCCGCTACCTCGAAGAGCTGGCGAAGTTCCGCCCGGATATCCTTGCCGCCTGCGAAAAAGCCATGGCGGGTGTTGACCCCGATCTCGACTTCGTTCGCGTGGACGAAGAGGCATTCCTCGCCTGCCCGGATGAGTCCATTGACTACGCGGTGATGGAAAAAACCGCCGATGCGGTGGTGGTGCCGATGGATGCGGGCTGGAGCGACGTCGGTTCCTGGTCATCGCTTTGGGAAATCAGCGCCAAGAGCCCCGAAGGCAACGTGCATCACGGCGACGTGATCAGCCATGAAACTGAAAACAGCTATATCTATGCCGAGTCAGGCCTGGTCACCACCGTTGGCGTCAAGGACCTGGTGGTGGTGCAGACCAAAGACGCCGTACTGATCGCCGACCGCGACCACGTTCAGAGCGTGAAGAAAGTGGTTGAACGCATCAAAGGCGATGGCCGCCACGAACACCATAACCACCGTGAAGTGTACCGCCCGTGGGGAAAATATGACTCCATTGACGCCGGCGAACGCTACCAGGTGAAGCGCATTACCGTCAAGCCGGGCGAGGGGCTTTCGCTGCAAATGCACCATCACCGCGCCGAGCACTGGATTGTGGTGGCGGGCACCGCGAAGGTGACGCTGGGCGACGAGGTCAAACTGCTGGGGGAAAACGAGTCCATCTATATCCCGCTCGGCATGACCCATTGCCTGGAAAACCCCGGCAAAATTCCTCTCGACCTGATTGAGGTTCGCTCCGGTACCTACCTGGAAGAAGACGATATCGTCCGTTTCCAGGACCGCTACGGACGCATTTAACCCCTGATTGTAAACATTCTCCATGGGCCACAAGCCCGTGGGTTGGGTAACTGTTGCCCAAAGGAGCGAAATCATGCAGCAACTGACCTGTTTTAAAGCCTACGACATCCGCGGTCGCCTGGGCGACGAGCTGAACGAAGACATCGCCTGGCGCATCGGCCGCGCCTACGGTGAATACCTGAAGCCGAAAACCATCGTGCTGGGCGGCGACGTTCGCCTGACCAGCGAATCGCTGAAGCAGGCGCTGGCGCGCGGCCTGCAGGATGCGGGCGTGGACGTGCTGGATATCGGCCTGTCCGGCACGGAAGAAATCTACTTTGCCACCTGGCACCTGAACGTAGACGGCGGCATCGAAGTGACCGCCAGCCATAACCCGATGGACTACAACGGCATGAAGCTGGTACGCCAGGGCGCCCGCCCAATCAGCGGCGACACCGGGTTGCGCGACGTGCAGCGCCTGGCGGAAGCCAACGATTTCCCGCCGGTAAATGACGCGGCGCGCGGCAGCTACAAGAAAGTGTCGGTGGTGGAGGCTTACCTCGACCATCTTTTCTCCTACATCAACGTCAGCAACATCAAGCCGCTGAAGCTGGTGGTTAACTCCGGCAACGGGGCTGCCGGCCCGATTGTGGACGCCATCGAAGCCCGCTTTAAGGCGCTGAACGTGCCGTTGACCTTCGTGAAAGTGCACAACACGCCGGACGGCAACTTCCCGAACGGTATTCCTAACCCGCTGCTGCCTGAGTGCCGCGACGATACCCGCAACGCGGTGATTGAGCACGGTGCGGATATGGGCATCGCCTTCGACGGTGACTTTGATCGCTGTTTCCTGTTCGACGAGAAAGGGCAGTTTATCGAAGGGTATTACATCGTGGGCCTGCTGGCGGCGGCGTTCCTCGAGAAGCAGCCGGGGGCGAAAATTATTCATGACCCACGTCTGTCCTGGAACACGGTGGATATCGTTGAGCGTGCAGGCGGTAAACCGGTGATGTCGAAGACGGGACATGCGTTTATTAAAGAGCGCATGCGTGAAGAGGATGCGATTTATGGCGGCGAGATGAGCGCCCATCACTACTTCCGCGATTTTGCCTACTGCGACAGCGGGATGATCCCGTGGCTGCTGGTGACCGAGTTGCTGTGCCTGAAGGGGAAAACGCTTGGCGAGCTGGTGGAGGACCGGATGGTGGCGTGGCCGGCGAGCGGTGAAATCAACAGCAAGCTGGAAACGCCGGCCGCGGCGATTGAGCGTGTGCGCGCGCATTTTGGCCCGCAGGCGGAAGAAATTGACCATACGGATGGGATCAGCATGGCGTTTGGCGACTGGCGGTTCAACCTGCGGAGTTCAAACACCGAGCCGGTGGTACGCCTGAACGTCGAGTCTCGCGGCGACGAGACGCTGATGCAGGCGCGAACGCAGGAAATTATGGCGCTGTTGAATCAGTAACCTGCCGCATTCAGGGGTTTTGACCCTCACCCTGGCCCTCTCCCTGGAAGGGAGAGGGGATTGTCAGGAGCCAGTTCTTGCTCCTCTCCCCGGAAGCGTGAGGGGGGTAAAAACACCGATGCGACAACTTTCAAAGGTAAAACGATGACAAATCTAAAAAAGCGCGAGCTGCCAAAAACCAACGCATCGTTGATCTCTATGGTGCAACGTTTCTCTGACATCAGCATCATGTTTGCCGGTCTCTGGATAGTCTGCCGGGTGAATACTTTGCCGTTTCTCTACATGCATCTGCTGATGGCTCTGTTGACCCTGGTAGTGTTCCAGATGATTGGTGGGATAACGGACTTCTACCGTTCGTGGCGCGGGGTGAAGATCGCCAGCGAACTCTTTCTGCTGCTGCAGAACTGGACGCTCAGCGTTATTTTTAGCGCCGGGCTGCTGGCTTTTAACAGCGATTTTGACGGCTCGTTTGGGGTATATCTGGCCTGGTATGGACTGAGCGGCATAGGGCTGGTGATTTGCCGGTCGTGGATTCGGTTTGCTGCAGGCTGGCTACGTAACAAGGGCTTTAATACGCGCCGCGTTGCCATCGCCGGCTCGTTGCCGGTGGGCCAGATGCTGGCACAAAGCTTTAATAATGAGCCCTGGCTGGGCTTCAACGTGCTCGGCGTTTACGATGATGAACCGCCCGCCGGGGCGATGATCGACTACATGGGCAACTTCACCACGCTGGTCGCCGATGCCCGCAACGGTGAGATCGACAAGATCTATATTGCGATGGAGATGAGCCATGAGTCCCGGATTAAAAAGCTGGTGAGCGAGCTGGCGGATACCACCTGTTCGGTACTGCTGATCCCCGATGTCTTTACCTTCAATATTCTGAATACCCGCACCGAAGAGGTGAATGGCGTGCCGGTTGTGCCGCTGTTTGAGACGCCGCTGAGCGGCTTCAATAGCGTGCTTAAGCGGCTGGAAGATATTGTGCTGTCTTCTTTGATTCTACTGCTGATTTCCCCCGTTCTGCTCTGCATCAGCCTGGCGGTGAAGCTGACTTCGCCGGGTCCGGTGATTTTTCGCCAGACCCGTTACGGCATGGACGGCAAGCCCATCAAAGTCTGGAAATTCCGCTCCATGAAAGTGATGGAGAACGACGCGGTTGTGGTGCAGGCAACCAAAGGCGACAAACGTATTACGCCTATCGGGAGTTTCCTGCGCCGCACTTCGCTGGATGAGCTGCCGCAGTTTATTAATGTGTTTCTCGGCGGCATGTCTATCGTCGGTCCGCGACCTCACGCCGTCGCCCATAACGAGCAATACCGCACGTTAATTGATGGCTACATGCTTCGCCATAAGGTCAAACCTGGCATTACCGGCTGGGCGCAAATTAACGGCTGGCGAGGGGAAACAGACACGCTCGACAAGATGGAAAAACGCGTGGAGTTCGACCTGGAATATATTCGCGAGTGGAGCCTGTGGTTCGACATCAAGATTGTCTTCCTGACCGTTTTCAAAGGCTTTGTTAACAAAGCGGCCTACTGACCGGAACCCGATATGAGCCTGAGAGAAAAAACTATCAGCGGCGCAAAGTGGTCCGCGATTGCCACGGTTATTATTATTGGCCTGGGGCTGGCGCAGATGACCATTCTGGCCAGAACCATCGATAACCACCAGTTTGGCCTGCTTACCGTATCGCTGGTGATTATCGCCCTGGCCGATACGCTGTCTGATTTTGGTATCGCCAACTCCATTATTCAGCGCAAAGAGATTAGCCAGCTGGAGCTGACCACGCTGTACTGGCTGAACGTCGGGCTGGGTATGCTGGTGGCTATCGTTGTCTTTTTACTCAGCGACTTGATTGCCGGCGTGCTGCATAACCCTGACCTGTCGCCGCTGATTAAAACGCTGTCCTTTGCCTTTATCGTTATCCCGCACGGGCAGCAGTTCCGCGCGCTGATGCAAAAGGAGCTGGAGTTTTCCAAAATTGGCTCTATTGAGACGGTCTCCGTTCTGGTGGGCTTCACGGTTACCGTCACGGCGGCAATATATTATCCGTTTGCCATCACCGCGATTATCGGATACCTGGTCAATACCGTCGTTCGCACCTCGCTGTTTGGCTTCTTCGGGCGCAAGATCTACCGCCCTGGCCTCCATTTTTCCCTTAAATCGGTTAATGCTAACCTGAAGTTTGGAGCCTGGCTGACCGCCGATAGCGTGATCAACTACGTCAATACCAACCTTTCCACGCTGGTGCTGGCGCGTATTCTCGGTGCCAGCGTCGCCGGTGGCTATAACCTGGCATATAACGTCGCCGTGGTTCCGCCGATGAAGCTCAACCCGATTATCACGCGCGTGTTGTTTCCGGCCTTCGCTAAGATTCAGGACGACACCGCGAAGCTTCGGGTGAACTTCTACAAGCTGCTGTCGATTGTCGGGATCATTAACTTCCCGGCGCTGTTGGGGCTGATGGTGGTGTCCAACAACTTTGTCCCGCTGGTGTTCGGCGAAAAATGGCAGTTCATCACGCCTGTCCTGCAGCTGCTGTGCGTCGTCGGGCTGCTGCGCTCCATCGGCAACCCGATTGGTTCATTGCTGATGGCTAAGGCTCGTGTAGACATCAGCTTTAAATTCAACGTCTTTAAAACCTTTCTGTTTGTCCCGGCCATTATCGTCGGCGGCCAGCTGGGCGGCGCGCTGGGCGTCACGCTTGGTTTTCTGCTGGTGCAGGTGGTTAACACCGTTCTCAGCTATTTCATCATGATCAAGCCGGTGCTGGGCTCCAGCTACCGGGAGTACATCCTCAGCATCTGGCTGCCTTTTTACCTGTCGCTTCCGACGCTGATTGTCAGCGCCGGGCTTGGCGTTGCGCTTAGCGGCCACCTGCCGCTGGCTGCCTTGCTTGGCGTACAGGTCGCGGCGGGGGCTGCCGCGTTTATGGTGATGATTATTTTCTCCCGCAATGCGCTGATCGTCGAAATGAAGCGACAGTTTTGCCGAAGCGAACGTCTGAAAGCGCTGCTTCGCGCTGGCTAATAACAACGAAGCGGGAAATACCACGCTTTACCGCTTCGTCATAAATCTAGAGGTCAACATGAAACTACTTATTCTTGGCAACCATACTTGCGGAAACCGCGGTGATAGCGCCATTTTGCGCGGGCTGATCGATGCCATTACCACTCTTGATGACGGTATCCATGTAGATGTGATGAGCCGTTACCCGGTGAGCTCTGCGTGGCTGCTCGGGCGCCCGGTATTGGGCGATGGGCTGTATAAGCAAATGAAGCAGTACAACAATGCCGCCGGGATTGTGGGCCGGGTGAAAAAAGTGCTGCGCCGTAAATATCAGCACCAGGTGCTGCTGGCGAAGGCGACCAATTCCGGGCGTCTGCGCAATATCGCTATTCCGCAGGGCTTTATCGACTTTGTGAAGTCGCTGCATCAATACGACGCGATTATTCAGGTTGGCGGCTCGTTTTTTGTCGATCTGTACGGCGTGAGCCAGTTCGAGCATGCGCTTTGTAGTTTTATGGCCCGCAAGCCCGTGTACATGATTGGCCACAGCGTCGGTCCGTTCCAGGAGCCGCAGTTTAACCAACTGGCTAACTACGTTTTCGGCCAGGCGAAATCCCTGATTTTGCGTGAAAGCGTGAGCCTGGACCTGATGAAACAGAGCCAGATAGATACCAGTAAGGTGGAACAGGGCGTCGATACCGCATGGCTGGTGGCCCAGCACGAGGAAGATTTTGTGCCGAGTTACGCGGTCAGGCACTGGCTTGGCGTTATTGCAGGTAAGAGAACCGTGGCGATTACGCTGCGCGAGCTGGCGCCTTTCGATAAGCGGCTTGGCACCACCCAGGAAGCGTATGAAAGAGCGTTTGCCGAAGTGGTGAACCGCACTATTGAACAGGGTTACCAGGTTCTGGCGCTCTCTACCTGCACCGGCATTGACAGCTACAACAAAGATGACCGCATGGTGGCGTTGAACATTCAGCAGTACATCAGGCAGCCCGAGGATTACCACGTGGTCATGGATGAGCTGAACGATCTGGAAATGGGCAAAATTTTTGCAGCCTGCGAGCTGACGGTGGGCACACGCCTCCACTCGGCCATCATTTCGATGAACTTCGGTACGCCGGCCATCGCCATCAACTATGAACATAAATCCGCGGGCATCATGCAGCAGCTGGGTATGCCGGAAATGGCCATCGATATTCGGCAACTGCTGGACGGTTCGCTGCAGGGCGTAGTGGCTGACGTGCTTGGTCAATTGCCGACGATTAATCAGCGGCTTGCGCAGGCGGTTAGCGCAGAGCGCGCAAACGGCATGAAAATGGTGGAGTCGGTGCTTGAGCGCGTTAAGGAGGGGAAATGAAGGTTGGTTTCTTCCTGCTGAAGTTTCCGCTGGCGTCGGAAACCTTTGTGCTGAATCAGATCACCGCTTTTATCGACATGGGCCACGAGGTTGAGATTGTTGCCCTGCAAAAGGGCGATCTGACCAACACCCACGCGACGTTTAAAAGCTACGGTCTTTCGGAAAAAACCGTCTGGTTGCTGGACGAGCCGGAGGGTAAAGTCGCCAAACTGCAAAACCGTGCGATGAATACGTTACGCGGCGCTTTCAGAGGAAGAACCTGGCGAGCCTTAAGCCGCACTCGTTATGGCGACGAAGCCCGCAATCTGATCCTGTCATCTATTTGCGGGCGGCAGAAGCAGCCGCTGGAGGCCGATGTTTTTATCGCCCATTTCGGCCCTGCGGGCGTGACGGCGGCCAAGCTCAGGGAACTTGGGTTACTGAAAGGTAAAATTGCCACCGTCTTCCACGGGATCGATATTTCGCACCGTGATGCGCTGGCCCACTATACGCCTGAATACCGGCAGCTGTTTGAACGCGGGGATTTAATGCTGCCAATCAGCAATCTCTGGGCAAAACGACTTAAGCAGATGGGCTGCCCGGAGAGCAAGATTGCGGTATCCAGGATGGGCGTGGATATGGAGAGGTTTTCTTTGAGACCCATGAAAACGCCGGGTACGCCGTTGGAGATAGTCTCCGTGGCGCGCCTGACGGAAAAAAAAGGGTTACATATTGCCATTGAAGCCTGCCGTCTGCTAAAGGCGCGCGGCGTGGCATTTCGCTATAACATTCTTGGCATTGGCCCCTGGGAGCGCCGTCTGAAGACGCTGATTGAGCAAATGCAGCTGGAGGACGTGGTCTTTATGCCCGGTTTTAAACCGAGTCATGAGGTGAAAGCGATGCTCGACCGCGCCGACCTTTTCTTGCTTCCTTCGGTCACCGGTGAGGATGGGGATATGGAAGGGATCCCCGTCGCGCTGATGGAGGCGATGGCCGTTGGGATCCCCGTCGTATCCACGGTACACAGCGGCATTCCTGAGCTTATCGACGCCGGTGAGTCAGGCTGGCTGGTACCTGAAAAGGATGCCTTCGCGCTCGCCGACCAGCTTCAGGTCTCGGCTTCGGTCTCCGAAAGCGAGCTGCGTGAGATGCTTGCGCGCGCCAGGGAGAAAGTCGCCGACCAGTTCAACCAGCAGGTCATCTACCAGCAGCTTGCCCGTCAGCTTCAGACGCTGTAAACCACCGAATCCTGTGATGAGGACTTATGTCTAAAAGCAATCAACTGAAGCGCACTCCTTTCTCTCCGTCTCGTCGTAAACTACTGGCCGCTGGCTCTGCGCTTGCGGCGGCGTCCCTTATTCCCGGCACGGTAAAAGCGATTGGCCGGGGAGCTCAGGTCAATATTAAAGATTTCTATCAAAATGACTGGATAGCCGCCTTTAAACAGGCGTTTGCTGAAGCCGACGTCGTGCAGGTGCCGGCGGGACTGGTCTGCGATAGCATCAACACGGCTATTTTCATACCAGAGGGAAAAACGCTGCAGGTGGCCGGGGGGCTTAAGGGCAACGGCAAGGGGCGGTTTGTCCTGCAGGATGGCTGCCGGATTATCGGCGAGGGGGAAGGGCGCTTCAACAATATTACTTTGGATGTGCGCGGCTCCGACTGCGTTATCAAAGGCATTGATATGAGCGGTTTTGTGAATGTCGCGCAGATTTACATCGGTGGAAAGGATAACCGCACCATGCGTAATCTGACCATCGACAGTATTACGGTTCACGATGCGAACTACGCGATACTGCGCCAGGGCTTTCACAACCGTATGGAACACGTGCGTATTACTAACGGCCACTTTAGCCATCTGCAGGGCGATGCCATTGAGTGGAATGTGGCGATAAACGACCACAACTTGCTGATTTCTGACCACGTTATCGACAACATTAACTGTACTAACGGCAAAATCAACTGGGGGATCGGCATCGGGCTGGCGGGCAGTACCTATAACAATAATTATCCTGAAGATCAGGCGGTAAAAAACTTTGTGGTCGCCAATATCACCGGCAGCAACTGCCGCCAGCTGGTTCATGTCGAGAATGGGAAGCATTTTCTTATTCGTAACGTAAAGGCGCGTAATATCAATCCGACCTTTAGCCGTACCGCGGGGATAGATAACGCCACCGTTGCGATATATGGCTGCGATAACTTTGTGATTGATGATGTTGATATGGTCGACAGCGCAGGCATGCTGATCGGTTATGGCGTGATTAAAGGTAATTATCTGTCTATTCCGCAAAACTTTAAGCTTAGCGACATCAAACTCGATAATAGCGAGCTGAGCAGCCCGCTGCGCGGTATCCAGATCTCCTCCGGCAATGCGACGTCATTCGTGGCAATGACCAACGTGACGCTTAAACGCGCAACGCTTGAGTTTCATAACAAACCTCAGCATCTTTTTATGCGTAATATCAATGTGATGCAGCTTGCATCGGCGGGGCCAGCGCTGAAGCTGAACTTCGATCTTCGCAAAGATGTGCGTGGGAAGTTTATGGCTAAAGACGACACGCTGCTGTCGATGGCGAATATTCACGCAGTAAACGAAAAGGGGCAAAGCTCAGTTGATATCGACCGGGTTGATCAGCTTCACGTAAATAGTGAAAACCTCAATTTTATCCTGCCCACTGCGCGCAGGTAATTATGCAACCCCTTTTGCGACAATTCTGAGTCAACAGAAGCGATTAAATATATTTTGTTTGAGCCCCGACGGCGCTAGCATGAATCATTGGTTTAATGAATTCATGCTGGCATCAGAGCACGAAAAGACTATAATCTTCCAACCATTTAGAGGTGGGACTAAGAATGACTAATTTAAAAGCAGTGATCCCGGTAGCCGGTTTAGGCATGCATATGCTGCCCGCGACAAAAGCTATCCCAAAAGAGATGCTGCCTATCGTTGATAAGCCGATGATCCAGTATATCGTCGACGAAATTGTTGCCGCCGGCATTAAAGAGATCGTGCTGGTAACCCACTCTTCCAAGAATGCCGTTGAGAACCACTTCGACACTTCCTATGAGCTGGAAGCCTTGCTTGAGCAGCGCGTGAAGCGCCAGCTGCTGGCTGAAGTCCAGTCTATCTGCCCTCCGGGCGTCACCATCATGAACGTTCGTCAGGCGCAGCCGCTGGGTCTTGGACACTCCATCCTGTGCGCTCAGCCCATTGTCGGAAACAATCCTTTTGTTGTGGTGCTGCCTGATGTTGTGCTTGATGACGCAAGCGCCGATCCTTTGCGCTACAATCTTGCGGCAATGGTTGCCCGCTTCAATGAAACCGGCCGTAGCCAGGTTCTGGCTAAGCACATGCCAAATGAAGACCTGGCTGCTTACTCGGTGATCACCACTCAAGAGCCTCTGCTGAATGAAGGGCAGGTTAGTCGGGTGGTGGAGTTCGTTGAAAAACCCGATCAGCCGCAAACGCTGGACTCCGATCTGGCTGCCGTTGGCCGCTATGTGCTCTCCGCCGACATCTGGCCACTGCTTGAGAAAACCGAGCCGGGCGCATGGGGCCGTATTCAGTTAACCGACGCTATCGCGGAGCTTAACAAAACTCAGCAGGTTGAAGCGATGCAGATGACCGGCGAGAGCTATGACTGCGGTAAGAAAATGGGTTATATGCAGGCGTTCGTTCAGTACGGACTGCGTAACCACAAGGAAGGGCAGAAATTTCGCGAGAGTATTCAGAAGCTTCTAGCTAAAGCATAAACTCTGCTTTAAGTCGCTGTCATGGAAGAGAGCGCGCCAAACGGTGGCATAGCGTTCAGTCTAAGGTAGACGTTGAACGATTAGCCGCCGTTTTGCTTTATAAGTAATCGTTGAAATTGTGCTTTTTCATAGGGTTATCATGTTTTGGTTGCATTGTATAGACCAAAATTTTTCCTTGAGAATCGCCGCATGAAATATCAGAATTGCTGGGATTAATCTTAAACGCGTATCGATAGACCTCTCGCCGAGTTGTACAGTGCACTGGTAGCTGCTGAGCCAGGGGCGGTAGCGTGGCTAAAAAGCAGATAAACACACATGTTTATCCATTTTAAATAACACCTCCTGACGTTGCTTCTTAATTCAAGAAGATGACGGGAAATAATGACTGAATAATAGAGAGACTTCTCAGTGAAAATTCTTGTTACCGGCGGTGCCGGATTTATTGGTTCTGCAGTTGTTCGCCACATCATTAATAACACTCAGGATAGCGTGGTTAACGTAGATAAGTTGACCTACGCCGGTAATCTGGAATCTTTAGCCGAAGTTTCTACTAATGAGCGTTATCACTTCGTCCAGGCCGATATCTGCGATGCGGCCGCAATCGATCTGATTTTCAGTGAGCACCAGCCTGATGCCGTCATGCACCTGGCTGCTGAAAGCCACGTCGATCGCTCTATTACCGGCCCTGCTGCCTTTGTTGAAACCAACATTGTTGGGACTTATGTTCTGCTCGAGGCAGCGCGTCGTTATTGGTCTTCGCTGAACGAAGCTAAGAAATCAACATTCCGCTTCCATCATATTTCCACCGATGAAGTTTACGGCGATCTCCCTCATCCTGACGAAGTTGCGCAAGGGGATGAATTGCCATTGTTCACGGAAACGACGGCCTATGCGCCAAGCAGTCCTTACTCTGCGTCAAAAGCTTCCAGTGACCATCTGGTTCGCGCCTGGCTGCGTACCTACGGCCTGCCGACAGTTGTCACCAATTGCTCAAATAATTATGGCCCGTTCCACTTCCCTGAGAAGTTGATCCCGCTGGTAATTCTGAATGCCCTTGAAGGGAAACCGCTACCTATTTACGGCAAAGGCGATCAAATTCGCGACTGGCTGTATGTTGAGGACCACGCACGTGCGCTTTATACCGTGGTGACGCAGGGCCAGATCGGCGAAACCTATAACATCGGCGGACATAACGAGAAGAAAAATCTCGAAGTTGTACACACTATCTGCGACCTGCTGGATGAAATCGTGCCGAAATCAGGCTCATACCGTGAACAAATTACCTATGTCACTGACCGTCCCGGGCACGATCGCCGCTATGCCATTGATGCAGACAAAATCTCTCGCGAGCTGGGCTGGAAGCCTGAGGAAACGTTTGAGTCAGGGATTCGTAAAACCGTGCAATGGTATCTGGATAACCAGCAGTGGGTTGATAATGTGAAAAGCGGCGCCTACAAGAGCTGGATCGAAGAGAATTACGGTGAACGCGAATGAATATTTTGCTCTTTGGAAAAACAGGGCAGGTCGGTTGGGAACTGCAGCGTGCTTTGGCGCCTTTAGGCAAGGTCACCGCGCTGGATGTTCGTTCTGAAGACTTGTGCGGAGATTTTAGTAACCCTGAAGGCATTGCCGAAACAGTGCGTCGTGTTAAGCCTGACGTCATTGTCAATGCAGCTGCTCATACGGCCGTAGATAAAGCAGAATCAGAACCTGAGTTTGCTCAGCTTTTGAACGCCACCAGCGTTGAGGCTATTGCTAAAGAAGCGGCGAAAATCGGGGCATGGGTTGTTCACTACTCCACCGATTATGTTTTTCCAGGCGATGGAGAAACACCATGGAAAGAGAGCGATGAAACCGCGCCTTTGAACGTCTACGGTGAAACTAAACGCGCTGGTGAGATAGCGCTACAGGCACATTGCCCCAATCATTTGATCTTCAGAACCAGCTGGGTTTATGCCGGCAAAGGCAACAACTTCGCTAAAACAATGCTGCGTCTGGCAAAAGAACGCCAAGAGCTATCGGTCATAAGCGATCAGTTTGGTGCCCCGACAGGGGCTGAATTGCTTGCTGACTGCACCGCACATGCAATTCGTATAGCCATGGTTAAACCAGAAGTTGCCGGTGTATATCATCTGGTCTCGGGTGGTACTACGACGTGGCACGACTTTGCTGCTCTGGTCTTTGAGGAGGCGCGTGCCGCTGGCATTACTCTGGCGCTCAACAAGCTTCACGCTGTGCCAACATCATCTTATCCCACACCGGCTAAACGCCCACATAATTCAAGATTAAATACTGAGAAGTTTCAGAAAAATTTTGGCTTGGTTCTTCCAGAGTGGGAGCGTGGTGTTAAACGTATGCTCACCGAGCTTTTCACTACAACAACGATTTAATTTTAAGTTAATACCCATTTAGGTATTAGATATATAGAGATAATGAAATGAAAACGCGTAAAGGTATTATTCTGGCAGGTGGCTCTGGGACTCGCTTATACCCGGTGACAATGGCAGTAAGTAAACAATTGTTGCCGATTTATGATAAGCCGATGATTTATTATCCGCTCTCTGCGCTGATGTTGGCCGGTATTCGTGACATCTTAATTATTAGCACTCCTCAGGACACGCCTCGCTTCGAACAATTGTTGGGTGATGGTAGCCAGTGGGGACTTAACTTGCACTACAAAGTGCAGCCAAGTCCAGATGGACTGGCGCAGGCATTTGTCATTGGTGAAGAGTTTATTGGCAATGATGATTGTGCATTAGTCCTCGGAGATAACATCTTCTATGGCCACGACCTGCCGAAGCTGATGGATACCGCCGTTGATAAAGAAAGTGGAGCGACAGTATTTGCATACCATGTTAACGACCCTGAGCGTTATGGCGTTGTGGAATTCGATAAAGCTGGAACGGCTGTTAGCCTGGAAGAAAAGCCACTCGAACCAAAAAGCAATTATGCGGTAACCGGGCTTTACTTCTATGATAACAGCGTTGTTGAAATGGCGAAGAATCTGAAGCCTTCAGCGCGCGGCGAGCTAGAAATCACGGATATTAACCGTATTTACATGGAACAAGGCAAATTGTCTGTTGCTATGATGGGCCGCGGTTATGCCTGGTTAGATACAGGTACTCATCAAAGTCTTATTGAAGCGAGTAACTTCATCGCAACGATCGAAGAGCGTCAAGGGCTAAAGGTTGCTTGCCCTGAAGAAATAGCCTATCGAAAAGGCTTTATTAGCGCTGAGCAAGTCAAAAAGTTGGCTGCACCACTTGCTAAAAATCAATATGGTCAATATTTGCTGAAGATGATTAACGAATAGCGCTTTGGAGCTTAGTGATGAATATTCAATTAGTTCCCCTGCAAAAGCATGGAGATGAGCGTGGTGCATTATTCGCGCTTGAAGAACAAAGAAATATACCTTTTGAAGTTAAAAGGATTTATTACATTCTCGACACACTAAGTGGCATAAGACGCGGCTTTCATGCACACAAAGCGACTCGCCAACTAGCGGTAGTAGCACGAGGTTCGTGCAAATTTCATATGGATGATGGTAAGGAAACAAAGCAAATTGAGCTAAGTGATCCTGCAACAGCTTTGTTGATTGAGCCTTATATATGGCATGAAATGTATGATTTTAGCGATGATTGTGTGCTGATTGTCATTGCGGATGATTACTATAAAGAGTCTGATTATATACGCGAATATGATGATTTTATCAAAAGAGTAAACTCTGGTGAAAATTCATAAATTAAGTGATGTTCAGACAACATCAATAGGTGAAGGCACAACGGTGTGGCAATTTGTTGTCATCCTCAAAAATGCAATTATTGGCAATAATTGCAATATCTGTGCAAATGCCTTGATTGAAAATGATGTTGTGATTGGCAACAATGTCACAGTGAAAAGTGGTGTTTACATTTGGGATGGTGTACGAATTGAGGATGATGTTTTCATCGGTCCGTGTGTGGCATTTACAAATGATAAACATCCTCGCTCAAAAATTTATCCTGAAGAGTTTTTGCAAACTATTGTACGTAAGGGCGCATCAATTGGCGCTAATGCAACAATTCTTCCTGGCGTTGAGATTGGTGAAAAAGCAATTATTGGCGCCGGCAGTGTCGTGACTAAAGATGTACCACCTTACGCAATAGTCGTAGGGAACCCGGCGCGCTTCATTAAATGGGTAGAAAAAAATGAAAAAAATTAGTTTTCTCGATCTTTATGCAATTAACCAGCGTCAGCATAGTGAGTTAGTCGATGCCTTTAGTAGGGTACTGGACTCTGGTTGGTACATTATGGGAAAAGAGCTTGAGCAATTTGAGCACGAGTTTGCGGAATATTGCGGCGTTGAGCATTGCATCGGTGTGGCAAATGGCCTGGATGCTTTGATTCTGGTACTTCGTGCCTGGAAAGAGTTGGGCTACCTGAAGGATGGTGATGAAGTATTGGTACCTGCAAATACTTATATTGCATCTATTCTTGCTATCACTGAAAACAACTTAGTTCCTGTGCTTGTTGAACCAGATATAAAAACTTACAATATCAACCCTGCCGCAATTGAAGAGCATATTACGCACAAAACAAAAGCCATTTTGCCCGTCCATTTATATGGATTACTTTGTGATATGCAGGAAATTTGTCAAATTGCGAAAAAGCATAATTTATTAGTTCTTGAGGATTGTGCACAGTCCCATGGTGCTGAGAAAGGTGGCCGCAAAGCTGGTGCCTGGGGGGATGCCGCAGGATTTAGTTTCTATCCAGGAAAAAACCTGGGTGCATTGGGCGATGCCGGCGCGATTACGACAAATAATAAAGAGTTAGCAAATACTCTTAAAGCTTTGCGTAATTATGGTTCACATAAGAAGTATGAAAACCTTTACCAGGGGGTGAATAGTCGCCTGGATGAGTTACAGGCGGCACTGCTACGTGTCAAAATGTCCACACTGGCAGAAGATACTGCTATTCGCCAAAACATCGCCGAAAAATATGTTCGTGAAATAAAAAATCCAGCAATTACCTTACCGGTGTTTGAGAATCGTGAAGAACATGTTTGGCACTTGTTTGTAGTAAGAACAAGCGACCGAGAAAAGCTCCAGTCATATTTATTAGAGAATGGTATACAGACTCTAATTCACTATCCATTGCCCCCTCATAAGCAAAAAGCTTATCTACACATGTCAGAACTCAGTTTGCCAATCTCTGAGAAAATACATGCTGAAGTGCTTTCTTTACCCATGAGTCCGGTGATGAGCATGGAAGATGTTGACTATGTAATCAAAATTATAAATGATTACGAATAATGAAAAGATTTTTTCAGGTAACAATATTATCTGCAATTTATACATTTATTAAAATGGTTGCAGGTTTTATCATCGGCAAGGTGGTGGCAATTTATACAGGGCCTGCGGGCGTCGCAATGCTTGGGCAAGTACAAAGCTTGATGACTATTATTGCTGGCATAACCACTTCCCCTGTAAGTACCGGACTTGTTCGATATACCGCGGAAAACTGGCAGGATGGAAAAGAAGCATGCGCGCCGTGGTGGCGTGCATGTTTTAAGGTGGCCGCACTACTTTTCTTACTGCTTATTCCCATTGTCATAGTATTTTCTAAACAACTTAGTGAATTACTCTTAAGTGACAGCCAATATTCCTGGCTAATCATCTTTGCGTGTTGCGTATTACCTTTTTCAATTTTAAATACTCTAATTGCTTCAGTATTAAATGGTCAGCAGCGCTATAAGCAATATATATTTCTTGGTATGTTGTCTGTAGTTTTTTCAACAATATTTATGACTTTTCTGGTTATTAAATTTGATCTGAAAGGAGCATTGATTGCTACTGCGTTGAACAGTGCGATCGCTGGGTTTGTTTTAGTTCTATTTTGTCTGAATAAATCTTGGTTTCGACTAAAGTATTGGTGGGGGTGAGACAGATAAAGATAAAGTCAAAAGTATAATAAAATATACACTTATGGCTCTGACTTCTGTCGCTTCAATGCCTGTTGCTTTATTATTTATCAGGAAAATATTGATAGCACTTACCGGTTGGGGAAGATGCTGGACAATGGCAGGCGGTGTGGAAAATATCCGAGGTTTACCTTGGTGTTGTTACAATTGCGCTTTCTACCTATTTTCTGCCCAGGTTAGCAATATTGAAATCGAGTGTACTGATAAAAAATGAGGTTAATAGTACAATATTATATGTACTATTAATTACGATAGTAATGTCATTAGGTATTTATTTGTTGCGTGATCTTGCTATTACTCTTCTTTTTACCGATGAGTTTTCGCTCTGCCCGTGAACTCTTTTTTTTCCAGTTACTTGGTGATGTTATCAAGGTTGCTGGTTTCCTTTACGCATACCCACTCCAGGCGCAAGGGCACACAAAAGTTTTCATTTGTTCCGAGATTATCTTTTCGATTATTTTTGTAATGACAAGCTATTTTTTTGTTGTGCTCTACGGTGTTCAGGGGGCGAACATTAGTTATGTTGTAACATATATTATGTATTTTATATTCGCTTATATTTTTACAAACTTTATTAATATTCGTATAAAAAATAATAATTAGGGGCTGAGTTTTGAAAATTGTTATACCTATTATGGACTTTGGTCGAGCTGGTGGTGAAAGAGTACTATCGAGGCTCGCTACAGAACTTGTGAATTGTGGTTGTGATGTTTATTTTGTGGCACTAGGAAGTGCTAAAGATATATATTATCAAACCACGGCAAAAATTTTAAAAAGTAAGGTGTCAAATAGTAAAAATCGCATTGTCAGATTCATAATGAATAATTATTACTTATATAAAAAATGTATGGAGTTGCGTCCTGATTGTGCGATTGCTAATTTTCATCTTTCAGCATTTATGGTTTCATTTTTACCAAGAACGGTAGGGAAATATTACTACATACAAGCCTATGAAACCGTATTTTATAAATCCCTAATCAGACGATTTATCGCCTTTTCGACATATCTGTTACCACTAAGAAAAATTGTAAACCATAAAAACATTTTACCTAAATCCATCAATAATTATGTAGAGATAATTCCTGCTGGCATCGATGATCAAGTGTTTTACTCAAAGACTAATAAAGGTGAGCGTAAGACAATTGGTCTTGTTGGTAGGGAAGAGAAAAGAAAAGGAACCAGCAATATCATCGACGAAATAATTCGGTGGGAAAACAAAGAAGACCTTGTTCTAAATGTTGCATTATATTTGAGTGAAGAAGATCGCCTTCGACTGGAAAAAATAAAAATTAATTATAATGTGATAGAAATTAACAATGATTTAGATTTGGCTAATTTTTACAGATTAAATGATCTAATTATTGCAACAGGGTTAGTTGAGGATGGTGCTTTTCATTATCCCTGCGCTGAGGCTATGTCATGTGGTTGTGCGGTAATATCTAATTATGCCCCTTTGACAAATACAAACAGCAAGCTCAAAATAGAAAATTTAATAAAAACTCTGTTGTTGATAAATTAAATGTATATTTACGGATGACAGACATTGAGTTACATGAAGAAATTGAAGCGAACAGATCATTGGTTGAAAACTACAGCTGGAATGACATTGGAATGAAGCTTTATTCATTATTAAAGAAAGATATAAAAAAGGTCTAATATTGTGAAAATCATTGAAACGAACATCCCTGATCTAAAAATAATCCAACCTAAAGTTTTTTCGGATGACCGTGGGTTTTTCATGGAGAGCTTTAATCATGGACAATTTGAAGAAATAGTGAAGCGAAATATTACTTTTGTACAAGACAACCACTCAAGGTCGAATCAGGGCGTGTTACGTGGTATGCATTATCAGAATTCGCCACATGAGCAGGGCAAACTCGTCCGTTGTACTTATGGCGAAGTTTATGATGTTGCTGTTGATATCAGAGAGCATTCTCCTACCTATCTACAGTGGCATGGTGTAGTTTTATCTGCCGAGAATAAACTTCAGTTTTGGATTCCAGAAGGATTTGCTCATGGTTTCCTTGTGTTAAGTGATGTCGCTGAATTCATGTACAAAACAACTGATTATTATAGTCCTTCCTCTGAGAAGGGGTTTAGATGGGATGATCCTGATGTTAACATCGAATGGCCAATTCGGGGTGAAATAACACTTTCAGAAAAAGATAAAATGCAACCACGATTAAAACCCTGAAGTTCTAACACTTGCGCTCAAAATTACTGAGTGTGGCGAAGCACTCAGTAGTAACCAAAAAAACAGCAATACCATATTTTTTATATGGTTATTCGAGTTTTAAATTGAATGCAAGTAACACTTGCTTGGATGATATTTCGTCACCCAATATTCAACTCAAAATATTACGCGCCTCAATCCCTCGCTTTAGGTGACGTTAATCCGAGTGCGATAGATTTATGTATGTATATCTAGGTTTATTTTCAATTATTACATTATTATCTCTCTTGAAGGGTAATAAAGTTTTTTTCAAGCCCATAATGATAGTTTTATTTATATTTTGCGCCTTAAGAGGTGCTGATGTTGATAGAGACTATCAATCTTATGTCAATATATATGGTTATATTGTCAATGGTTATCATTATGCAATTGAACCGACATTTTATCTGATAACATATATATCAGAGTTGCTAACTTCCTCACCTGTATTTATTTTTATAATCTATGCCGCATTAGCTATTTCCTTTAAATATCTTTTCATAAAAGAATGGTCGCCATATTTATTATTATCAGTGTTAGTTTATTTTTCCAGCATATTTTTGCTGCATGATATGACACAGATAAGAATCGGTGTCGCTAGTAGTATCGGTTTCTTTAGCCTAAAATATATCATCGAGAATAATTACAGAAAATATTACCTTTGGATCTTAGTTGCAATACTCTTTCATTTTTCAATGGTAGTATTTATTTTTATTCCATTGCTTAATTCAAAGAGATTAACTACTAACTTCAAACTGGGTTATTTATCACTTTTGCTTTTCCTTTACGTTTTATATACCTTCAAAATTGACATGTTAACACCACTCCAATACGTTACTATTGGCGGGGTGCAAGAAAAGTACAATATGTACAAAGCACAAATAGAGACTGATAATGCAAGTGTAAATGTATTTTCAGTTACTCAAATATTACATATCCTCATTGTTTTCCTGACATTATCTTTTTCAAGGTACTTTGAAAAAGATAAGAAAATGATTTTGATATTTAAATTATATGCTTTAAGCCCATTATGCTTAATCGCTTTTTCTGCTATCCCTGGCTTCTCTATTAGGCTGAGTGAACTATTTAGCATCAGTGAAATAGTATTTTTACCCATGCTGGCTACACAATTCAAACATAAAGGACTTGTGTATTTTATTATTATAGCAATCAGCCTGTTTTTATTGTTATTGAATCTTTACTATGTTGGATTAGTTAAGGAATATGTTTTTATATGAAGATAATGCCTGTGGTTGTATTATATAAAAAACAAATTTCAGAATCTGAAAGCATCAATTCCATTTTAGATTCTGATGATAAAGATGAAATAAAAGATTTTTTTGTTTATAATAACTCTCCCTCTGAATATACAGTTCCTAATAAATATAATGGTGCTAATATTCATGTTGTAAATGATTATAAAAATTCTGGTGTAAGTAAAGCCTATAATGAGGGACTTTCTTATGCCAGGAAACTGGGTTACACACATGTTTTATTACTAGATCAAGATACAACATTTCCAAAACATTCTATTGATGTTTATAAGAATGCTCTAGCTAAATCACCGTTCATTAATTTGTTTTCTCCTATACTTAAAACTAAGAATGAAAAAATTTGTTCACCACTGCGTTATAAATGCCATCGTGGTTTTACTGTCGATGACTTTAAACCCGGAGAATATAG
Source organism: Cedecea lapagei (assembly GCF_900635955.1). Taxonomy (GTDB): domain Bacteria; phylum Pseudomonadota; class Gammaproteobacteria; order Enterobacterales; family Enterobacteriaceae; genus Cedecea; species Cedecea lapagei. The sequence goes on from NZ_LR134201.1 coordinate 1,552,770, forward strand.
TTTAGAACATTATTCCCCCATAAACAGCGGAATGCTTATAAATGTAGAGGCGGCTGTTAATTGTGGTGGATATAATGAAGATGTATATTTGGACTTCAGTGATTTTCAGTTTATCGAACGTTTCAAGAGATATAACGAAAAGTTTATTGTTGTTGATCTCGTTCTATTACAAGATTTCTCTGGTGAAGAAACTAATGTAAGCAAACTCCTCACGCGTTTTAATATTTACTGCGAGTGTGCCAAGCGATGTGAAAGAAATGGGTTTAATGATGATTTTATTTATTTCATGATGGTTTTTGCCAGAGCATTGAAGTTGGTAGTCAAAACTCGGAAGTTAACTTTTATTAAATGTTTTTATAAAAAATATGTAAGAGGGTAAAATGATCTCAGTATGCATCCCAACATATAATGGGGAATCTTACATCAGAGAACAATTGACGAGTATTTTGGAACAATTGAATCATTGTGATGAGGTGATTATTTCAGATGATGGTTCGACTGATAATACATTAAAAATCATAGATGATTTGAAAGATCCCAGGATTAAAGTCTACCAAAATGAACTTAAGTCAGATTTCAGTTCAAATATTAGGACAGAACAAATTCTTAAGAAAGTCTCTCTGAATGTGCAAAATGCCTTGAATAAATGTGTTGGCGATTATATATACTTGGCTGATCAAGATGATATTTGGCTAGATGGGCGAATTTCTCAAACAATTAATTTATTAAAAAGTGAGAAACCGGTCTTGGTTATTAATGATTGTAATATAATCAATCAAAACGAGGAGATCACGCAGGCCTCGTATTATGATTACATCCCACCAAGTAAAAGTTTATTGCGGACAGTAGTGAAAAGTTCATTTCATGGGTGTTGCATGTGTTTCAACCGGGCATTATTAAATCGTGCCTTTCCTTTTCCTTATTATAGTTTAGGACATGATCTCTGGATTGGCTTAACAGCAATTAAATATGGTGATGTAAAATTTGTTGAGCACTGTCTGTTATCTTATCGTAGGCATACAATGACAGTCACTAAAACCGGGCATAAGAGCGCTAATCCTCTCAGGTTCAAATTATATTACAGATTAATGATAATTATTGAGTATTTGAAAATAAATAATAGAAAAAAATGAAAAAAATAGCGCATGTTTTAGTTTTACCCAAAATGGCCGGATCTCAAAAATTTTGCCATATGCTTCTTTCTAAAATAGAAGGGTATGAAAAGTACGTTATTGTTTCTGGATGTGAAGATGTCGATAAAACTCAAGTAGATGAATTTACTGCTGCATTTAAAGCAATAAATGTTAATATCATTTGGTGTAAATACCTAAAAAGAAATATTGGTTTCTCTGATATTAAAAGCTTCTTCGAGCTATATAAAATATTTAAAATGTACGATTTTGATATTGTACATACGAACTCGACTAAACCTGGAATTACGGCGAGAATAGCGGCATTTTTTGCTGGTGTCAGATTGAAAATCCATACTGTACATGGTATTTCTTTTTACAAAGGCCAGTCAAAGTTAAAGCGTTTAATTTATTGGGGAATTGAAGCGTTTGCTTTGCAATTCGGTGATGTGAATATATGCGTGAATAATTTATATCGAAAGTATTATAATTTCTTCCCATGGAAAAAAACGATCAGTATATATAATGGTTATGATTTTGAGGTATTGCAGCGATTTAGTGAAAGCCGCCAAACCACTCTACCAGAAAAAAATAATAAACCGTTTTCTTTTCTTTTTGTCGGTAGATTAGATGCGCAAAAAGATCCTCATACATTGATTAAAGCATTTTCACTAGTCCAAAAAAAATATCCTGATGTTTTTCTTGATATTGTAGGTGATGGTGAATTAAGGATATCATCAGAATCTCTGGTATCTGAATTGAAAATCAATAATAATGTTGTTTTTCATGGTTGGGTTGAATCGCCATACAAGTATTTTATGGACTGCAATGTATTTGTGTGTCCTTCAACGTATGAAGCATTTGGATTTATATTTCTCGAGGCTGCATTTTTCAAGAAGCCGATTGTCGCAACAAATGTAGAAGGTATTCCAGAGGTTGTCATTGACGGCCAAATGGGTTTTCTAGTAGATCCGAAAGATCATAATTCATTAGCGAGTAAGATGATTGAACTCATTGAATCTTCAGATCTTGTGAATAGAATGGGTGTTTATGGATATGAGTATGTAATAAAAAAATTCAATGAGGAAGAGTTTATTCGTAATTATCAGAAGATTTATGATGAGGGATGAGTTTATTTTGATGTACAAATCGAATTTAAAAAAAATTTTATTTTCATATATTCCTTTTTTTGTTTTTATTACGTCATCGATTTTATTTGTTATTCATAGTAAAAGAAATGATTTGATAAGTGACCTTCTGGCAGAATCATTTATATTTTATACTGCGCTGTTTTTTTTTAGACGCAAAGCTATTGTAATAAGCATGTGGGTGGGATACTCACTTGTTGGTGGTTTGCAAATGGCCTCTCTGTATACATCAGGGAGTCTTATGATACCTTTAACATTGTCTAATGCGCAGGAGTTTCATGCTCTTGGCTTGTCTCTTGCGAGCAAGCTTTTTTTTATAGTTATATTTTTATTTCAGTATCATTTTTTATCCTCCGTAGAAAAAATTATGTAGACTCTCGAGACGATAAGTTTTTCCTGTTATTTTTTTTGGTTTTTCCATTCACTAATGGCCCATTCGTTAACTTTGCGCGCACAGCGCAGGCTTACTACCAGCAAGTAACATTTTCACCGGCCTATAACTACCCCGAGATTTCTAAGAACTTTCTTAAGGTTGGGGTATGGAGTGACAAAATTAATGAGCCAGTCTTGAGAGAACCGAATGTCATTGTCATTTTTACTGAGGGAATGTCAGCCAGCGTCATCGATAGTGTTAATCATCTTGGATTGGGCCTCACTCCTAATATTGATTCTTTATTCAATAGTTCTTTAGTTTTTGATAATTACTTTAATCATACAGCAGCAACTTTCCGTGGTTTGCGCGGCCAATTAACATCTGCTTATCAGTTTAAAGATGGGATTGGTGCTAATCAGGACGGCTTTGCAGAAATATCTAATGTTGCAGTTAAAGAAAATTATGATAACAGACTCGTCTCTCTTCCCGAAATATTAAAAATGCATGGCTATAAAACTTTATTTCTAGCCGCAACAGAAAAAAATAGTACTTTAAATACTATGATTAAGTCGATGTCTTTTGATAACGTTTATGGAATGGGTGATTTCAAATTCTATCAAAATGACAGGATGACAGATAAACAAACTTTTCAATCGTTACAACAATTGGTTGAAGAAAATAAAAATGAACGTTTTTTTATCGGTGTTTATACTTCAGGCACGCATCATGGATTAGATAGCCCTGATCTCCAGTATAAAGATGGTAAAAACTCTTACTACAATAAATTTCATAATTACGATTTCCAGTTGGGTAAATTCGTTGAGTATTTAGAAAGCAGTGGGGTAATGAAAAATACTATTTTGATTGTTACTGCTGATCATTCTACATTTCCCACACCTGAATTTAATAGCTCATTTAAAACGCATGCCAAATATTTTGTTGATAAAATTCCATTAATTATAACCGGCGCTGGAATTGAGAGACGCATTATAGATGTTAAGGGCGTTAATAGTTTGTCCCTCACTCCCACTATATTACATTTGTTGAAAATTAATAATACGCCCAATTTCTTTTTAGGTTGTTCATTATTTGACGCTCATTGTACTAGTATATATGAAAAAACAAGCGCAATAGGTCAGTCATTTTATAAGACCGAATCCCAAAGCTATCCTGATTATAATACATCCGAGTCAAGCACATCTAAAGATATTTTAAATTTCTATAACGTTAGTGGGTAATTAAAATACTTCATGTATAGAGCAAGAACTGCTATTCATTTTTGCTTTACATGAGTTAACATCAAAGCCACATTTGAAGCCGCGTGTAGGGCGCGGTGAGCACACCTGACAGGAGTATGTAATGTCCAAGCAACAGATCGGCGTTGTGGGTATGGCCGTGATGGGCCGCAACCTGGCGCTGAACATCGAAAGCCGTGGTTATACCGTTTCCGTATTCAACCGCTCCCGTGAGAAGACTGAAGAAGTCGTCGCAGAGAATCCGGGCAAGAAGCTGGTTCCTTACTACACCGTAAAAGAGTTCGTTGAATCGCTGGAAACCCCGCGCCGTATCCTGTTAATGGTGCAGGCGGGCGCAGGCACCGATGCGGCCATTGACTCGCTCAAGCCTTATCTGGATAAAGGCGACATCATCATTGATGGCGGTAACACCTTCTTCCAGGACACTATCCGTCGCAACCGTGACCTGTCGGCGGAAGGCTTCAACTTCATCGGGACCGGTGTTTCCGGTGGTGAAGAGGGCGCACTTAAGGGACCATCCATCATGCCTGGCGGCCAGAAAGATGCTTACGAGCTGGTTGCCCCTATCCTGACTAAAATTGCTGCTGTTGCTGAAGACGGTGAGCCGTGTGTCACTTACATCGGTCCTGACGGTGCCGGCCACTATGTGAAGATGGTGCACAACGGTATTGAATACGGCGATATGCAGCTGATCGCAGAAGCCTATTCTCTGCTGAAGCACGGCCTCGATCTTTCCAATGAAGAGCTGGCTGAAACCTTCACCGAATGGAATAAAGGCGAGCTGAGTAGCTATCTGATCGACATCACCAAGGATATCTTCACTAAAAAAGATGAAGAGGGTAACTACCTGGTCGATGTGATTCTGGATGAAGCCGCGAACAAAGGTACCGGAAAATGGACCAGCCAGAGCTCTCTGGATCTCGGCGAACCGCTGTCCCTGATTACTGAATCTGTATTCGCACGCTATATCTCTTCTCTGAAAGAGCAGCGCGTTGCAGCCTCTAAAGTGCTCAGTGGCCCGCAGGCTAAGCCGTTCTCCGGTGACAAGGCTGAATTCAGCGAGAAAGTGCGTCGTGCTCTGTATCTGGGCAAGATCGTTTCTTATGCTCAGGGCTTCTCTCAGCTGCGTGCTGCTTCTGAAGAGAACAACTGGGATCTCAACTACGGTGAGATTGCGAAGATTTTCCGCGCCGGCTGTATCATTCGTGCACAGTTCCTGCAGAAAATCACCGACGCTTACGCTGAGAACCCGGCTATTGCAAACCTGTTGCTGGCACCTTACTTCAAAAAGATTGCCGATGATTACCAGCAGGCGTTGCGTGATGTGATCTCTTACGCCGTACAGAATGGTATCCCAACGCCAACCTTCTCGGCAGCGATTGCCTACTACGACAGCTATCGCGCCGCGGTGCTGCCGGCTAACCTTATCCAGGCTCAGCGTGATTACTTCGGGGCGCATACCTACAAGCGCACTGACAAAGAAGGTGTCTTCCACACCGAGTGGTTAAGCTAAGTTTTTACAATTATTTTTTAGTCAAAGGCCCGAAAGGGCCTTTTTTGTCTCTTCAATAGAGAAAACCTACTTAAACTCGTAGCTTGTTTTTAAAGAAATGTTGATGATTTTCAGCAGATTCTTACACTAATCCTTCGATTTCTTTGAGGTCTTTCCCCAGGTATCTGTCTATACTATCAGCAGTGTTATCTATGCAAACGTACTCACTATCCTTCAAAGGTAATCATGAATCAGGCTGACGTTAATGTGACAAAAGATCACACCATTCAAACATCCGAACAAATTGATTTAATTGATATTTTTATTCAGCTGTGGCGAGGAAAAATCGCAATAGTTGCAGCAATGATTGTAGCAATTTTAATCGCCGTGGGTTATCTGGTCGTGGCTAAAGAAAAATGGACCTCAGAGGCTATCGTCACGTTGCCGGATTCGGGGCAGGTTTCTAATTATAGCAATGCTATAAGTGTGCTTAATACTCAAAACCTGACGCTGATTGATGTTCAGCAGCGTTTCTTTGGCCGCTTTAACTCCGCTATCGCAGCACTTTCTGAGCAGCTCGATAACCAGCAGAAGCCAGAGAAGCTGACGATTGAGTCAGCAGCTAAGGATCAACCGCTACCGCTTAAGATTAGCTATGTAGCGAATTCTGCGGAACAGGCCCAGAAAACGCTCAATACTTACCTCCAGCAAATTAACAAAAGAATCGTTAACGAGCTAGATGACGATCTTAAAACCTCCGTTGACGCAAAAATAGGCGATCTCAAAGACCAGCTCGCCACGAAAGAAAAGGTGGCGAAAGAGAAGCAGCAAAAACGTCTTGATGAGCTAAACCAGGCGCTGGTTGTTGCTCAGCAGTCCAACATCACCAAACCAGTGGTTTCGCAGGCAGAAACTTTGTCTGAAGATACGCTGTTTGTGTTGGGCAGTGAGGCGCTCTCTTCGATGATCAAGAATGAAGCCTCTCGTCCTCTGCCGCTGGATGAATCTTACTTTAACACCCGCCAGTCATTGCTGGCCGTCAGCGAACTGAAATCGACGCCGGAAACGACCTATGCGTTCCGCTATGTTATGAAGCCGACGTTACCGGTACGGAAAGACAGCCCGAAAAAAGGACTCACTCTGGTGCTTGCCGCCCTGCTGGGCCTGATTGTAGGCTCGGGCTATGTACTGGGACGTAACGTTTTGCGTAGCTATAAAAACGCCGCGTAAATCCGCTAAAAAACAAAAGGCCGCATCAGCGGCCTTTTTTGCATCTGGCGCCGGCTTATTTATGCCGAGCCCGCAAGTTCTCAATCACCGCACTCAAGTCCAAATCCTGATCCTGCAGCAGCACCAGCAGGTGATACATCAAGTCAGAGGCTTCGTTGGTCAGCTCATGGCGATCGTTTACGGTTGCGGCCAGCGCGGTTTCCACGCCTTCTTCCCCAACTTTCTGCGCAATACGCTTGGTACCGCTGGCATACAGTTTCGCGGTATAGGAGCTCGCCGGGTCGGCGGTTTTGCGCGAAGCCAACAGCTGTTCCAGCTCAAACAGGAAGTGCCAGTCATGGTGTGCTTCACCGAAGCAGCTTGAAGTGCCCAGGTGGCAGGTTGGGCCGATAGGGTTAACCAGCACCAGCAGCGTATCGTTATCGCAGTCCGGGGAAATGCGCACCACGTTCAGGAAGTGGCCGGAGGTTTCACCTTTGGTCCACAGGCGCTGTTTGGTGCGCGAGAAGAAGGTGACTTTGCCGGTCTCCAGTGTTTTCGCCAGCGCGTCCTGGTTCATGTAACCGAGCATCAGGACTTCGCCGGAAACGGCATGCTGAACGATAACCGGCATCAGGCCATCGGTTTTTTCCCAGTCCAGCTGGGCTAGCTGTTGTTCTGTTAACACACTCGAATCTCCACGCCTTGCTGAACCAAAAATGCTTTCAGTTCACCAATATTGATAATTTGCTTATGGAACACGGAAGCGGCAAGGGCGCCGTCGACGTCAGCATCGCGGAAGGCCTCGTGGAAATGTTCCATGGTGCCAGCACCGCCGGAGGCGATAAGCGGCACGTGGCACACTTCTCGCACCTTGATCAACTGAGCCAGATCGTAACCGTTGCGCACGCCGTCCTGGTTCATCATATTGAGGACGATCTCTCCGGCACCGCGTTTTTGTACTTCCTGCACCCAGTCCAGCGTTTCCCACTTCGTTACGCGGGTGCGGCTTTCGTCACCGGTGTACTGGTTCACATGGTATTTGCCGGTTTCTGCGTCAAACCAGGTGTCGATCCCGACCACGATGCACTGCACGCCAAAGCGATCCGCCAGGCGAGTGATAAGCTCAGGATCGGCCAGGGCAGGGGAGTTAATGGAAATCTTATCTGCACCAAAGGAGAGGATCTGCGCCGCATCTTCGACGGACTTGATCCCGCCTGCCACGCAGAAAGGAATATCGATCACTTCGGCTACACGAGTCACCCAGCTCTTGTCCACTACGCGGCCATCGCTTGAGGCGGTGATATCGTAAAATACCAGTTCGTCTGCGCCCTCCTGAGCGTAGCGCTGCGCCAGCGGGACAATGTCACCGATGATTTCGTGGTTACGGAACTGCACGCCTTTGACCACCTGGCCGTCACGCACGTCCAGGCAAGGGATTATCCGTTTTGCCAGCATGAAATCGCCTCCTTCACGTTAAATTTACCTTCCAGCAGGGCGCGCCCGACGATCACGCCTTTCACGCCGCTGCCGCGCAGCGCGGCAATATCTTCAAGTCCGCCGATCCCGCCGGAAGCCTGAAACGCCACCTGCGGGAAGCGCGCGCAGACTTCCTGATAAAGCTCCACGTTCGAACCCGCCAGCGTGCCGTCGCGGGAAATATCGGTACACAACACGTGTTTCAGGCCAAACGGCAGAAACTGCTCAACAAGCTGTTCCAGCGTGGTGCCAGAGGTTTCCTGCCAGCCGCTAACCGCTACCTGTTTGTTGCCTTGGGCATCAATACGCACGTCCAGCGCCAGCACCAGAGCGTCTGCACCAAAACGTTTAAACCAGCTCTGCACCAGCTCAGGGGATTTTACCGCGGTGGAGCCGACGACGACGCGAGCCGCCCCTGCTTCCAGAAGCGCTTCAACGTCCTGCTCGGTTCGAACGCCGCCGCCAACCTGTACCGGTACGCCAACGCCCGCGAGCAGTTTTTGCAGCAGAGGGATTTGCCGGGCCGCCGGATCTTTTGCGCCGGTAAGGTCGACCAGGTGCAATACTTCTGCGCCCTGTGCCTGATAATCCTGTAAACGCGGGAGCGGGTCGCTACCGTAGTCGCGCTGTTGGCCGTAATCTCCCTGATGGAGACGCACCACTTTGCCGTCAATTAAATCAAGTGCCGGGATGATCATGACCTACATCTCCAGAAAGTTTTTCAGCAGCTGAGAACCCGCCGCACCGGAACGCTCGGGGTGAAACTGAACGCCCCAAAAATTATCCTTTTGTACCGCAGCGGTAAAAGCTTCGCCGTAGTTTGCCTGGGCGATAGTATTTTCGCAGACCGGCATCGCGTAGCTGTGGACGAAGTAGAAGTACGCGCCATCCTCAATGCCGCGGAACAGGCGGTCACCCGCCTTCGGGTATACCCGGTTCCAGCCCATGTGCGGCAGCGGCAGGCCGAAGTCTTTCATCTGCAACACCGGTTGCTCGATAATGCCCAGCATCTCGACGCCGTTGCTTTCATCGCTGCGGCTGCCGAGAAGCTGCATACCAAGGCAAATGCCCAGCACCGGCTGAGTGCAGGCCTTGATGAGCTCCACCAGGTCGCGCTCGACGATCTGCTGCATGGCCGCCTGGGCGGTGCCCACTCCGGGTAAAAAAAGTTTATCGGCACGCAGCACCACATCTGAATCACGACTTACCCGCGGCTCGTAGCCGTGGCGCTGAATCGCCGATTTCACCGAGTGAAGGTTGGCGCAGCCCGTATCGAGGATCACCACGTTCATCACAGCACTCCTTTCGAGGAGGGAAGCGTATCGCCCTCTACACGGATTGCCTGGCGCAGGGTGCGGCCAAAGACTTTGAACAGGCTTTCTACGCGGTGGTGATCGTTTTTGCCTTTGGTTTTCAGGTGCAGCGTCACGCCCATGGTGTAGGAGAGCGAGCGGAAGAAGTGCTCAACCATCTCAGTGCTGAGATCACCTACGCGCTGGTAGTTAAATTCGGCTTTGTATTCCAGGTGCGGGCGGCCGGAGATATCCAGCGCACAGCGAGCAAGGCATTCGTCCATCGGCAGCACAAAGCCAAAACGAGTGATGCCGCGTTTGTCGCCCAGCGCCAGCTTAAGCGCCTCGCCCAGCGCCAGGCCGGTATCTTCCACGGTGTGGTGATCGTCGATATACAGATCGCCTTTAACCGCGATCTCCATGCGGAAGCCGCCGTGGGTACAGATCTGATCCAGCATATGGTCGAAGAAGCCGACGCCGGTGGCGATTTTGCTGCCGCCTTCGCGATCCAGCCATACTTTGACGTCAATCTGCGTTTCTTTGGTGTTGCGTTCAACGTGAGCGTAACGGTCACGTTTGGTCAGCTTGTCGGCGATTTGCTTCCAGTCGAGGCCATCGCTGTTATAGCGCAGCCCCTGAATGCCCATATTCTCGGCAAGTTCAATGTCCGTCGCGCGGTCGCCAATTACGTAGCTGTTGGCCTTGTCCAGCACGCCTTCCTGCAAATAGCCGGTCACCAGCGCCAGCTTTGGTTTGCGGCAGTCACAGTTGTCAGCAGGCAGGTGGGGGCAAATCAGTACTTCATCAAAAATGATCTCCTGAGAGGTCAGGACCTGCATCATCAGGTTATGCGGGCCGTCGAAGTCAGCCTGCGGGAAGCTGGCGGTGCCGAGCCCGTCCTGATTAGTAATCATCACCAGTTTGTAACCGGCCTTTTGCAGCTGCAGCAGAGCCGGGATCACCGCTGGTTCAAAGGCGAGTTTGTCCATGCGGTCGACCTGGTAATCGCTCGGTGGCTCGGAAATCAGGGTCCCGTCGCGGTCGATAAAAAGTACTTTCTGGCTCATTTGCTCTCCGTGGCCTGCAGGCCGGGTTGCTGACGCAGCGCATCGATAGCGCGCTGGCACTCTTCGCGTGTGCCGATGCTGATGCGCAGGCAGCCGCTTAACGTTGGTTGTTTATTCTGGTCACGTAAGATAATGCCCTGATCCCACAGTGATTTAAAGACTGCGCTGGAGGCGGTAACTCTTGCGATAACGTAGTTGGTTTCGCTGTCAAAAACCTCTTCAACGCAGGGAACGTTTTTCAGCTCATTAATCAGGTACTGGCGGTTAAGCAGCACTTCGGCCACGCGCTCGCGCATCGCGTTAATGCCCTGCGGGCTAAGCGCCTGGGCGGCGATGTCGGCGACCGGCGTGGAAAGCGGGTAAGGGGCAATGACTTTTAGCAGCAGATTAATCACTTCTTCGTTTGCCAGCGTAAAGCCGCAGCGCAGGCCAGCCAGTGCAAACGCTTTAGAAAGCGTACGCAGGACAACCAGGTTTGGGTACTCTTCAAGCCAGCCGGCCAGCGTCGCCTGCGGGCAAAATTCGATATAGGCTTCGTCGGCGACGACCAGCGCTTTGCCGCGGGTCATCTCCAGCAGCACGCGCAGATCCTGCGGATTAATCAGCTGGCCGGTTGGGTTGTTTGGGCTGCAAACATAAACGACTTTTACGCCGTCGAGGTTCTCAGCAATTGCTGGAAGGTCAAGCTGCCAGTTATCCAGCGTGGCAACGGTGCGGCACTCCACGCCGAAGGTTTCGGCGCTTACGGTATACATGCCGTAGGTTGGCGGGCAGTAAAGAATGGCGTCTTTGCCTGGCTCGCAGAATGCGCGAATCAGCAGTTCGATACCTTCATCCGCCCCGCGGCTAACTAAAACCTGCTCAGGCTTTACGCCCGCGTAGCTGGCGTAATTAGCGATGACCTGCTTTGGCTGGCACTCCGGGTAGCGGTTCAGCGTCTGCGCGGTTAGCTGAAACTCCACCGGCGTTGGGTATTCGTTGGCATTTAACCAGACGTCGCCGTTACCGCCCAGGCGGCGGGCGGACTGATAAGGGGTCAGGGCGCGAACGTTGGCGCGGGCTAACTCTTCGATGCTCATGCTTGCTCCTTAAGGGCGGCGACGCGTAGGGTAACGGCGTTTTTGTGGGCGGTAAGCTGCTCGGCAGCGGCCAGTGTCTCTATGGTTTTCGCCAGCGAGGCAAAACCTTGCGGTGAAAGTTCCTGCACGGTCATGCGCTTCTGGAAGTCCGCCAACCCAAGACTTGAGCAGGTGGAGGTATAACCGTAGGTCGGCAGCACGTGGTTAGTCCCGGAGGCATAGTCACCCGCGGACTCCGGCGACCAGTCGCCAAGGAATACCGAACCTGCGCTGGTAATGTTATCCACCAGCTCACGGGCATTGCGCGTCTGGATGATCAGGTGTTCAGGACCGTACTGATTTGAAATCTCGATACACTGCGCTAAATCACGGGCGATAATTAGGCGGCTGCTTTCCAGCGCCCTGCGGGCGGTTTCTGCGCGAGGCAGGGCAGCCAGCTGGCGCTCAACGGCCTCGGCAACGGCCTGAGCCATCGCGCTATCCGGCGTCAGCAGGATCACCTGAGAATCCGGGCCGTGTTCAGCCTGAGAAAGCAGGTCTGAGGCCACAAAGTCAGGCGTTGCGCCGCTGTCGGCTATCACCAGCACTTCAGACGGGCCTGCCGGCATATCGATAGCCGCGCCGTCGAGGCGCTGGCTGACCTGCCGTTTTGCCTCGGTGACAAAGGCGTTGCCCGGCCCAAAGATCTTGTCCACTTTCGGAATGCTTTCCGTACCCAGCGCCAGGGCGGCAATCGCCTGCGCGCCGCCGACCTGGAAGACTTCCTGCACGCCGCATAGCTGAGCCGCATAAAGGATTTCGTCGGCAATCGGCGGCGGTGAGCAAAGCACCACTTTTTTGCAGCCCGCAATGCGGGCAGGCGTTGCCAGCATCAGTACTGTTGAGAACAGCGGGGCGGAGCCGCCGGGAATATAAAGGCCGACGGAAGCCACGGGACGGGTAACCTGCTGGCAGCGTACGCCGGGCATGGTTTCCACATCAACCGGAGCAAGCTGCTGTGCGAGGTGGAACTTCTCGATGTTAGCGACGGCCACGGCCATCGCCTCTTTAATTTCGCTGCCTAGTCTCGCTACGGCTTCATCGATTTGCTGCTGAGTGACCTTCAACTGCTTCACTTCAGTTTTATCGAACTTTGCGCTGTATTCGCGCAGGGCCTTGTCGCCGTTGGTTTTAACGTTCTCCAGGATTTCCGCCACGGTGCGGGTGATACTGTCCGAGGCGGAGATAGCCGGGCGCATCAGCAGCGCACGGCGAGCGGCTTCGTCGCAGGCGTTCCAGTCAATCAGCGTGTTGAAGTTACTCATCACATCACTCCATCATCTTCTCAATTGGCAGCACCAGAATAGAGCTGGCGCCCAGCGCTTTCAGCTTCTCCATGGTTTCCCAGAACAGCGTTTCGCTGCTGACCATATGCATTGCTACGCGCTGCTGATCGCCCGCCAGCGGCAGAATCGTCGGGCGCTCGGCACCCGGCAGCAGGGCGATGACTTCATCCAGACGCTCGGTTGGAGCATGCATCATGATGTATTTGGATTCACGCGCCTGAATGACGCCCTGGATACGGGTCAGCAGTTTGTCGATGAGCTGCTGCTTGGCTTCCGGCATTTCGCCATCGCGCTGGATCAGGCAGGCTTTGGAGCGGTAGATAACCTCGACTTCGCGCAGGCCGTTGGCTTCAAGCGTTGCACCGGTAGACACCAGGTCGCAGATGGCGTCAGCCAGGCCGGCGCGCGGCGCAACTTCCACCGAGCCGTTGAGCAGGCATGATTTAAACTGCACGCCTTTCTGGTCGAGGTAGCGCTTGAGCAGGTGCGGGTAAGAGGTCGCTATGCGTTTGTTGTTGAGGCTGGCCGGGCCATCCCAGGGCTCGTCCACTGCGGTGGCCAGCGACAGGCGGCAGCCGCCGAAGTCCAGGCGACGCAGCGTGTAGTAGCGCGGATCTTCACCCTGCGCGCGGCGGGTCAGCAACTCTTCTTCGAGAACGTTTTCACCGATGATACCGAGGTCAACTACGCCGTCCATCACCAGGCCCGGAATGTCGTCATCACGGACGCGCAGAATATCGATCGGCATGTTTTCAGCCAGGGCAATCAGACGCTGCGTGTGCAGGTTGATTTTTATGCCGCAGCGGGCCAGTAATTCGCGTGAATCATCGCTAAGACGGCCTGATTTCTGCATAGCTATGCGTAAACGGTTGTTGTCGGTCATCGGTAGTTACCCCTTATTCATTCTGTCTGACGCCCAATAAAAAAAGCCCCCGGAAGCTATCTTCCGGGGGCTTTTTCTCGCGTTCACGCACCACTGGAAGATCTTTTCGTCTCCCAGCACCAATCGCCTGAAAGACTAGTCAGGGTGATGGTGATGATGGTGGTTTTTAAACTGAGCGCGTGTCATAAAATTCTCGTATGAATGACTATTCATTATGTGCCAATTAACGTAAACCAGATTACGCGTTGAGCGCAAGGGGTTTTTTCCCCGTTCATTGATATTCTGTAGGGCAGAGGTAATTGTCAGTTCTGCGCGGGTGGCGTAGCCTTAACGGAGAGCTAAATTCACTCGTCAGAAGATAATGCTGTAAGGTCAGGAGACAAGGCATGAAAAGGGTCGCGATAGTCGGTTTAGGGTGGTTGGGAATGCCGCTGGCGCTCTCATTGTCAGCGCGGGGCTTTCAGGTCAGCGGAAGCAAAACGACGCTCGATGGCGTAGAGGCTGCCCGCATGTGCGGAATTGAAAGTTACCAGCTGCAGCTGCAGCCGGAGCTGGTTTGCGACAGTGACGATCTGGATGAGCTGCTGGACGTCGATGCATTAGTGGTGACGCTTCCTGCCAGACGCAGCGGTGAAGGTGATGATTTTTATCTTCAGGCGGTACAGGAAATAGTCGATAGCGCACTTGCGCATTCGGTTCCGCGCATTATTTTTACCAGTTCGACGTCGGTGTATGGTGAAGGCGAGGGCAACGTGAAAGAGACAACGCCGCTCAGGCCCGTTACCGCCAGCGGACGGGTGCTCAAAGAGTTAGAAGACTGGATGCACCGTCTGCCCGGTACCTCGGTGGATATTCTGCGTCTTGCCGGGCTGGTGGGGCCGGATCGCCATCCAGGACGTTTTCTGGCGGGTAAAACGGACGTGGCTAACGGGCAACACGGCGTAAACCTTGTTCATCTCGAAGATGTTATTTCTGCCATCACGCTGCTGCTTCAGGCACCAAAAGGGGGCCATACCTACAACCTTTGTGCGCCGGCCCATCCCACACGCGAGGAGTTTTATTCTCGCATGGCCCGCCAAATTGGCCTTCAGGCGCCTTCGTTCCGTCAGGACGCTGGAACCGGCCACGGTAAGCTGGTTGACGGCAGCCGTATCTGTAATGAGCTAGGCTTCGAGTATCAATATCCTAATCCGCTGGTTATGCCGATGCAGTAACCTAAGCGCCGTGGGCGGGAGTGATTATGAAACCTTTGCTGGATGTACTGGTCATTCTCGATGCGCTGGATAAAGAAGGGAGCTTCGCTGCCGCGGCGGCAAAGCTCTTTAAAACGCCTTCGGCGCTGAGCTACAGCGTTCAAAAGCTGGAAAGCGACCTCAATATTCAAATCCTCGACCGCAGCGGCCATCGGGCGCGTTTTACGCGTACTGGTCAATTTCTGCTGGAAAGAGGACGAGAGATTCTGCATTCGGTTCGTGAATTAGAGCAGCAGGCGATTAAGCTGCAGCAGGGCTGGGAGCGTGAGCTGACTATCGGCGTGGATAACGCTTTTCCTTTCTCTCTGCTGACCCCTTTGATCGAAGCTTTTTATGAAAGTTACAGCGTGACGCGCCTCAAATTCATTAATGATGTGCTGGGTGGCTCGTGGGAAGCGCTGACGGAAGGGCGCGCGGATATTACCGTTGGGGCGATGAGCGAACCGCCTTCGTTGAGCGGATATGGCTTTAAGCTGTTAGGAAGTCTGGACATCGTTTTTGTTGTGGCGCCGCATCATCCGCTGGCGAAGGCCGAAGAGCCGCTCACCCGCCGCCTGATTCAACGTTCCCGCGCCGTGGTCGTGGGCGACACTTCAAGAATTGAGCCTGCCCGCGCTATGCATCTGCCTGAAGCGCAGGAAGCTATCACCGTCTTTGACTTTAAAACCAAGCTCGAACTGCAAATCAGCGGTCTTGGCTGCGGGTATATCCCGCGCTATATGGCGCAGCGTTATATCGACAGCGGTGCGCTGGTCAAAAAGCAGGTGGCAGGCCAGAAACCCTGTGTGCCGGTCTGGCTTGGCTGGAATGAGCAAACGGCCGGGCTTGCCAGCGAATGGTGGCGCGAGAAAATCGTCGCAGATCCCCACATCGCTCAGGTTTATAAGCCGGTAGAAAAATAGTGCTTTTTTCACTGGCGATTTTAGATGGGCTCTACTATGTTGATTGTCAGCCAGGCAGTACTTTATGGCACCGATACGCCGCGACAGGCCGATCTTCTTCTGTAGCACCGAATGCGAGAGGTTTTACTTCCGCCAGGCGCAGAAAAAGAAATTGTCAAAGATGGCTTTTAACATCTTGTCATTGTGCCTCTGAATGGTGCAAAATATGCGGCCTGCAAAAGAGAAAACTAACCGACGTTTAAGAGACGTCGGTTATTTTTTTGCAATCAATTAAGTCAGACAAACGGCATTTGCCAAAAAAACCAAGAGGCCGGGCTTCGTACCGGATAGATACTAGCTTTTAAAAAACGACAGTCGTGTCGCCGAGGAAATTAAGATGGGGCAGATTTTTGCTTTTGCGCAGGCTTTCACCATTGGGGGAAATGACCATGTCGCTTAACGTCACCGCAGGTGCAAACACCCGCCCAGGTCTGCGTAAGACCCTGACGCTGGTTCCGGTAGTTATGATGGGCCTTGCCTACATGCAGCCGATGACCTTGTTTGATACTTTCGGTATTGTTTCCGGGATGACCGATGGCCATGTGCCGACGGCTTATGCCTTTGCTCTGGTGGCGATTCTGTTCACCGCGCTGAGCTATGGCAAGCTGGTGCGTCGTTTCCCGTCTGCGGGTTCCGCCTATACCTACGCCCAGAAATCAATCAACCCGACCGTTGGGTTTATGGTTGGCTGGTCATCGCTGCTGGACTATCTGTTCATGCCGATGATCAACATTCTGCTGGCAAAAATTTACTTTGAAGCGCTGGTGCCGAGCGTGCCGTCGTGGATATTCGTTGTTGCGCTGGTGGCCTTTATGACCATTTCTAACCTGCGCAGCATTAAGACCGTGGCTAATTTCAACACCCTGATTGTGGTGCTGCAGATGGGGATTGTCTCCGTCATCGTCGGCATGATTATTTATGGGGTTTATCACGGTGAAGGTGCAGCAACGCTAACGAGTTCTCGCCCGTTCTGGTCAGGTGATGCGCACGTGGTGCCGATGATTACCGGGGCGACCATTCTGTGCTTCTCGTTCCTGGGCTTTGACGGCATCTCTTCTCTGTCTGAAGAGACGAAAGATGCAGAGCGCGTGATTCCAAAGGCTATCTTCCTGACTGCGCTGATTGGCGGGATGGTATTTATTGTTGCGTCTTACTTCCTGCAACTCTACTTCCCGGATATCTCTCGCTTTAAGGATCCAGACGCATCGCAGCCGGAAATCATGCTCTATGTAGCAGGTAAAACCTTCCAGTGGGGCGTGCTGATCTTCTCCAGCGTGACCGTTCTGGCTTCCGGTATGGCCGCGCACGCTGGCGTTTCTCGTCTGATGTATGTGATGGGGCGTGACGGCGTGTTCCCGACTCGCTTCTTCGGTTACATTCATCCGAAATGGCGTACCCCGGCGTGGAACGTTCTGCTGGTTGGTGCCATTGCGCTGCTGGCTATCCGTTTCGACCTGGTTACCGCAACGGCGCTGATTAACTTTGGTGCGCTGGTGGCGTTCACCTTCGTGAACCTGTCAGTGATCTCACAGTTCTGGATCCGCGAAAAGCGCAACAAAACGCTGAAAGACCACTTTAACTACCTGGTACTGCCGGTATGTGGTGCTCTGACGGTGGGTGCGCTGTGGATCAACCTGGAAGAGAGCTCGATGGTGCTTGGCCTGATCTGGGGCGGCATTGGCCTGGTTTACCTGGCCTGCGTGACTCGCAGCTTCCGTAACCCGGTGCCACAGTACAACGAAGACGCGGCTTAATCGTCTTTGGTGATAAAAAAGCTCCCTTTGTCGGGAGCTTTTTTTTGCCTGAAGATAAGTTTAACCAACCAGGTACTGCGCATATTCAAACAGCGCTTTCAGCAGCGCCATCTTCTCTTTATCCCCTTCATGCTGGTTATACAGCGCTTCCAGCTCATGGGCATATGCCTGCAGGGTTTCCTGAGAAAGCACATCCCGGCGATGCTGCAGCCAGCGGTTCTGTTCTTCTTCGCTTAAGGTGCCTGGCCAGTTACGCGCACGGTAGTTAAACAGCAGTTTCTCAATGCGCTTGTCGGCGAAGGTGATATCCAGCGCCGGCAGATTCTGTGGGTCAGTTTGCAGAACAATACGCATCGCCGCACGGTCCGCGTCGCTGAAGAAGCCGTTATATAGCTGGGCATCGACGTTATCTGAAGGAACAAAAGGTTCTGCTTCGGCAAACAGGGCGACCACTTTCTCACGGACTTCCGGGTGTTCTCGCAGCACTTTCAGGTTATCGAGGCACCGCTGGCGGTTGATGCCTAAACGTTCCGCATCTTCCGGGCGCAACGTGTTAGCGACGGCCAGCACCGGGCACTTATTGAGGTGGACCAGCTTGATGGGCACTGCAGCGTTATCCCCAAGCTCGGTTTTTGGCGTATAGAGGCGGTCACGCAGGGTATTGGCGTCCAGCTCAAGCAGCGGAGAGATATCCCCGGCCAGATCCACCATAATCACGGCATTGCGGTTATCCGGATGCCAGGCCAGCGGCGCTATCCAGCTGGTATTGCCGCGCTGGGCACCGAACATGCCGGAAACGTGAACCAGCGGCTTCATTTGCGGGATATCTATCAGCGTCTGCAGTTTCTGCTTCGAGCGATGGCTGTAGAGATAGTCAAACAGGCGTGGCTGACGAGTTTTCACCAACTGAGCCATGGCGATGGTTGCGTAGACATCTGACATAGCATCGTGTGCGTTGGCGTGCTCAATGCCGTTAGCTTTGGTCAGGTGCTCAAGACGGAAGCTCGGTAGCTCGTCCTCGTTTTCCGGCCAGACAATGCCTTCCGGGCGCAGGGCATAACAGGCGCGCATCACGTCCAGCAGGTCCCAGCGCGAGTTATCGTGCTGCCAGCTCCAGGCATAGGGATCGTAGAAGTTGCGGTAAAAGATATTGCGCGTCACTTCGTCGTCGAAGCGCACGTTGTTGTAGCCCACTACGCAGGTCTTCGGCACGGTGAAAATATCGTGGATACGTTTAGCAAAAGCCGCTTCGTTTTCGCCGCGAGCCAGCGCCACCTGAGGCGTTATCCCGGTAATCATTACGGCCTCTGGCTGAGGCAGGTAGTCGTCTGCGGGCTTGCAGTAAAACACTTCAGGATCGCCAATAACGTTAAATTCGCTGTCGGTGCGAATGGCGGCAAACTGGGCCGGTCTGTCCAGTGAAGGGCTTTTGCCGAAGGTCTCGTAATCGTGAAACAGAAATGTAGCTTGCGGAGCGGAGTCGGACACAGAGGATACCATTGAGCTAGTTGTAATCTGACTCAATGGTAAACCATCTGCTGGCTCATCAGAAGGAAAAGCGCGTTTAAGATGCTGCCCGCCCGGGCCTCAGCTCGGCGCTGCCGATCAAGCGCTTACCCAGAGCGATACCGCGTTTTTCCACCTTATGGTAGAGCACAACGGCAATCAGCCACACGGCGGGTAACGTTATCGCAGCCACTATCAGGAAGCGAAGAAGAGAAGGCTGGTGGGCAAAAGCAGTGTAACGCACAAGCAGGCCGATGACGGGAATGACAATCATCAGATGCAGCAGGTAAACGGAGTAAGAAACGTCCCCTAAAAACTGGCTGAACCGGCAGGTAAATAGCCTACGCGGGGCATCTGTCGTCTTGCTCAGGCGGCTTTCGCCCTGATACTGCCAGAGCAGCATTGCCATCCCAACAATCATCACGCATTCGGCCGCCAGCCGCAGGTGGGTTTCCGCAATGTGCATTTGCCAGGCGATGACCGGGGCGAGCAGCGCCAGCGCACAATAGCGTATGTTGCGCTGTATCACCGCGTGAGATATCAGCATTCCGGCGATAAACAGCGGCAGCTTTATCAGGATCATCGACGGCATCGGGAAAGCGTTGAAGTAGTCGGGAAAGAGCCAGCGAGCCGCCAGGCAAACGACCATCAACAATGTGGCGCTGACCGCAAATCCGTAGCGCATTACCAGCAGCATCATAAACGGGAATAGCAAGTAGTACTGCATCTCCAACCCGATGCTCCAGTCGGGCAAGACCGTGCGGAAGGAGTACGCCGGCAGCAGGCCGAAAACAAACGACAGATGGCTGATAATATTGATTACGGAATGGTCGGCGTAGCGGCTACTTGCCGTGGCGGTTGTCGGCCATGCGCTGGCGATAATATCGCGCATTTCGCCAAACCAGCTGCCAAACAGCAGGGCGATTATCAACAATAAATAATAGAGTGGGGCGATGCGAAAGAAACGGCGCAGCCAGAAAACACGGAAGGTAGAAGGCTTATTCCAGGGCTCTTTTTCACGCCGCTCCTGGTAATTCTTGGCCATCAAATACCCTGACAGCAAAATAAATAAATCGACCCCCATACCCGGGTCGTAGAGTACGGGAATGCGGCATTGAACCAACAGGCAAATGTGGCCGAGCAAGACCCAAAGCGATGCAAGGCCTCGAAGTCCTTCCAGCTCAGGAGACCAGCGTTTACTTTCCACAATAAGTTGACCTTTATCTGTATTTTCTTCGGCCAGAATAAAAATGAATCAAAGTCGCCACAATCAGAAAGTCGTGCAATTGGGGAATATCAGAATAAACGTAGAGCAATGCGCGGCAGGAATATATTCCGTACAAATATCATTCATTATTATTACCAAATATGAAATGTCATATTTTCTTGCAATTTAAAGAAGCAAATTAACAAGAACTCCCGTAAAACGAGCCGCTGTAAATTCAGTCTTTGAGGATCTTCCGTTGAAAACCCGTCTGCTTGCCGCCCTGAGCTTTTTGTCCCTGTCCGTCAACTCTGCTTTCGCTGATGATACTTTCCTCCATCAGCCACAGCCGCCGCAGGTAGAAGCCGGCTCATGGGTGCTGATGGATTACACCACCGGGCAGGTGCTGACCGCAGGGAATGAGCACGTTCAGCGTAACCCGGCGAGCCTGACGAAGCTGATGACCGGCTATGTGGTAGACCGTGCTATCGACAGCAAACGTATCACCCCGGACGATGTGGTCACGGTAGGTAAAGACGCATGGGCAAAAGGCAACCCGGTCTTTGATGGTTCGTCCCTGATGTTTATCAAACCGGGCGACAGGGTTACCGTGCGTGACTTAAGCCGGGGATTGATTATTGATTCCGGTAACGACGCCTGCGTTGCGCTGGCAGATTACGTCGCCGGTGGGCAAAAGCAATTTGTCGGCATGATGAACCACTACGTCGAACAGCTTGGCCTGCATGATACCCATTTTGAAACCGTGCACGGCCTTGATGCGCCAGGGCAGCACAGTTCAGCCTATGACCTTGCCGTCCTCTCTCGCGCTATCATTCACGGCGAGCCGCAGTTCTACCATATGTACAGCGAACGTAGCCTTACCTGGAACGGTATTACCCAGCAGAACCGTAACGGCCTGCTGTGGGATAAGTCCCTGAACGTCGACGGTCTGAAAACGGGGCATACTGAGACGGCGGGCTTCAACATTATTGCCTCCAGCGTACTCGGCCAGCGTCGCCTGATTGCGGTGATTATGGGCGGTCTTAGTCCAAAAGGGCGCGAAGAACAGGCCCGCAAGCTGCTGCACTGGGGGCAGGATAACTTCGACACCGTGCAGGTCTTGCAAAAAGGCAAAGCCATCGGCAACGAGCACATCTGGTATGGCGATAAGCCAGAGATTAGCGTTGGCCCGGATCAGGACGTTTTCCTCGCGTTGCCTAAATCAGAAGTCCCGAACATTAAGGCTAAATATGTGCTGAGCAAGCAGGATATGGAGGCGCCGCTGGCTGCAAATACCCCGGTGGGCGAAATCCAGCTGTTTGATGGCGACAAGCTTATCTCCCACTGGCCGCTGGTGAACCTGACTCCGGTGGAGAAAGGCGGGCTGTTTTCGCGCCTGGGTGACTTTATCAGCCGCAAGCTTTAACCTTTTATACTGTTAACGAACCGCGCGACGAGTGCGGTTTTTTTGTCTCTATTTCCTGCGAGGCAGCTCCCAAATCTGGCAGCTTGTGCAGGTAGTATGAAAAATATAGTGTATAAAAATACAGTATATTTATTCATCAGCGTGGAGGCAGTATGACATTCAAAGTTCAGCAGGTTCCGGCGCGCAAAGTGGCCGGTTTTCATCTTGTTGGGCCCTGGGAAACTACGGTGCCGCAGGGGTTTGATCAGCTGGCGATGTGGACAAAAAACCACGGCCTGCACGGAGACTGGCTGGCTGTTTACTACGACGATCCTGACGTCGTCCCGGCGAACAAGCTTCGCGTTGATACGGTGCTGGGCGTCGCTGATGACTTCATCGTGCCGGAGAACAGCGAAGGCGTTATCGTCACGGCTATCGAGGCGGACACCTATGCCATCGGCCATGCCAAAGTAGAAAACGACGCTTTCCATGAAGCCTGGGAGACTTTCTTCGACCAGGTCGAAGCTGACGGCGGGTATCGCTTGACAGGAAAACCCTGCTACGAAATCTATCTCAACGACGGCTCAACCTCCGGCGTATGGGAAATAGAGATGTATGTCCCGGTCGCTAAAGTCTGACAGGAGCCAACCATGACGGAAGCTATCGCAGGCTTAAAGGTGTTGTTTGTCGCCGGGTATGGCCCGGTTACGCGTGACGTGGCGGCAAGCAGCAACTTCTATCAGCGGGTGCTTGGCCTGCCGCTGAAGGCAATGGAAGGCAACGAGGCCTACCTGGCAACGGAGCTGGATGAGCTGGACGGCGTGAAGCACTTTGCACTCTGGCCGCTCGCACAGGCGGCGCACTCCTGTTTCGGCGTTGACAGCTGGCCGGAGAGCATTGTCGTGCCACAAAGCTGGGTGGAGTTTGAAGTTGAAGACGTCGGGCAGGCGACGGCAGTGCTGAAGCAGGCAGGCTACAGGATGCTGGTTGATAACCGTATGGAGCCCTGGGGGCAAACGGTATCGCGCTTGTTGAGCCCTGAAGGCCTGCTGGTCGGCGTCACCGTAACGCCCTGGCTGCGCTAGCATCGGTAACTCAGGGTGGCGTTTAGCCACCCTGTTTCTGACCTTTAGCAAAGAAACGTGAAATATCCCGCGCAAAAAGCCCGTGTTCCGAGGCTTTGTGATCTCCTTCCCGGAAAAACAGGTACACTTTATTTTTTGTTTCCGGAGAGCCGGGTGTGCGCCCCGACAAATCACTGACCCCGTTTGAGATCCGTATTTACCGCAACTATCGCGTTGCCCACGGTATACGCATCGCCCTTGCTTTTGTGCTGACGTTTGTTCTGGTTCGCCTGCTGCAGATCCCGGAGGGGACCTGGCCGCTGATCACGCTGGTGGTGGTGATGGGGCCTATCTCGTTTTGGGGCAATGTCGTGCCTCGTGCTTTCCAGCGTATTGGCGGCACCATTTTTGGGGCTGCCGTAGGGCTTATAGCCCTCAAGCTTGAGTTATTCTCTCTGCCGCTGATGATTATCTGGTGCGGGCTGACGATGTTCCTTTGCGGCTATCTGGCACTCGGCAAGCGCCCGTACCAGGCGCTTCTTATCGGTATCACGCTTTCGGTGGTGGTGGGCGCGCCGCCGGGGGATATGGAGATTGCGCTATGGCGAAGCGGCGACGTCATTTTTGGGTCTCTGCTGGCTATGCTTTTCACCAGCATTTACCCGCAACGGGCGTTTATTCACTGGCGAATCCAGATGGCGACCTTTGTTCAGGCATTCGGTAAAATCTACACGGCGGGTTTCTCGCCAAACCTGGTTGAGCGCCCGAGGCTGGAAAAACCGCTGCAGAAGATCCTCAACGACGTGGTGAAAATGCGAGCTTTAATTGGCCCGGCCAGCAAAGAGACCCGCATTCAGAAGTCGGTCTTTGAGGCGATTCAGACCATTAACCGTAATATGGTGTGCACGCTTGAGCTGCAGATAAACGCCTACTGGGCAACCCGAGCCAGCCATTTTGTAATGATTAATGCCCACACGCTACGCGATACCCAGCAAATGGCGCAGCGGACGCTGGCGGCCATTGCAAAGGCGCTGCATGAAGGAAATCCTTCGCCTATTTCTGCCAACAACGAGAAGCTGAATGAGATCGTTTTTGAGCTGCGTCAGCTGATGGAGGAGGGCAAAGAGAGCCCGCTGCAGGAGACGCCGATCCATGGTTATGTCTGGCTCAGCCTCGAACTGGCTCGCCAGCTTGAGCTGTTGTCACACCTTATTTGCCGGGCGCTGCGCAAATAGCGCGCGCAAAGCGCAGAAATGACAATGCTTGTTTCGATTCAGCAGAAATTGAGGTTAAGATAGGGCAAGCCCGTAAGTGAGACTGACAAAAAATTGTCATCGTCAACCGCTACTACTAAGGTTATGGCGGTTGTCTTAACGAATCCGAGTACCAATTTAGCAGGGGTGTAAAAATGGAAAATATCAAACCTACCTTCCAGGACGTGCTGGAGTTTGTTCGTCTGTTCCGTCGTAAAAACAAACTGCAGCGTGAAATCCAGGACGTAGAGAAAAAGATCCGTGACAACCAGAAGCGCGTGCTGCTGCTCGATAACCTGAGCGACTATATCAAGCCGGGCATGAGCATCGAAGCGGTTCAGGGCATCATTGCCAGCATGAAGACCGACTATGAAGACCGCGTGGATGACTACATCATTAAAAACGCCGAGCTGTCTAAAGAGCGTCGTGAGATCTCTAAGAAGCTGAAGGTGATGGGCGAGCAGAAAGTTGCCGATACCAAATCTGAATAATACTCAGTGAATCCAGAAAGCCGCCTGTAAGGGCGGCTTTTTTACGCCTCATTCACCATCACCCGCAGTAAGGTTTCCAGAAGTCCTGGGAAACGAGCATCCAGATCCTCCCGCCTTAACGAAATCAGATTTTCACGCCCCTGAGGGCGCTGCCAGATTACGCCGCTATCGCGCAGCACGCGCCAGTGGTGGGTCATAGTGGACTTCGCCACCTCCTGGCGCAGCGCTCCGCAGGTAAGCTCTGCGCCACCGGCGAGCGATTTAACAATCTCCAGCCGCAGGGGGTTACCCAGGGCAAAAAGGACATTTTCAAGGCGGATTTGTTCTCGTTCCGGGTGGTTGGCGATCATACTCTTCCTGTCCAGGCGGTTACGGCACGTCGGCCGGCTACTATAGCAAACTGATGCCCCTTCGACTGCATCGGGATTAGCGATAGCTCAAATTGTTCGAATATACTCGTACAATTGTACTATGATCCTGGCGAACAAAACTGGCGGCCATCCCGGTCGTCGCTTAACAGTCATAAAGACTAAGGACACATCATGCCCCGACCCATCCCTCTCGAACGCTATCGCAACATTGGTATTTCCGCCCACATTGATGCCGGTAAAACAACCACGACCGAACGTATTTTGTTTTACACCGGCATGAGCCACAAACTGGGCGAAGTTCACGATGGCGCAGCAACGACAGACTGGATGGCTCAGGAGCAAGAGCGCGGCATTACCATTACCTCCGCCGCAGTGAGCTGCTTCTGGCCGGGTATGGACCGCGGTTTTGAACCGCACCGTATCAACATCATCGACACACCGGGACACGTAGACTTCACCATTGAGGTGGAGCGTTCTATGCGTGTGCTGGACGGCGCCGTAATGGTTTACGACTCCGTGGGCGGCGTGCAGCCGCAGTCGGAAACGGTCTGGCGGCAGGCGAATAAATACCGCGTACCGCGGCTGGCCTTCGTTAACAAAATGGACCGCCCGGGAGCTGATTTCTTCCGCGTGGTACAGATGATGATTGATCGCCTGAAGGCTAATCCGGTGCCGATTGTGATCCCCATCGGCGCAGAAGAACACTTCACCGGCGTAGTGGACCTGATAAAAATGCGCGCCATTCTATGGGATGACGCGACCCAGGGCATGACGTTCAGCTATGCACCGGTGCCGGAAGATCTGCTGCAAACCGCGCAACAATGGCGGGAAAAAATGGTATCTGCGGCGGCCGAGGCCAACGATGAGCTTATGGACAAATACCTGGAAACCGGCGAGCTGACCGAAGCGGACATCATTACCGGCCTGCGTGTTCGTACCCTCGCCGGAGAAATCCAGCCGATGCTGTGCGGCAGCGCGTTCAAAAACAAAGGCGTGCAGCGCATGCTGGACGCGGTGGTAGAGCTGATGCCTTCTCCACTCGACATTCCTGCCATTGACGGCGTGGATGAAAAGGGGCAGCACGCGGAACGTCATCCAAATGATGATGAACCCTTCTCGGCGTTGGCTTTTAAGCTGATGACCGATCCCTATGTTGGTCAATTAACCTTTATTCGTGTTTATTCCGGCGTGCTGCGTAAAGGCGATTCGGTTTACAACCCGGTGAAAGGTAAGAAGGAGCGTATTGGTCGCATTGTTCAGATGCACGCGAACGATCGCCATGAGGTTGAAGAACTTCGAACGGGTGATATTGCCGCCTGCGTCGGGCTGAAAGACGTCACTACGGGCGATACGCTAACTGATCCGAATGCGGTGATTACGCTTGAGCGCATGGAATTTCCTGAACCGGTTATTTCACTCGCTATCGAGCCGAAGACCAAGGCCGATCAGGAGAAAATGGGCGTCGCATTGCAGCGTTTAGCGGCAGAAGACCCTTCATTCCGGCTGCATACGGACGAGGAGTCCGGACAGACGATTATCTCCGGCATGGGCGAGCTCCATCTGGAAATCATCGTTGACCGTATGAAGCGTGAATTTGGCGTGGAAGCCAATATCGGTCGGCCTCAGGTTACCTATCGCGAAACGATCCGCAAAACGGTGAAAGACGTTGAAGGCAAATTTGTGCGCCAGTCCGGCGGTAAAGGGCAGTACGGCCATGTGGTGCTGACGCTTGAGCCGCAGGAGCCGGGTAAAGGCTTTGTGTTTGAAGATGCGACAAAAGGGGGCGTGGTCCCTCGGGAGTACATTCCTTCCGTGGAAAAAGGCCTGCGCGAAGCCATGAATACCGGCGTGCTGGCCGGGTACCCTGTCGTGGATGTCAAAGCCACGCTGACCTTCGGCTCTTACCATGACGTGGACTCTTCGGAAATGGCGTTCAGGATGGCGGCGATCTTTGGCTTTAAGGATGCGGTGCGTAAGGCAGATCCGGTCATTCTTGAGCCGATCATGCACGTCGAGGTGGAAACGCCGGAAGAGTACGCCGGTAACATCATGGGCGATCTCTCCTCCCGTCGCGGTATGGTGCAGGGTATGGAAGAGCGGTTCGGCAGCCAGATCATCCGTGCCGATGTGCCGCTTGCTGAGATGTTTGGCTACTCTACCACGCTGCGATCTATGTCGCAGGGTAGGGCGACCTACAGCATGGAGTTCCATCATTACGCCGAAGCGCCGCGCAACGTGGCCGACGATATTATTGCCAGCCGCGTAAAAGCTTAAGCTGTACTCAAAATGGGCGAGCTCATCTCGCCCATTTTTCATCTGCGAGTCATTTCCCATTCGCTTTGCAACGCCCCGCATACGTCAAAAAATAGTTGAAACCTGCTCGGACATGTTGAATCAGTGCCATGATTCGCTGCATTTTTGCACAGATAATCCACGATATAGCCTTGTGTCTATATAGCATTTAACCTATATTGAAAAGGATGTCGCATGTGGTCGATAAAAATGACGGATACGTTTGATGCCTGGTTTACGGCATCGGATGATGCAACCAAAGCCTGTGTTATAGCATCAATGGTGTTGCTAAAGAGCCGGGGCCCTTTGCTAAGCAGGCCTTACGCTGACACCGTGAGAGGGTCGCAATACGCGAACATGAAAGAGCTGCGTGTTCAATGCAAAGGTGAACCATTAAGGCTATTCTTCGCTTTTGATATAAGGCGTTATGCCATCCTGTTGTGTGCAGGTAACAAGGTCGGAAACGAGAAGCGGTTTTATGACCTCATGATTCCTCGGGCTGATAAGGAGTTTGCAGCTCATCTGAAACAGTTAACGGAAAAGGAACAAACAGAATGGGTCGAACACTAGAACAGCTGCTGGCCGAAGAAAAACCCGAAGTGGTGGCCGCGGCGCAGGCCATGGCCGACGAAATGCTGCTGAATATCCATCTGGCTGAACTCCGCGATAAAGTTAGAAAAACGCAGAACGAGATGGCGCAGAAGCTGGGCGTGAAGCAACCCACCGTCGCTGAAATGGAAAAAAAGGGCCGTGATATCAAACTCTCTTCCCTCAAGCGTTACGTCGAGGCGGCGGGCGGGAAGGTTAAGCTGGATATCGAGCTACCGGACGGCACACACTTCAATATCGCGCTGTAATGGGATGGGGCGGCGTTCACCGCCCGGCCGGTCTTAAACTTGACCGGTTTCCTGCAAATGCCGCCATAACACTTTCTCGCCCTCGAGGCGGAAAATAACGGTAGACCAGCGCACGGTGGTGGAGCCATTCAGGGTCTGCGTTTCGCGATAAAGTACGGCGGCCCCGCGTTGCCACTCGTCCAGCAGCGTGAGGTTATCGACCTCAATGGCCAGCCCTTCCCGGCTCCCGCCGCTGGCGCTGAAAAAGCCGCAAAGCGCGGGATAATCCAGCTTCGCACCGCTGAGCGCGATCATCGAATAATCTTTAGCAAAGCGTGCCAGCAGCGCTTCAGGCTCCCCCTGTCCCGCGCCAAGCCACTGCTCAATGGCAACGTGGGCGTCAATCACCTCTTTAAACCAGATATTCATCGCTCAGAGCTCCTTTTGGATAAGTTGATTTTTAATGTGCTGATTATTCAGCCGCAAAGAGTAAACCAGCGGGGCCAGCGTCCCGGCGGCGGCAAGGCTAAAAGTGAAAAGATAAGCGTGAGGGGCGGGCATCAGCCCCTGTAATACGGTCAGCAGCAGGCTCAGCAGCGCCACGCCAAAGCAAAAGCTCAGCTGGCGGTTGATGTTCCACAGCGCGCTGGCTTCCGGCATCGCCTCAGAAGGGATAGAGATAAAAGCGGTGCTCTGCGCCGTGCTGCTGGAAAGGCTCCCGCCCAGGCCCATCAGAACATAAGCCGCCACCAGCAACGATATTTGCTCGCCCGAACTGACCTGCGCCAGCAGCAGAATACCGGCGGCCTGAAGTAAACCTCCGGCAGTAATCAGCGGGCGAGGGCCGAGGCGGTTAAACATCTTGCCGGTAAATGAAATCGCGACAAAAGAGGCCATCGCCCAGGGCAGCATCAGCATCCCGGTTTGCGTGGCAGACAGGCCCAGCTGCGTTTGCAGGTAGACGATACTGACCAGGCTGGTGCCCATAAAAATGCCCGGAATGCATTGATAAACCAGCATCGCGTAGCGAAGCAGCGGGTCGGCCAGCAGCGGCAGGCTGAACAGCGGATGAGGATTCATGCCGTTGCGGCGAACAAACAGCCACAGAATAAGCGCTCCGGCGGCCAGCAGCAGCAGGGCCGATAAATGCGCTGCCGCATTGCTGGCCTGCGTTACGCCAAGCAAAATAGCGAACAGCCCGGCAGACCCCAGTATCAGCCCTTTAACATCCAGCGGCTTGCGGGCAGCCTGCTGCTCTGCGGGTTTTAGCCAAAGAGCCGCGAGGACTAACGTCAGCAGCGCCAGCGGCAGGCTCGACAAAAATATCCATCGCCAGCCAAAAGACTCTACCAGCAGGCCGCCCGCCGTCGGCGAAAGCGCCGGAGCCAGCAGCGCCACCAGCATGATTATCGATGAAAGTTTGGCCCGCTCATGCACGGCAAAAAGTTGCCAGGTCAGCGCCTGACCAACGGGAATAAGCAACCCGCCGCCAACGCCCTGCAAAATGCGTGCGGCAACCAGCGCCTCAAGGCCGGGGGCGAGGCCAGAAGCCAGCGTGCCTAGAGAAAAAAGCCCCAGGGAAAGCATAAATAATCGCTTTGCTCCCAGCCGCTGCGTGAGCCACGCGCTGCAGGGAATGACCAGCGTCAGCCCGCAAAGATAGCCGTGGCTCACCCAGGCCAGTTCGGTGATGGGGGCATTAAGTTCTCTGCCCATTTCAGGCCAGGCGACGTTAGAGATAAACATATTAATCAGGTCGAGAAAAAAGCCGAGCAGATAAACGGCGGCGACCCTGGCGCGGTAAGGCATGGCGGTTCTCGTTAAAAGGAAAAGGCGATTTCAGCAGGTTCGGCCAGGCGGATAAATCCCACCTCTGCTGATACACTGTCAAAAATAATTTGATAATCAGGCGAATTAGCATGCTGAACTTACAGCGAGTGGCGCAGTTTGTGGCGGTGGTGGATGCCGGAGGCTTTACCGCGGCGGCACAGTCCATGCAGCAAACAAAAGCGGTTATCAGCTTTAACGTTCGTCAGCTTGAGGCGGAACTTGGCGTTTCGCTGCTGGTGCGCTCCACGCGCCGCGTGGCGTTAACTCAGGCGGGCGAGATGTTTTACCAGCGTGCTTTACAGCTATTAAGGGAAAGCGAGGCGCTGGTCGAAGAGGTTCAGGGGCAGCACGGCGGGTTTTCTGGCGAGCTGAGTATTTCGACAACGCCGGAATACGGCCAGGCGAAGATCATCCCCGCCCTGAGCGCTTTCGGCAGGCTGCATCCGGGGCTGACCATCCGGCACGAGTCCTCTTCTGCGCCGGTTAACCTGATTTCCGGGCAGTTTGATGTGGCCATTCGCCTCGGTAAGCTGGTGGATTCCTCTTACCGCGCGGCGCTGATAGAGCGCTTTGAGATTGTGGCGGTTGCTGCGCCGCTGTGGCTGGAGCGTAACCCGATCGGCAGTCTGGAAGCGCTGGCTGAAGCGGAATGGGTTATTCATCGTCGGCTGCCAACGCCCCGTGAATGGCAGGTTATTGGGCGCGACCATGAAACACGCGAGCTGACGATAACCGGGCCGGCCCGCTTTATGACCGACACGGCGGCGGCGCTAATGGCTTTTGTGGTTCAGGGCTGCGGCGTGGGTTTACTGCCCGAATGGCTGGTGAGGATTGCTATTGAACGCGGTGAGCTTCAGCAGGTACTGCCGGAATACCGTTTTCCCTCGCAGGGGATTTATGCGGTTTACCCCAACACGCGGCACGTTCCGGCGAAGGTCCGTGCGCTGATAGATTTTTTACAGGACCGGGAAAGCAACAGACCCGCTTAGCGGGTCTGCTTCAGGCTTATACGGCTTTCTGTGTTTTAACCGGTGGCGCAGAACGCGCCTGTGTAGACGAAATACCCGGTAGCTCAATCTTCAGGCCGAAGGTCAGCAGAGAGTAAATCACCCCGCCGGTCAGCATAGAGACAATAACGCCCAGGTTCGCCGTGGCAAAGACGCTGTGGCGAGTTTCTTCCGTCAGCAGGAAGCCAACAACGTGCGCGATGTACGGGTCACCGGAGGTAATTGTGCCCAGGCCGACAAACGTTGCCACGCCCAGCGCAAGCAGCGCCGTCCAGCGGCCATCGCGACCACCAAAACCGGCTTTATTCGCCATTGCCACATCCCAGCCCAGGCGTTTCTGGCGCAGGAAGTCGATCAGCTGAATCGCCCCGGCGGAGCCAATCACCACCGAGATAGAGGCCAGGAACGACTGGAAGGTCGCCAGGAACGAGTCGGAAATAAACATCAGGTAGAACGCGCCGAAGCCGATAATAGCCGCGTTCAGCGTGGTGGTCGTGGCGCGGCTGGCCGGAATGCCCAGCGCCAGCAGGGCAAGGCCGGAGCTGTAAACGCCGGTAATCGCAGCGGCCAGCAGTGAAACGATAATCACGATGGAGAACGGCACGTAAAACCAGAACGGCAGCAGGTTAGTCAGCGAGGCGATGGGCGACTGCGCCGCCGCGGCGCTCAGGTCCGGGTTGCTGTCGGCGAGGAACGCGCCCAGAACCAGCAGAATGCTCACCGGCAGCGAAATTCCGGTGGTGGTCCAGAAAATAACCTTTGAAGCCTGCGTTTTCTTCGGCAGGTAGCGCGCAAAGTCGCCGCCGTAGTTCAGGAAGCCTAAGCCCACCATCGTCATCGCCATCACTACGCCGCCGATATAGGTCAGCAGGTCGCCGTGCACAGCGCTCTGGCCCAGCTTGTCCCAGTGAATGTGCGGCAGCATCAGGAAGATAAAGATGATGCTCATAAACCCGGTCAGCCAGGCGATGTATTTCTCGACCTTCATAATCAGCTGGTGGCCATAGATGGCGACCGACATGGTCAGCGCCAGGCTGACGATAAACCAGCCCAGAATACACACCAGCGTCGGTTTGCCGTCTGCCAGCGCAAAGGCCGCAGGCCAGAGTTTGGTGAACAGCGCCGCGCCGGTAGAGGAGGCGAGGGTAATGATGGTGATTTTCCAGCCCATGTTGGAGATATAGGCGAACAGGGTCGGGAATTTATTGCCGTGATAGCCGAAGCAGAAGCGCGTCTGGGTCAGCGTCGGCAGGCCGGTTCTTGGCCCGCCGACCGCGAGTACCCCAACCAGGCAGCAGGAAAGCAGGTAACCGACGATCCCGGCGGTGATCGACTGCCAGACGCTCAGGCCCAGCGAGTAGACGTAAATGCCGTAGGTCATCCCCAGAATGGAGACGTTCCACGAGAACCAGATCGGGAACAGCCCGGAAGGCCTGCCGTAGCGTTCTGACTCAGGGACGGCGTTGACGCCGTTTGATTCAACTTTTATGCCGCCAGAGGACGGCTGGTGTGTAGAGTTTGTCATCGGAGAACCCTTATGGGAAAAATCAATCGCAGAGAAGTGCGGTTTCTAAAGCGAGCTCAATCATTTTGTCTAACGTGTTTTGTAGTTCTTCTGCCGTGGGCTCTTCCCCCGTAACGCTGTTTACACAGGCCGTCAGCAGGCTCAGGGCTTTGGCGCGGTACTGCGCGGCGAGGGTGAACAGCGCCGAGGTTTCCATCTCCACCGCAAGGATGTTCATCTTTTTGAGGGCAGGGAGCATGCCTTCGGGTTTGTCGTACAGCAGGTCGTTGGTAAAGGTGTTGCCGAACTGGGTCGGAATGTTGTGTTGCTCGGCTGCGGTCCAGCAGCGGCGCAGCAGGTCAAAGTCCGGCACCGCCGCGTAGTCGTAGCCGCCAAAGCGGTCGCGGTTCACTGAGGAAGAGGTTCCCGCGCCGGTGGCGACAATCACATTGCGCATATCCACGCTTTCATCCACTGCGCCGCAGGTGCCGATGCGAATAAGCTGCTTCACGCCAAAAGCATTAATCAGCTCGTGGGCATAAATCGAAACGGACGGAATACCCATGCCGTGCGCCATCACGGAAAGGCGCTTGCCCTTGTAGTAGCCGGTAAAGCCGAACATATTGCGGGTATCGCACACGCGCTTTGCGTCGGTTAAATACGTCTGCGCGATGTACTGCGCGCGCAGCGGGTCGCCCGGCATGATCACGGTTTCGGCAAAGTCGCCCGGGTTGGCGTTAATATGTGGCGTCATCTGACGATCTCCTGGCTGGTTTTATGCCACTACGATAGAAACCTGGCGAAGTGCAGAAAAAGGCAAATGTCCGACCGGGCTGACGGCGATCACAAAATTGATTTTTCCCTGGAGAAGAAAAAGGGCAATGCCAGGGCTGGCGCGGGTTGAACGAAACAAGGAGTATTGACAATATTGAAGGGAGCCAGGTAATCTCAGCCGCCTTTTTCACCACGGACGCTGGCGAAACAGGCAATACTTGACGGGGTAAACCCCTTATTTGCTGCGTGGCAGTCCTGCCGGAGAGCGATAACACCATGAATATTATCCAGCAATTCGCTCAGCGCGGGCACCAGATCCTGCGGGATGCCGTTCACGCCGCGCCGCTCAAGAATAAAGAGATTGGCGCCGGCGAATACATTCTGCGCCAGGGCGAAGAGATCAAAGCGCTGTACTGGATCACGCTCGGTGAGTACACCATGCACTACAACGCCGAGAACGGGAAAGCGTTCAGCCTGGGGCAGCGTTTTGTCAGCGATACAATCATCGGCGAAATCGAATACCTGACCCACACGCCGAGCCAGTTTTCGGTTGTCGCCCACGACACCATGACGGTAAAAGTCATTCCGCTGGCAATGATGGACACCATCCTGACCGGCCACGCCGAAGTGGGCGTCTGGCTCAGTCAGCTGCTTTCCACAAGCTACCAGCGCGGAATGGCAAGAACCATGGAACGCTTCCTGCAGCCGCTGGTGTTTAACATCGTGGCCGACCTCTACGAGCGTAACCAGCAGAACAGGCCGCTGGTGGACTTCTCGCAGGTGTCCCGCGAGGCCGAGCGCTTTGGCTGCTCCGAAAGAACCTATCGGCGGGTAATCAACCAGCTGATAGAAGAGCAGTACATCCAAAAAGTGGCGCAGGAATACGTGATTTGCGATATAGAAAAGTTTCGCCTGCTGCTGACCCATCCCGGCCGCATCGGCTAGCAGGTTTGTAGCAAACTGCTAAAAAAGAAAAGAAAAAACAGTGATAGACTCCGGCAATAAATCATCCGCAAGGGAGTCGTGCAGTGAGTGAGTCCGTCGAAAACCAAAACGCGTTTAAGCATGCTTTTAATCATTCACTTTTGCAGGATATCGCGAGCTTAATCGCGCTGCATTACCCCGCCTTTAACGTTGACGCATTTCTAAAGAAAGCCGAGAGCCTGGACAAGCTGGAAATGAAAGCCAGAGTCCGGGTTATTCGCGACGCGCTGGCCGCCGGGCTGCCGCAGGACTACCCGGCGGCATTGGGCGTAGTGGTTTCGGTGTTAAAAGAGAACAAGCTGCGCGGCTTTGCCGTCTGGCCGTTTGCGGAGTTTATTCAGTTTTATGGCCTTGGGCACCCTGAGCTTTCCCTCGACGCCCTGAAGGTGGTCACCGTTTGTTTTACCTCCGAATGGGCGGTGCGGCCTTTTATCAAGCAGAATCCGGAAGAAACAATGCGCTTTCTGCTCAAATGTGCGCAGGACGAAAGCGTGGATATTCGCCGCTGGGCTTCGGAAGGCACACGCCCGCGAGTGCCCTGGGGCGAAAAGCTGCATCTGTTTATTAAAGACCCGGCGGGAACAAGAGCGATTCTGGACGCTCTTAAATTCGACCCGGAGCTTTACGTCAGAAAAAGCGTCGCCAACCACCTCAACGACATCACCAAAGACCATCCGGACTACGTAATTCAGCTCCTGCAAAGCTGGCAGCAGCAGGCGAAACAGTCCGGCAGTGAAGATGTAAAAAAAGTTGCGTGGATAACCCGCCACTCACTTCGCACCTTAATCAAGAATGGCCACCCGGATGCGCTGGCGCTGATCGGCGTGCAGCACGGCGCGGACGTCGCGCTGGATGCCTTCTCCATCAAACAAAAAGCCATTGTCCTGGGCGAAAACCTGGAGTTTAAGGTCAGCCTGCGTTCAACCAGCGACGCCCCGCAAAGCATCGTTGTGGATTACGTTCTCCACTTTATGAAGGCCAACGGCAGCACCGCCCCGAAGGTCTTCAAGCTCCGCGCGTTTGAACTCCCGGCCAGAGGCTCGGTAACGATAGAGAAAAAACACGCGGTGAAGAAAATCACCACCCGCCAGTATTATCCCGGCGTGCAGCGGATCGAGATCCAGGTCAACGGCAAGTTGCTTGGGGGAGGTGAGTGGGAGTTGGAGGTATAGCAAGTATTCGCCACCGGCGGTTTGCGGGTGGCGTCTTTATCAAGGTTTTCCTTATTAATATTATGGCTGAAAAATTTAAGTTTATTTTCATAACTTACTTATTGTTTTATTGAAACCGCGAAAAATGGTAGTTATCCCTTCTCTTTAAGTGTGTTATATTTAATGGTTAATATAAATTTAATTCACTTAGAGGGGCTTATGCCTGTAAAAATTGCTAAAATAGAAATTTCAAACTTTCGTTCCATACAGAAAATTGTTATCGATAGTTCTAGGTTACAGATAATTGTAGGCAATAATGATGCTGGTAAATCAAATATTCTCAGAGCGTTAAATTTATTTTTTAATGGCGAGACGAATCCAAGAGAATATTTCGATTTTTCAACTGATTATAATATATACACAGCAGGTAAGGAATCAAAAAAAGCTCGTGAGGTAAAAATAAAATTACTTCTTGAGATCCCAGCAAGTTATCAAGCGACAAATGGCAATGTTATTGAATGGACTAAGTCATGGCGCACAAATGGTTTTTATGATGAAAAAATAGTTGGAATTAAATCTGTCAGTGGTCCTAGAGGTGGCAGGAGTAATGAAAGAATAGATATACCTTCTCGATCAAATATAAGACAGCTTCTTAATAATGTTAAATATGTATATGTTCCAGCAATTAAAGACAGGGAGTATATATCAAATCTTAGAAGCGAAATTTATTTTGTGGTCAATGAGGTTTTCAACGAAAACTTTAATGACTCTAGCAGGGCATTTGAAAGTAGCATTGCTGAGAACCTTCAGGAACTAACTATGGAAATTAGCGAGTCTCTTGGTTTTAAATCTGCACTATCACTGCCGCGGGATTTGAGTAGTTTATTTGGGAACTTGGATTTTTTGAATGATATGAAGATTTCTCTTAATGAGCGAGGAGATGGTGTTAAAGCTCGACATATACCTCTAATATTAAAATACATAGCTGAAAAAACGAAAACCTTACAGGCAAGAGGCAATCCACCATATACATTCATTTGGGGCTATGAAGAGCCAGAAAATAATCTCGAACTAACTACTGCGATAAAGCTAGCTATTCAATTTAAGAGCTTCGTACCTGAACCAATATCTCAGTTATTCATTACAACACATTCTCCTGCCTTTTATAATCTATCGAAAGATAATGAAAGTGTTAATTGTGTTTTTATTGAGAAAGATAGTACTGATGTTACTTCTTGTGATAGTGACTTCGAATTGTTGGATGATCGAATGGGAGTAATGGAATTACTTTCTCCTTATATAGATGAAGTGAAGTCTCGTATTGAGAATATTGAGACTGTAAGCCAGCTTGGTGATAAAAAAGCAGTTATTTATGTTGAAGGTATTAGTGATAAAATTATCCTTGAAAAAGCAATGAGTGTTTATGCTCCTGAGCATGTTAATAATATTGAGATAATAACAAAAGATTTCAGTGCGGGAACCAATTATGTATGTGATATGCTTAAAGCATATTTCCATATGCGCAAGCATCATCCAGATAAATTTAAATGTGTTGGGTTAGTTGACGCTGATGAAGATGGTAGGAAAGTAAGGATTGAGCTCGGTGGAATTCAAGATCTAGGAAGGTCGGTTAAATGTTTTCTATTGCCATTGGCACCAGATGTTATTAAGGCTAAAAAAGAAGGGTTTAATATTCCGGGGGTTTTAGAAAGTAATTACCCTATAGAAATCTGGCAGGAAGAATTGAAAAATGGAAAGCTGGTAAAGAGAGATAGAGTTTTTGATATCTTACATGAGGAAAATTTAAATAAGTTGATTCAATCTTCTATTTCATTAGAAGGTCTATTAGCAGGTAAATCATATGGTATAAAGGTTGAGTATATAATACCTAAAGATAGAAAGATTAAACTCGCTAACAAAATTTCCCAAATGAGTAATGATGAATCCAAGGTTTTTTTAGGATACTTAGAGGGTGTAATCAAGGATATAAATGCATACCTTTTCCCTTAGTGGGGATTAATTAGCCAATATTAATTATCGCTCAATGATTTTTTAAATTCACCATTTTATATTCTATGGTGAATTTTTGTTTTTTTATTGGATTGCCTGATGCTCGATTTGACTATTTTTTAATGGCGAGAAATATAGGGGTTGCTTCAATACATGATTAAAGACATCTATAAACACTTTATAATAGATATTTTTATATAGAGTTGTTATTGAAAATATCATCTCTGTTTATTAGGGAAATAGATAATATAAAGTAGGCAGAATTATCTGGGTAGAGCGAGAGAATAAACAGGTTTCAAAGCATCTCCAATTTCCCCATAACACTCTCCAACAATGGCGCAGGCTCAACGCCCAGCAATTGCGCCACATGAGCAAATTCGATCACATCCAGTCTTCTTTCACCACTTTCTATCTTGGCTATAAATGACTGAGGGCGACCCATCGCCTGAGCCAATTGCTGCTGGGTTATCCCTCTTTTAACTCGCGCATCACGCAGTGATTTGATAACTAACTGATATTCTTCTGAATAAATTGAAGGCATAGCTAAACTCCGATCGATATCCCAAAATCGAATATCAATCACTTGTCAAATTATCCCAAAATGGGATAATTAATGATGTCAGTTATGCAAAGGAGTAGCAGAATGAATCATGAAGATTGGCACCCAGCAGACATCGTCGCAGGCATGAGGAAAAAGGGAACATCGTTGGCGGCGCTATCCAGAAAATCCGGGCTGGCATCATCGACTTTGGCAAATGCCCTAAGCAGGCCCTGGCCTAAAGGTGAAAGGTTAATTGCGGAAGAATTGGGTATACCGCCTGAGCAGATTTGGCCTTCACGCTATTCAGCAAATGGATGTAAAAGAGTCGAGAGAAACAAGCACAAGGAATAAGTAAGCTCACGCCACCAAAAGCAAAAAGCCCGCTCAGGTTTCCCTGAGCGGGCTTCTCAAATTTGGCTCCTCTGACTGGACTCGAACCAGTGACATACGGATTAACAGTCCGCCGTTCTACCGACTGAACTACAGAGGAATCGTGTGAACGGGGCGAATATTAGCGGGGGCTCCAGGGCTTGTCAAAGGCAAAATCTCACCCTCTGGCGCGTTTGCGGAAACTATCAACATCTTGTTGCCTTTTCAGGCGATCGGAGACAAAAAAATCCTTTGCAGGATAACGATTTGTCGCCCATTATTTGAAATGCCGTTTTATCTTTCCTTGCAGGTCCTTTCTTGAACTTACATGCAGTCCTTCGCCAGACCGTGGCGAAAACGCCGTGGTACGCCAAACGCAAGAGCTACCGGGTGCTGTTCTGGCGAGAGATAACGCCGCTGGCGGTGCCTATCTTCCTCGAAAACACCTGCGTGCTGCTGATGGGCGTGCTGAGTACCTTCCTCGTCAGCTGGTTAGGGAAAGAGGCGATGGCGGGCGTTGGGCTTGCCGACAGCTTTAACATGGTGATTATGGCGTTCTTCGCCGCTATCGACCTCGGCACCACGGTGGTGGTGGCGTTCAGCTTCGGCAGGCTTGATCCGGAGCGGGCGAGGGCGGCGGCCAGGCAGTCGCTGATCCTGATGACCATCGTGTCGTTTATTATGGCCGCAGGCATTCACCTGGCGGGCACGCACATCATCGATGTGATTGCCGGGAACGCTACGCCGCAGGTCAAAGCCCTCGCGCTGTCTTACCTGCAAACCACCGTCTGGAGCTACCCGGCAGCGGCGATTGCGCTTATCGGCAGCGGCGCGCTGCGCGGGGCGGGGAACACCAAAATCCCGCTGCTGATTAACGGCGGCATGAACATCCTCAATATCATCATCAGCAGCATCCTTATCTACGGCATCTTTGGCTGGGGCGGGCTGGGCTTCGTCGGCGCGGGGCTGGGGCTGACCATTTCCCGATACATCGGTGCGGCGGGCATTATCTTCGTGCTGATGATTGGCTTTAACCCGGCCCTGCGCATCTCGCTGAAAAGCTACTTTACGCCGCTCAACTGGGCGATTTTGTGGGAAGTGCTCGGCATCGGCATTCCGGCCAGCGTCGAATCGGTGCTGTTCAACGGCGGCAAGCTGCTGACGCAGATGTTCGTTGCCGGGATGGGCACCAACGTGATTGCCGGGAACTTTATTGCCTTCTCTGTCGCCTCGCTGATTAACCTGCCGGGTAACGCCCTCGGGTCGGCGTCAACGATCATCGTCGGCAGGCGGCTGGGGAAAGGGCAAATCGGTCAGGCCGAGCGC
This sequence comes from Cedecea lapagei, assembly GCF_900635955.1. Lineage (GTDB taxonomy): Bacteria > Pseudomonadota > Gammaproteobacteria > Enterobacterales > Enterobacteriaceae > Cedecea > Cedecea lapagei. Next base: position 1,592,369 of record NZ_LR134201.1, read on the forward strand.
CAGCTGCGCCACACGTTCTGGCTCGCCACCTTTGGCCTGACGGTTCTCGCCTGGGGAACCGCGCCGTTCGCCGGACTGTTCGCCTCGTTCTATACCAGCGAAGATGATGTTAAAGAGGTGGTTAAAGTCCTGCTGTGGATGAACGCCGCCTTTATGCCTATCTGGGCCGCCTCCTGGGTACTGCCCGCCGGGCTGAAGGGCGCACGCGATGCCCGCTATGCGATGTGGGTGTCGATGGCGGGGATGTGGGGCTGCCGCGTGGTTGCCGGTTACACGCTGGGGATTGTGCTCGGGATGGGCGTGGTCGGCGTCTGGCTTGGGATGTTTGGCGACTGGGCGGTGCGCGGGGCGTGCTTCTACTGGCGAATGGTCAGCGGCCGCTGGCTAAAAAAATACCCGCGACCGCCGAAGGAACCGCTTACGGCTCCCGAGTAAACCGCCGTTTA